>JAYZAW010000163.1:0-9700 GCA_036339495.1 Pseudomonadota bacterium | reverse complement strand
GCCGGCGATTCCGCCCGCGCCATGTCGCCAACCGGCGGGTTCGGCATGAATACGGGCATCGGCGATGCGGTTGATTTGAGTTGGAAGATGACCGCCGTCATGAACGGTTGGGGCGGCGAAAAACTACTGGATAGCTACAGCGCCGAGCGCCGCCCGGTCGGCGAACGCAATGTCAACGAGGCCAGCGGCAATCTGTCCCGCATGCTTTCCCTCGGCGACAATTCGGCGCTGCAGGACGATACGCCGGAAGGCGCGGCGACCCGCGACCGGGTCGGCAAGGAAATCTCGGACGCCATGCTGCGCGAATGGAACACGCTGGGCATCCATCTCGGCTACCAATATGAAGGCTCGGACATCCTTTGGCCCGACGGAACCCCCGCCCCGCCCGATGAGGTGATGACCTACACCCAGACCGCCCGTCCTGGCGGACGCGCGCCCCATGTCCGGCTCCGGGATGGACGCTCGACACTCGATCTGTTTGGACGCGGCTTTACCTTGCTGCGGCTTGGTCCGGATGCGCCGGATACGGCATTGATGGAGACCGCCGCTGAAAAGATAGGCCTGCCGCTCGATGTGGCGGCGCTGGATGAACCGGATATTCTGGCGGCCTATGAAAGAAAGCTGATCCTGGTGCGTCGCGATGGCCATGTGGCATGGCGTGATGACGAGTTGCCGGGCGGTTCTCGACCGGTTGCGTGGGGCTGTCGTGGGGGATTAGGATTGTCCCATCAGGCTCCAGCAAGAGGAATAAACCATGGCGAGTGTGATCGAGAAAATCGCGGAAACCGAAACGCTTGATGAGCTTTACCCGCGCCTCAATGAGCACAATATTCAGGCCGGCTGGGCCAAGCCCGAACCGTCGCTTTACCCCGAGCCCGCTAGGAATTTCGCGCCCGCCAAATGGTCGTGGGACACCGGGCGCGCCGCGCTGGATGCGGCCGGGCGGCTGATCTCGACTGAGCTCGCCGAGCGCCGCAATCTGATCCTTTATAACCCGGCCTCGAGCTATCGTTATCCCACCGTGCGCACCATGATCAGCGCCTATCAGATGATCCTGCCGGGCGAAACCGCGCGGTCGCACCGCCATACGCCCAATGCGCTGCGCATGATTCTTGAAGGCGAGGGGGCTTACACCATCGTCGACGGCGAACGGCTCGACATGCATGTCAATGACGTGCTGCTGACGCCGAACTGGCACTGGCACGGCCATGGCAGCGAGTCCGACGGGCCGTGCTACTGGCTCGATTGCCTCGACGTGCCGCTGACCCATCTGATCGAGCCGATGTTTTTTGAGACCCATCCGGACGGGTTCGAACCGATCGCCTCGACCCCGACGGTCTCGCCCAATATTTTTCCCTGGGAACAGGTCCAGGCCGATCTCGACCGCGCGCCGCCGGACCCGAAAGGCCGTTTTGGGCGGCGCGTCCAGCTCGGTGATCCGGCCATGGCGACCATGGCGCTGTTCATGCAACGCATGGAGGGCGGCAAGACGCCGCGAATCCGCACCACCGCCAACCAGATTTTCTGCCCCGTCGAAGGCGCCGGCGTCACGGTGATCGACGGCGAACGCTTCGAGTGGCAACGCGGCGACGTGATCGCGATACCGGCGTGGCGGCCGTTCGAGCATCACTTATCCGACGATGCGACATTGTTCATGATGTCGGACGAACCGGTAATGCGAGCGCTCGGCTGGCTGCGGGTCGAGGATTAAGGAGCGATTTCTTCGCTTCTACGGATAAATTCCCCCTCCCGCAAGGGGCGAGGGTAAATCATTTACCATCCTCAAATATAATTTTTGCTTCACCCCTCGAACGCGCCGGTCTGGCGCGTTATTGTGCCGCCAACTGGACAAGACAATCCGAAGGAACAGACCGATGAGTGGCATGGAATACGATATCGTCGTGGTTGGCGCCGGCAATGCGGCCATGTGCGCCGCCCTGGCCGCGCGGGAAAGCGGCAAAAGCGTCCTGGTGCTGGAACGCGCCAACGAGGACGAAGCCAACGGCAATAGCCGCTTTACCGCCGGCGCCATGCGCATTGTCTATGAAGGCGTTGACGATCTGCGCCGGCTGATGCCCGATCTCAGCGATCAGGAATGCGCCGACACGGATTTTGGAACTTATACCCAGGATAATTTCTACGACGACATGGCGCGGGTTACCCAGTACCGCGCCGACCCGGACATGGTGGAGATTCTGGTCACCAGGAGTTTCGAGACCGTAAACTGGATGCGGACCAAGGGAATCCGCTTTGCGCCGATCTGGGGCCGCCAGGCGTTCAAAATCGACGGCAAGTTCAAGTTCTGGGGCGGGCTGACGGTGGAAACCACCGGCGGCGGTCCCGGCCTGACCGACGGGCTCACCAAGGCGCTGGAAGAAAACGGCATCGATATCCTGTACGGCGCGCGCGCGTTGTCGCTGATTTTCGACGGCATTGCGGTCAATGGCGTGAAAATGCGCCGCAACGACGAAATCATCGATATCGCCGCCAAATCGGTCGTGCTGGCGTCGGGCGGATTCCAGGCCAATGCGGAAATGCGCACGCGCTATCTCGGCCCGGGCTGGGAACTGGCCAAGGTGCGCGGTACGCGCTTCAATACCGGCGACGGCATCAATATGGCGCTCGATGTGGGCGCCATGCCGTGGGGCAACTGGTCCGGCGGCCACGCGGTCGGCTGGGAACGCAACGCGCCCGATTTCGGCGATCTGGCGGTCGGCGATCAGTTCCAGAAACACAGCTATCCGTTCACCATCATGGTCAATGCCGACGGCAGGCGCTTCGTCGATGAGGGCGCCGATTTCCGCAACTACACCTACGCCAAATACGGCAAGGTCATACTCGAACAGCCGGGTCAGTTCGCCTGGCAGGTGTTCGACAAGAAATCCCTGCCCATGAAGCGCGACGAATACAACATTCGCCAGGTCACCAAGGTCACCGCCGACACGATCGAGGAACTGGCCGGCAAGCTGGAAGGCGTCAACCCGGACGCGTTCCTCGAAACCGTCAAGAAATATAACGCGGCGGTAACGCGCGAGGTGACCTTCAACCCCAATATCAAGGACGGGCTCCGCACCGAGGGGCTCAAGATCAATAAATCCAACTGGGCCAACCCGGTCGATGAAGCGCCGTTCGAGGCCTATGCGGTGACCTGCGGGCTTTCCTTCACCTTTGGCGGGCTGAAAATCAACACGGACGGCCAGGTGCTGGATACGGAAGCCGTGCCGATCAAGGGGCTGTTTGCGGCGGGCGAACTGGTCGGCGGGCTGTTCTATTTCAACTATCCGGGCGGCTCGGGTCTGACGGCGGGGTCGGTGTTCGGCCGTCTGGCCGGAACCTCCGCCGCCAAGGACCGGAATTAGTCCGTCAAGGTTTGGGAGAGTCGAGCACATGCCGAAGATCGTCGCCCAGGATGACAAGATCATCCGTTCCGCCCAGGTCATTCTGGATCCCGATACCGATCCGGAGCGGCTGGCCGCGATTGCGGACTACTATTCCGTCGATATGAAAGACTTCGACGGGTTTCTCGCCAAGCTTCGAGGATTGGCGGAGGGGCTGTTTCCCGCCTCGTTCACCATGGTCGATGATCAGGAGACGTTCCGCGCGGAAATCAAGGACGCCGACGCAACCATCGTGGAGAATTTCACGATCGGCGAGGAAGAGCTTTCGACCGCGCCCAATCTAAAGATCGTCCAGAAATTCGGCGTCGATCTGCGCAATATCGATCTCGAGGCCTGCGCGCGTCATGAAGTCGTGGTCAAGCCTCTGCGTCGCCGGGTCAATATTGCGGTCGCCGAACATGCCTTTGCCCTGGTGATGGCGTTGGCCAAAAAAATTGTCTCGACCGAGGGAAGACTCGACGAAGACAGCCTGCGGGACGCCGGATATCAGCCGAAAATGTATGACGCCCGCCACGTGGCCGCGGCCAACTGGGCGCGTGTCGGCGGGCTGGTGACGCTGCAGGGCTCGACTATCGGCGTACTGGGGCTCGGCGAAATCGGCCGTGAATTGGCCGAACGGGCGAAGGCATTCAACATGAACATCGTCTATTACCAGCGCACCCGGCTCCCGGCCGATATCGAGGCGGCGCTCGGCGCGCGCTACGTATCGTTCGAGGAATTGCTCGAGCAATCCGATTTCATGACCATCCAGCTGCCGCTGAATGCGTCGACCGAGGGCATGATTGACAAAGCCGCCTTCGCGCGCATGAAACCCGGCGCGTTTCTGGTCAACATCTCACGCGCCGCCATCGTGGACCGCAATGCACTGATGGAAGCACTGGAATCGGGCCGGCTCGGCGGGGCGGGGATCGACGTGCATTACAAGGAACCGGGTGACAAGGATGAGCCGCTGAAGAATTTCGACAATGTGGTCCTGTCGCCCCATATCGCCGTCGCGTCGCGCATGAACGGCGCCGCCGACATGGAAGAGTTGGTCGTCAACATTACAGAGGCAATGCGCTGAGCTTCCCGCTCACGGAAACCCTCGCGCGATTTGCGCTGGATACCAGGTTTGACGATATTCCGGGTGAGGTGATCGAGCGCGGCAAAATCCATATCCTCGATGCGCTCGGTCTCGCACTGGCCGGATCAATCGCGCCGCCGGCCCAAATGACGCGCGATCATGTGTTGTCGGTCTGCGCGGCGGATGGCGATGCGTCGATCCTGGGGACCGGCCATCGCGCGCCCGCGCGCTTTGCGGCCCTGTGCAACGGAACCTCGATCCATGCCGATAATTTCGACGACACCAACCCGCAGGCCGATGCCGCCCGCAACGGCGGCATTCACGCCACTGGTCCCGTTTTGGCCACGGCGCTGGCACTCGGCGAAAGCTTGAACATTGACGGCCGGGAACTCATGACCGCCTATCACATGGGCGTCGAAATCGCCTGCAAGCTCAGCCACGCTATTGACCAGCGGCATTATTCGGACGGATTTCATACCACCGGCACCTTGAACGCGTTCGGATGCGCCGCAACTGCGGGACGGATCATCGGGCTTGATGAATCCGGCATATCGGGTGCGCTGGCCTTTGCCGCCAGTGCGGCATCCGGCATCCGGCGCAATTTCGGATCCATCGTCGAAGTGCTGCATGCCGGCCATGCCGCCGAATGCGGCGTGGCGGCGGCGGATTTCGCGGCCCGTGGTTTGGAAGGCGCGGCGGATGCGCTGGAAGGTCCCGCAGGCTATATCGAGGCGGCCGGCGGCGGCTACGACGAAAGTATCATCGACGGTCGGCTCGGCGCGCCCTGGGCATTCAGCAACCCCGGCATGTGGATCAAGCCCCACCCGTCCGGCGCGCTGACCCATCCGGCATTGGCGGCGACCGGAGATTTACTGCGCGAGGAAGATATCAGGTCCGATGAGGTCGCCGCGATCCGCGTGCGCACCAATGACCGCATCCGGAAAATTTTGGCAAGCGAACTTCCGACCACCGGATTGCAGGCCAAGTTCAGCATGGAATTCTGCGTCGCCATTCTGATTTTGGACGGGCGCGCCGGGTTGTCGGAATTCACCGATCAGGTGGTCTCACGGCCCGATGTGATGGCCATGATGGATCGCGTTGATTATGGCGGCTATTCCGACCCGGAACCCGGTTTCACCAATGTTACCACCCTGATCGAAATCGACCTGTCCGACGGGCGAACACTTTCCGGCCGGGCCGATTACGCGCGCGGCAGCACCAACGCGCCGATGAGTTTCGACGACGTTACGGAAAAATTCAGGGGGTGCGCATCGCACGCCGATTGGCCGGACGACAAGGCCGCTCAAATCATCGAATTCGTAGGAAATCTGGACACACATCCCAGCCTCGCCGGGCTGGTTGGCGCGCTTACGCGCTGACTCCGGCGCGGCGATAGAAGGTTCCGCTGAGCCACCCCAGAACCGCCCAGAAGATCGCGGCCGTTACCAGGGACGCGGCCGCGAAATGACCGGCGATTTCCGGCGGAAACTTGGCGCCGATTTCTTCCGGATGCGGCGCGCCGATAATGTGCGGCGCGGCCAGGATGACAATTCCCAATATGACCCAGGGTATTCCCTTGCCGAACACCATGAGCGCGAGGCCCAGCGCCGTGGCCGCCGCCGCCGCCAGCCACCATCCCTGACGGGCGGCCAATTCGGCGGCCATGCTGCCCGGCGCTTCGGGCGGCAGGCCCAGACCGGGGCCCAGGGAAAACACGGCAAATCCGGCCAGGCCCCAAAGAACGCCTTTCCGTCCGTCGATCTCTCCGCCACGCATGGCGAAGCACGCAATCAGGATAAGCCCGAACCCGACCGCAAGGACTATATTTCCGAGCGCCGTATAGGCGGTCCGCTCGATACCGTCGCCCGGTCCCCATGCTTCTTCGGGTTCCGCCGCCTCTTTGACGGCCGGTTGCGCGGCGGCGTGATGGTCCGGCGCGCCCGAATTTTCATATTCCTCGGCGTGCAGAATGATGGGCGTGGTGGTGAATTCCTGCACCACGGAAATGACAAGCCCGGCAATCAGTCCGGCCATGATGGCCGCCAGCATAATTCGTCGAAACATATTATTGTCTATATTTTAGTGGCAGGGAAAAGAGAAAGCGTGGCGCGCGTCGTGAACCGCGTTATGCACAATTTCCGAATTGGCAAATGCCGCGCCGTATACCAGGAATATGCCGAACAACATGGCAAATGCCGCCGTCGCAATGACCGTCGACCGGGTTTGCGCGGGCGCAACTGTTTGCGTCGTGGAGCTATTCATCTTTTTGGTTCTCCCATCCTATGAACCCAGACAAAATGCCATGATTTTCGGCCTCGTGTAAATACACATTGCCGTCAAATCGACCGGAGTGATCCCGCTTTTTGATCAGGGAACCGGCGTCGGCAGTGGGTTGCCCGTGAAATGGGCGCGCAGATTGTCGCGCACCAGTTCAAACCCGCCCCGGAACGCTTCCGGCGTAAATCCCGCAACATGGGGCGACAGCACGACATTATCCACTTCGAAGAGCCCCTTGGGTATTTCCGGCTCGTTTTCGAACACGTCGAGCGCCGCGCCCGCGATCACGCCGATGTTCAGCGCGGCGATCAGCGCAACCGTATCGACGACCGATCCGCGCGCGATATTGACGACATACCCTTCGGGGCCCAGCGCCCGCAATACCTCCGCGTCAATAATGTGGCGTGTCGACTCGTCGCCCGGACAGCACGCGATCAGATAGTTTGATTTCTCTGCCAGCGCCGCTGGGCTGTCGGCGTAATGATAGGACGATCCCGCGCGCGGCCGCCGGTTGTGATAGGCGATGGTCATGTCGAACCCGGCGGCGCGCTTGGCAATCTCCGAGCCCACCGCGCCGAGACCGAGTATGCCGAGGCTCTTCCCGGTGATCGTCGGCGACAACCACCTGGTCTCGCCCCATGCGCCGTTCCGCAAACCTTTGTCGCGCCGCACGATGCCGCGCTGGATCGCCAGCAACAACCCCATCGCATGATCGGCTGCGCTGGCGGCATTGACGCCCGGCCCATGGGTTACCGAGACGTTGCGCGCCCGCGCCGCATCCAGGTCGACTCCTTCATACCCGGCGCTGAAACTGGCGATGATTTCGAGGTTCGGCAGGGCGTCGATGGCGTCGTCGTCGATACCCGTCGTTCCGTTGGTGACGACCGCGCGTATCCGGTCGCCCGCGGTCTTCAGAACCGGCTCCCAGTCTTCCCCGGGACGGACAAAATGAATTGTGAATTCCTCGGCCAATTCATCGTGCCAGCGTTCGATCAATGGCATCAGGATCAGAATATCGGGTTTCATGGGAGGGTGTCCGGTATAGTGTCGACAGGATTTTATTCACGGGAAGATCAGTCATGAAAAAGAAAGCCGTTTCGAGCCCTCATGTAAAGGAGCCGCGCCCGCAAACCTGGTCGAACGCCGTGGTGCGCGGCGATCAGGTGTTTATTTCCGGCATGACCGCCCATGATCTGGCGGGCAACGTGATGGGCGACGGCTCCATGTATGACCAGTCGGTGCGCACCTTCGAGAAAATCAGGCACATGATAGAGGCCGCCGGCGGCAAAATGAACGATATCGTCAAGCTGTTGATCTTCGTGACCGATATCAAGCAGCGCGACGACGTATGGCGCGCGCGGGCGGAATGCTTCACCGGCGATTTTCCATCCTGCTCGTTGGTCGAGGTCTCGGCGCTGGCCACGCCCGAGGTTCTGGTCGAAATCGAGGCGGTCGCCTATCTCGGTTGCAGCGAGGATTAAATCACCCGACCCAGCGGCAGCGGCTGTTCGTTCAGCATGTCTTTGAGCACCACGGCGCGGACTTCATCCAAATCCATGTCGTATTCGGCGATCATGTCGGCGCTGTCGGCGATGATCGCGTCGACATCCTGCATCAGCTTCATGCGCTTGAACAGATCGGGGTGCGCGATGCCCATGCTTTCGCCCAGCAACTCCATGAAATTCACCACCTCGAACGGCCAGTCGCGCTCGTGCGAGCAGAGTTCCCGGTGACACACATGGTAGATGCCGGCCAAAGTGTCGACGCCCGCCGCTTCGGCGGCTTCGAGCTGTTCGGTGTGGTAGTCGCGTTTGTAATCCGGCAGCACGTTGATCTTGTTGCACATATAGCCGACGCGGGGCTGTTCGAGATCGACGAATTCCAGGCCCGGAATCGCTTCCAGCAGTGACCGCGCGGCCTCGGTAATGCCCCCGACGCCGGGATGTTCGTGCAGCCCGACACGCTTTTTGACCTGTTTTGTCATCAGCGGTTTCAGTTCATCGAGCTTGCCGGCCAGGAAAATGACAAACGGCGACAGATCGATCTGTTTCGGCGCGTCGACCGGCGCGGCGGTTTCCAGGGCCACGTCGCCGAGATGAACCTGGCAGCTGGCGCACCATGACAATGTTTCTGCGCCTCCGGCCTCGGCCAGCTTGTCGATGGTGCGCAGCGCCATGCGTTCGAAGCCTTCGACATCACCGGTTCCGAGTTGGAATACGCCGCAGCAATGGCTTGGCCCGCCGCGCACCGCAAAGGTGATGCCAAGCGCATCGAGAATGTCCAGGCACAACAGCACGATATGGGGCGTCTTCAACACGTTGCAGCCGGTATAGAACAACACGTCGGGGTTCTCCGGCTCAACGCCGCCGCGCAGTTGGCCCATTCTCCGTAACTGATCGGGCGCCAGTTGCAGTTGGGACAGCACCCGCACGCCCCGGCTGACGCCGCGAAATTGCTGGGCGCTGCCATTTTTCGCGGTTTCGAGGGTATTATCTTGGTCGCGCCGCAAGGCGGCGCGCGCCATGGCCAGCATGAAGCGTGGATTGACGCCTTCCGGACAGGCGGTGATGCAATGGCCGCTGCCGCTACAGCTATTGGCAAATCGCGCCGATGCTTCCGGGCCTTTACCGGTGCGGATGAATTCCAGAACGCCGCCAACGATGGATTTCGACTGGCCGGCGTCGAGCCCAGCCGGTTCCGCCATCGGGCACACCTCGACGCATTTCCCGCAGCTCGTGCAGGCATTGAGGGTGTCGGCGGTTCGCAGGTCGAGCGCGGCCATGAAGTCGGTCATTTACGAAACCTCTGGTAATCAGGCCTATAAATTAGCGTCGAGGACCGGCAAAGTCTATCCGCCCATCAAATTCCACGCCTTGGGCAGATAGAGAACGATTCCCGGGAACAGCACGATCACCGCCAGCCGGACGACATCGGCGCAGAAGAACGGCAGAATGCCACCGAA
>JAYZAW010000162.1:0-4603 GCA_036339495.1 Pseudomonadota bacterium | reverse complement strand
GAGACCATGCTGTATGCGCGTTCGCGCGTGGTCCATGCAGCGGCGCGGTACGATCACGATTTGCTCGATGTGCCATGGCTCGATCTCGACGATCAGGACGGGCTGGTGGTCGAGGCCCAGGCCAGCAACGAGCTCGGCTTTACCGGCAAGGCGTCGATCCACCCAAAGCAGGTCCCGATCATCAATAAGGTCTTTTCACCTTCGGCCGAGGACGTCGAGCGGGCGCGCCGCTTTGTCGCCGAATTCGCCAACAACACCACGGGACTTCTGGTGGTCGACGGCGAACTGATCGAACGCCCGGTGCTGCGCACCATGCACCGGATATTGGCGGTCGCCGACCAATTGGGCGTTTAACGTCCTTTGAAGACAGCCTTGCGTTTTTCCATGAAGGCCTTGCGGCCTTCCTTGTAATCCTCGCTCGCCATGCAGGCATCGACCAGTTCCTGAATGCGCGCGGCGTCGCGGTCGGCCGGTTCCTTGGCGTTTTCCCGCAGGCTGAAATTGAGCGAGCGCAGGGTCAGCGGTGCGTTCTCGGCAATCTGCTCGGCAAGTTCGCGCACCGCGCTTTCCAATTCGTCATCCGGCACGACCCGGTTGACCAGCCCCATGGCCAGCGCCTCGTCGGCCGTAAACCGGCGCCCCGTATAGAGAATTTCGGCGGCATTGGGTTGCCCGACCACCGCGGCGAGATTTTTTACGCCCTCGAACCCGAACCCGAGCCCGAGCCGGGCGGCGGGAATGCCGAACTGGGAACCGTCGGTGGCGATCCGGATATCCGCGTTCAGCGCGGTGGCGAGCCCGCCGCCGAGACAAAAGCCCCTGATCATCCCGATCAACGGCTTGCCGAGCATGGCATAGGCCTGCCCAACGCGCTTCGATACCGCGCCGTATTCGGCGATTTGTTCCGGCGTCGACCGCCTGGAGTCGAATTCGGATATATCGGCGCCGGACACGAACGCCTTGCCGCCCGCTCCCGTGATGACCACAACGCGGACATCGGGATTCTCGGCGAACGAGTTCAGGATATCGATGACCGCAAGCCGCATCTCGTGATTGACCGCATTGCGCTTTTCCGGCTGGTTATAGGTCATGACGCCGACGCCGTTCTCAATGGAGGCGAGCATCTTGTCGGTGGTAAGATTTAATCCGTCCATGGCATATATCCCTGTTTAAACCGCTTTGTGGTCGCGCAGCGCGGCGATATCGCCGTCGGAATAGCCCAGATCAGCGAGAATATCGTCGGTATGCTGGCCCATCTCGGGCGCCGCCTTGCGCAATTGCCAGGGCGTGCGGTGAAACCGGACCGGCTGGCCGACCAGATCGATCGGGCCGCGCGTCGGATGATCGACCGTCGCCGCCATGCCGATATGCATGACCTGGGGGTCGGCGAAGGTCTGGTCGAGCGTATAGACCGGGCCCGACGGCACGCCATTTTCGTTGAGATGGGCAACCCACTCGGCCGTCGTCCGGGTCCGCGTATATTCGCTGATCGCTGCGTGGATTTCCTTGCGGTTTTCGCGCCGGTCTTTCGGCGTGAGGAAGCGCGCCTCGTCCTGCAGGCCGTCGGCGCCAAGGGCTTTGCTGAGGCGCGCGAACATCACATCGCCCGACGCCGCGATATTTCTATAGCCGTCGTTGGTTTCGAACATGCCGGTCGGCATGTTGGTCGGGTGGTCGTTGCCGGCCTGCGGCGCGATGTCGCCGTCGACGGTCCAGCGCGCCGCCTGGAAATCGAGCACCGCGATCTGCGCCGCCAGCAGCGACGAATCGACCCACTGGCCCTCGCCGGAAACCTCGCGCTCCAGCAGCGCCGCCAATATCCCCATGGCGCAGTACAGCCCGCCGGTGATATCGGCAATCGCCGCGCCGGCGCGCACCGGCCCCTGCCCCGGCAGGCCGGTAACCGACATCAACCCGCCCATGCCCTGGGCGACTTGGTCGTAGCCGGGCCGGTTGGCGTAGGGTCCGTCCTGGCCGAAGCCGGATATTGAGCCCAGCACGATGCGCGGATTGAATTTCCGCAGCGAGGCGTAATCGATGCCGAGCCGGTTTTTCACGTCGGGCCGGTAGTTTTCCACCACCACGTCGGCGGTCTCCACCAGCTTCAGGAAAACTTCCAGCCCCTCGGGCACTTTTAGATTGAGCGTCATCGAACGCTTGTTACGGTGCAGGTTCTGGAAATCAGACGATTCCCGCCCGCCCGTATAGCCGTCCGTCTGGGCCACGGGCTGCTCCATCTTGATCACGTCGGCGCCCCAATCGGCGAGCTGGCGCACGCATGTCGGCCCCGATCGGGCGCGGGTGAGATCGAGAACCTTGAACCTGGAGAGCGGGAGCGCCGTATCTGTCATGTGAATTGCGCCTTTCAGAGTGGATCGATGAGCTCTATCCTATCCTGCGGCGCGCCAACCGAGGAGCCGAAATATGAAACCGATGCCGATAGCCGATCTCTACGCCGTGGCCAATGATCTCGCCGAGACCGGAAACCGCGTCAGCGTGTTGTGGCAAGAACCGAACTCGCTGGCCTTCGTGGCGCGCGGCCGGGAATATCGCAGCGAGTTCCACATCGACCCGTGCGACGAGGTCATGTTCATGATCAAGGGCGACATGAATTTGCATTACCACACCCCGGAAGGCACGGAGGAAATCGCCGTGCTCAAGGAAGGCGCGACCATCCACACCCCGGCCGGCGTGCCCCATTCGCCGCGCTTCCCGCCCGACGCCTTCGTGCTGGTGATGGAACGCCAGCGCCGCGACGGCGAAATCGACCGCTTCCAATGGTTCTGCCAGGAATGCGACAATCTGCTGCATGAGGAACAGTTCATCGTCAGCGACTACAAAATCGATCCGGTGTCCAAGGCCTACCAGAACTTCTTCGACTCGGAGGAGTTCCGGACCTGCTCCGAATGCGGCACGGTGATGCCGGCGCCTTAATGTACAAATGAATCCTCTCCCCCCTTGAGGGGAAGGCAGGGTGGGGGGACGCCGCCGGAAGGCGGCTAAAAGTTTCTTCAGGCGCTTGCGCCCCACCCCCTCAAAGGGGGGAGGAGAATTTTGATTAAAGTTTATTTCGACCAGTTCGTTACGGGCTTTTCGACCAGCGCGCCGTCAACGGTAATCGCTTCCACGTTCTCGTTATAAAAACACATGAGGTCCTTGATGCGCGGACATTCGGGCGCGGGGTCGGGATAGCCCCAGACGATATCGTCATACACCTCTCCGCCCACCGTCGCCAACCAATAGACCGCCTGGCCCTTATACGGACACCCCGTGCGGCTGTCGCTCGGCGTCAGCAGATCCATGCGCACGTCTTCGGCGGGCATGTAGTAGCGCGTCGGCATGCCGATCTCGAACAGGAAATGCGCCCGCGTGGTCTCGGCCACGATCTCGCCGCCCAGCATCACCCTGACCGCGCGCGACGACGGCAGCACGTCGATCCTTTTAAAGGGGTCGCGCGGATGGACGAATACCTCCTCGTCCTCCTCATACCAGTGATCGACCCGGTTCCAGTAAAACGCGCCATACCCGGCAAGCTCGGGCACCTCGTCATACGGCGTCGCGTACGACCAGAGCGCGTTCTCCGAAACTTTGCCACCGGCGGAAACCGACCAGTAAGACGCATGCCCCTTGAACGGACAAAACGACCTCTCCTCCGTGGGCGTCAGAAAATCGGCCCGGATATCCTCCATGGGAAAATAATAGACCGGGATATGCCGGCTCTCATACATCAGCACCGCATTGATGGAATCCGCAACGGTCTCGCCATTGAACATCACCTGCAACCGCCGTGGCGACGGCTCCAGATGAACGTCATAATCCGGCGCCTTGGCGAACCCAGGCGATTTTCCGGCGGTTTCGGCCATAATGCTGTCCTTCATCGTTGTCAAGAATGGAGTGTTGCGTCACGGGCCAATGGAATCAACCACCTCTCACACAATGTTGAGCCCGCCCGCGCGCGGCAAGCGGGGTTTTGAACCACAGAGAACACCGAGAACACAGAGTCTCACAGAGAAGATTCAAAAATTCCCGAACCCTCGAAAACGCCCGACCATCAAACCCGCCCGACGGTTTGAAAACAATTTCTTCTCTGTGCCCCTCTGTGTTCTCCAGCCGCTGAGCCCGCACCCTCGGCCGAGCCTGGATCATGACCGCCGCCGCCAACAGCGCACCCGCCCAAAACCGCGTGCTCGTCGCCACGGGCACCGGGAGGTTGCGCAACGGCAATCCACCGGGGGATTTGCGTCTGGCGCGGCGCTGCGGCGCGCGCACCCGGGCCGGGCATCCCGGTTGCCAGCCGGCGATGAAAAACCTCCGCTGCCGGCTGCATGGCGGCAAATCGACCGGGCCGCGCAGCGTGGCAGGTCTGGCGCGGAGCCGGCGGGCGCGCTGGGTCCATGGCGGGCGCGGCCGGGCGTATATCGAGATGCGGCGCGACGGGATGGATTTGCGGCGGCGGATCAATGTGCTGCGCGTGGAGATTTCGGAATGTATGGCGCGGGATGCGTGGGGTTTAGCCTCGGAGCAAGACGATAGAAACCCCTCCCCCCTCGCGGGAGAGGGGTAATATCGCTCTGGGCGTCTCAACCCCGTTCCCGGTGGGCAT
>JAYZAW010000161.1:0-3691 GCA_036339495.1 Pseudomonadota bacterium | reverse complement strand
GTCGATCTGACCGATCCCAAGGGCTCGGAAACCGGCGTGCTCACGGTTCTGGCGTCGGGCATGGAAAGGCGGCCCGACGGCGCGGACATCCGGGTCGACGCCGCCATCCTGGGCGGTAATCTCAAATCCGGCGACTGCGTTGACTTCGCGCTCCGGCATGGGCGGCAGGCCTATCTGGTGGTGGCTTTGGGCCGTCTCGCGCTCCACGATACTGAACTGCGCGAACGCGACGGCGCGGTGATTTCCGACCTCGACAGCCTGACCATCACGGCGCTGGAAGATTCAGACGTGCTGGTCTTCGACATGCCGATCCGGTAGCGGCGTGAAGCGCCTTTATACACTCGGACATTCGCGCCACGGTATCGCGCACTTCATCGAACTGGCGCGGCAACACGGCGTTACTCTGATTGCCGACGTCCGGGGCCAACCTTTTTCGCGTTACAATCCGCAATTCAACCGGGAGAAATTTCGCGACTCGCTTGAATCCGCTGGGCTCGCCTATCAGTGGTTCGGCGACCGGCTGTCCGGCCGACCGGCCGAACGCGAATTTTATGGGCCCGACGGCGACGTTCAATGGGACAAGCTGAGACAATGGCCGGAACTGCAGGACGGTCTGGACAGGCTGCTGTTCCAGGCCGCAACCAAAACAATCGCGCTGGTCTGCGCCGAGGAAAACCCCTTGCAATGCCACCGGCGATTTTTGCTGACGCCGCCGCTGCTCGCGGCGGGCGCCGAAATCCATCATATCAGGGGCGACGGCAGCGTCGAGTCCGAGCAGGAATTGGCGCGGCGCAGCGATGACCCTCAACTCGATCTGTTCGGATCTGGATGAAGCAAACCGCCTTTCTCGAGGCCGGGTTTCGGCCGCTGTTTCTGGATTGGCGGTTAAGGATTGTTCACTGCGCTCTATCCGACGATATCAATCAAGCGCTTGGCTGAATGAATTTCTCATACTGTCACCAGGGCGTTGAGCAGATCAGCCCGGGGAGCAAGTCCATGATTTGCGCCGCGTTCCAGCCGCGCCGTTCGGCGATCAGGCGAAGCCCGTAAAACTCATATAGCGAGCCCAAGAAATCCGCGCCGGCGTTTCGCGCAGGTTGCGGGAAATTTTGCCGTGTGAAGGACCTTTCATGGCTTTAACCTAGCGCCGGGGCAAGGCCGTTTCGGGGCAGGATTATGGAAAAACTGTGAATGTGGGACACCCAAAAATTAATAATAAACAGCTGATACCCGGTGTTTTTTATAACCCGACCTCTCTTGTGGAAGCTCGCCCCAGGTGACAAGATGTGGCCGAGCATCATGTCGAACCCGATTCCGCAACCTGCCCGCGCCGGAGCTACGAGACCATCCGTGCTGGCCTATGCCAATGGGGCTCATTTTTTCTCTCATCTGTTCACGCTGATCTATCCGACCGTGGTGCTGGCGCTCGGCGACTCGTTCGGCCTGCCCTATGGCGAGATGCTGATGCTGTCGCTGCCGGGGTTCATTTTATTCGGCGCGGCGGCGCGTCCCGCCGGCTGGCTCGGCGATCGGTGGAGTGCGAACGGCATGCTGGCGATTTTCTTCCTCGGGACCGGCGCCAGCGCGGTGGCCACCGGATTTGCTGCTTCGCCCGTCGCGATGGCCGTGGGACTCGGCGCCATGGGGCTGTTCGCATCGATCTATCATCCGGTCGGCACCGCCGTGGTGGTGGCCCATGCGGTCAACCCCGGACGGGCGCTGGGGCTCAACGGGTTTTGCGGCAGCGCCGGCATCGCCGCCGCGCCCCTGATCGCGGGCGTGGCGATCGGCGTCTTGGGTTGGCGTTGGGCGTTTTTTCTGCCCGGGATTTTGAGCATCCTCGCCGGGATGGCGTTTGTCATCAGCCGCCATGACACAACGGGGAGCACCAGCCCGAAAAAGCGGTCCTTGACCGAGTACCGCGTCGACCGTCGCGATGCGATCCGCGGGCTCGGCATCTTGATGATTACCGCCTTGTCGATCGGGATCATGGCCCAGGCCATCATGGTCGGCCTGCCCAAAATACTCGAAGTCCGCGTGTCCTCCATCGCCTGGGCCGGGCTGGTCGGGATCAGCGGATTGGCGACCGTGGCGCTGGGATTTTCCATGCTCGGTCAGCTTCTCGGTGGGCGACTCGCGGACCGTTTTCCCCTGAAGACGGTTTATGTCGCAACTTATGCCGTGCTGGCGCCGGCGGCTATATGCGCCGCGCTGCTCAACGAGATGCCGCTGGTCGCGGCCGCGGCGCTGGTGATGATGCTGACCTCAACCGGCCTGCCGGCGGAAAACACTTTGATCGCGCGCTATTGCCCGTCGGACTGGCATGCCCGGGTCTATGGCGTCAAATTCGTGCTGTCGCTCGGCGTTGCCGCGCTGGCGGTCCCCATGGTCGGCGCCATCTTCGACGCCACGGGCGGATTTTTCTGGCTTTTCGTGGTGATCGCCGGGTTTGCGGCTTTGATCGTGGCCACCGGCATATTCCTGCCCGCGACGCGCGCCGCCCCAGCCATCCAGGCGGCGGAATAGGATTTGATGCGTATTTTCACTTGGCGGATCACCTGCTAGGGTCGGGAAATACCTGATAATGGAGACCCCGATGGTGAAAAAGTTCGATCGCAGTATTGAAAATCTCGGCAATATCGTCGGCCTGGAACATGTCAATGTAACGGTCCCGGACCAGATCACGGCCACGTTGTTTTATATTACCGGCCTGGGGTTGACGCGCGACCCGTATCTGGTCACAGGCGTGGTCAATATGTGGGTCAATGCCGGACACAGCCAGTTTCATCTTCCGATCGGCGACGCCCAGGTGTTGCGCGGCCGGGTCGGCCTCGTGGTCCCGAGCCTCGACGGCCTGGCCGCGCGGCTGCGCGCGGTCAAGGGGCAGCTTTCCGGCACCAGCTTCGGTTTCAGGCGTCATGGCAATCGCAACGGGAAATGGGTCGACGTAACCTGCCCCTGGGGCAACCGCTTCAGATGCCATGAACCCGATGTGCGGTTTGGCCGCACCATGCTGGGACTGCCCTATGTGGAATTCGATGTGCCGAAGGGCGCCGCGCCGGGCATCGCGCGGTTTTACAGTGAAATTTTTTCCGCTCCCTCCTCGGTCGACGGTAATGTGGCGCGGGTTCAGGCCGGCGTCGGGCAATCACTGCGATTCCGCGAGACCGACGCGGCCCTGCCCGACTTCGACGAACATCATATCCAGATTTATGTCGCCGATTTTTCCGGCCCCTACGACAGGCTGCGCGAGCGCGGCCTGGTATCGCGTGAGGACAACCAGCATCAATACCGGTTCCGCGATATCGTCGATCCGGACACCGGCGATGCGCTGTTCACCATCGAGCATGAGGTGCGCTCCATGACCCATCCGCTCTACGCCCGCCCGAAGCTCAACCGCAACCCGGACCAAAGCAACACCCGCTACGCGCCGGACCACGAAACCCAGCCCTGGGCCGTGCCTTTTTCGGGATGACGCTCCGGCGGATTCGACGGTTGAGACGCGATCGAGCTGATTTAAATCACGAAATTATCGTTGGTAAACCTGGTCAGTTTACTGTTTCTCAATATATATTTAGAAATAGTGTATACTGCCATTTAGCTTAGTCAATTTGGAGTGTCTTCTTGCCGACGTCACTCAAAAGCAGCAAAATCGTATTGCTGGAAATCGACAAACTGGCGGATCTTGAGC
>JAYZAW010000160.1:0-3150 GCA_036339495.1 Pseudomonadota bacterium | reverse complement strand
GAACAGACGGCCGGCGCTATCCCTGGGGCAATGTCCGTCCCGGCGCACACGCAAAACGGCGGGCAAATTTCGGGACGGTGAAATACTGCGCGCCCGACGCGGCGGACGGATTTGAACGCACCGCACCGGTCGGAAAATTCCCCGCTGGAACGTCGCCGTTCGGCTTTCTCGACATGGCGGGCAGTGTCTGGGAATGGACGGCGATCCGGTTTCCCGGGGGCCGGAGATGGTCACGCTGCGCGGCGGCGGCTGGGGCAACAACCCGTACTGTCTGCGCGTCTCGTACCGTCACGGCAACCCGCCCGATATCGGCCTCGACATGGTCGGGTTCCGCTGCGCCGGAGATATCAAGAAATGAACAGGTTATTGCAAATCGTCGCAGTCATGCTCGGTTTACATATCGGGCCGTCGGTCGCGGAGACGCCCGCGTTGCAGGTGCTGGCGAAAATCGGACCGTGGTCGGCGCTGATCGCCTATCGCGGGCGCAGCTGGTTCGCCAACAGCGTGCGTTATCCCGATCATAATTCGGCCGACCTCTACAGCCTCGACCCGGCAACGGGCAAATATCGATATGAGCGACATCTGTTCAGCCAGGATGTCGGCCAACCGGTGGTCGCGGACGGGCTGCTCTATTGGCCCTATGAGGACCCGCGCCCGTCCATGGGATGGGGCCATATCGCGGTGACCAACGGGCAGGAGTGGCAGCTGCGCGTGATGGCGGGCGGCGCGCGCATGTTTCATGTCCATGCCCTGGAGAAGCTCGGCGGCCGGCTCTATGCGGCGCCGTCGGCATGGCGCGCCGGGCTGCATGTTTCAGGCGACGGCGGGTATCGCTGGAAGCAGATTTACGACCATTCCGCGCCGAAGGGCAACATCACCCGGATCATTTCGCTGGCCGCGTTCAACGGCAAACTGTTCGGCGCGGTCGTGCAGCGCCGCGCGGGTGCGCCGCGCCATCCCCTGCGGATGCTCGACGGCGATAAGGTGACGAAAATCCCCGGCTGGCCGGAGACTGCGCGAACCCACGATTTGATCGCGGCCAAAGGCGGTGTCTACGGGCTGACGCGCGACGGCGACAAGGTCGAATTCTGGCGCGGCGACGGGACCGTCGCCGAGCGGATCTCGGATCATTCCATGCCGGGCCTGCGCGCCGTGGCCGCCGATGCGACTGGATTCTGGGGCGCTGGCGACGGCGCCCTGTGGCGCAGCGCGACCGGAAAGAATTGGCCGCGGGTGCGGGGTCTGACCGGCGGAAGGCCGATCGACATGGTGATCCATCGCGGCCAGATCTATATCGGCGGGGTAGTGTCGGATGGGCGCGGCATTCTCTGGGGACCGCCGCACGGCTTTTTCGAAGCCGCCCTAGCGACGCCCTTCCCGGACTGGCAGGTTGCCATATTCGGCGGTCGTGTCTAACGCCCCGCCGGCAATCTCGGACGCCATACCCTGCTCTGGGCCATGGGCGTGGCCGGACGGGGACGAGTGCCCGGCGAACTGCTCGACCGGCCATGGACGCAAATCTCCAACCGGCCGCAAAAATGGTTCGACGGCCTGCCCATGGCGCTGTTCGCGGTGAGCTGGACCCGACAGCGCGACAGCGCAACCCTGGCCCGGTTGATCAAGCGTCTCGACCGGACCGGCGACCCGCTCTGGCTCCGGGGCGACATCATCGGCGCGCTCAGCGCGGCGACCGGGAAACGCTTCGGTCATGACCTCGAAGCCTGGCGGAGTTTGTGGTCAAGCCGGAAAAAATAACCTTTCCATCACACGCGAATTGCCATTCGCCCGCCAATCGGTATGTTGGCGCAATATCACGCATTTGATCTGGAGAGAATGATGACCGGCTTGCTTCCCGACGTGGACCCGGATGGGCTGCTCGAATATTCGGTGGTGTTTACCGACCGATCCCTGAACCACATGTCGCAATCGTTCCAGGGCGTGATGCGGGATATCTCGACCACCCTGAAATCGGTCTATAACGCGCAATCCGTCGCCGTGGTGCCGGGCGGCGGCACCTACGGCATGGAAGCCGTGGCGCGCCAGTTCGCCAACGACAAAAAATGCCTGGTGATCCGCAACGGCTGGTTCAGCTTCCGCTGGAGCCAGATTTTCGACGCGGGCAAGATCCCGTCCGGGACCATCGTGATGCAGGCCCGCGCTATCGAGGACGGCAGACAGGCCGCCTTCGCACCCGCGCCGATCGATGAAGTCGTGGCGACCATCGAATCCGAAAAGCCCGATCTGGTGTTCGCGCCCCATGTGGAAACCGCATCCGGCATGATCCTGCCCGACGATTACATGCGCCGGATGGCCGACGCGGTGCACGGCGTCGGCGGCATGTTCGTGCTCGATTGCGTGGCGTCCGGCACGCTCTGGGTCGACATGCGGGCGATCGGCGCCGACATCCTGATCAGCGCGCCGCAAAAGGGCTGGAGCGCCTCGCCCTGCAGCGGGCTGGTAATGCTGTGCGAGGATGCGCGCGCGCGAATCGATGGCACCGAAAGTTCAAGCTTCGCCTGCGACCTGAATAAATGGCTGCAGATCATGGAAGCCTATGAAGGCGGCGGCCACGCCTACCACGCCACCATGCCGACCGACGCGCTGGTGAAGTTCCGCGACACCATGAAGGAAACCGAGGAATACGGCTTCGACAAGGTGCGCGCCGAACAGCAGGAACTCGGCGACAAAGTGCGCGCCATGCTGACGGAAAAGGGCTTCAAAAGCCTCGCCGCCGCGGGCTTCCAGGCCCCCGGCGTGGTGGTCAGCTACACCGACGACCCAGACATCCAGAACACCAAGAAACTCGCTGCCGAAGGCTTGCAGGTCGCCGCGGGCGTGCCGCTGGCGTGTGACGAACCGGACGACTTCGCGACGTTCCGGATCGGGTTGTTTGGGCTCGACAAGCTGCACAATGTCGACCGGACAGTGGCGAATCTGGAACGGGCGGTGAGCAAGGCGCTTGGGGAAGGGAATGTGCGGTAGGGGTTTGATTCGATGGGCGAATTGGGCTCATTGGTGAGACAGTCAATATTCGGTGTGCTGACCCCGCAGCGGCTTGGTATAGACCAACCGCAAAACCGGCCACGCCCAACCCAACAAGCGGTATAGCCAACCGGGAATTATAATCATTTCTTCCTCTGCCCATTGCAT
>JAYZAW010000159.1:0-6725 GCA_036339495.1 Pseudomonadota bacterium | reverse complement strand
CCAAATGTTTTTGTCACCCCATTGAACATTAAAAAAGCCTCATTTATCCCCCCCCCCCCTGGGGGGAGAGGGCAGGGTTGAGGGGTAAGCGCGATCAGCGCGTCTAAAGGACTCTCATTCCGCCTGCGGGCAGCCGCCCCCTCACCCCCCACCGCCGCGCGGTGGGTCCCCCTTCTCCCGCGAGGGGAGAGGGTTAGTTAAATTCCCGTCGCCCACGGCATTCCATTCCGCGCACACCTCCCGGTCGGTTTCAGAATTCAAAGCTTTTGCCCGCAGCCGCTCGAACTCTACCGGCTCCACAAGGCGCGACAGCGCCCAGACTGCCATGGCGCGCACCAGGGGGGAGGGGTCGCCGAGCAGCGCATCGGCGCTTTCCGCCAGCACGGGCGCGCCGCTGTTGCCGATGGCGATCAGAACGTTGCGGACGAACCGGTCACGGCCGGTGCGCTTGATCGGCGAGCCGGAGAACAGATCGCGGAAGGCGGAATCGTCCAGGTCGGCGAGATCGGCCAGCTTCGGCGCGTCCAGTTCGAGCCTGGACATCAGCGCCGGCTCGTTCGTCATGGCGGCGTATTTGTTCCACGGGCAGATCGCCAGGCAATCGTCGCAGCCCTAAACCCGGTTGCCCATCATGGGGCGCAGTTCCGCCGGAATATGGCCCTTATGCTCGATGGTGAGATAGGAGATACAGCGCCGCGCATCGATCCGGCGCGGCCCAATGAAGGCGTTGGTCGGGCAGATATCGAGACACGCGCGGCACGACCCACAATGATCCTCCATCGGCGGATCCGGCGCGATTTCCATGGCGGTATAAATTTCGCCCAGAAACATCCAGGATCCGAAATCGCGCGACACCAGATTGGTGTGTTTCCCTTGCCAGCCGATGCCGGCGCGTTCGGCCAGCGGTTTTTCCATCACTGGCGCGGTGTCGACGAACAGCTTAATTTCGGTCTCAAATTCCTCGTGGATCCAGCGCGCCAGGACGCGCAGGCGTTTTTTCAGGACATCATGATAATCGCGGCCCCGCGCATAGACCGAAACCGCGCCCAGGTGGGGCCGGTCGAGCAATTCCATGGAATCGCGCGCCGGACCGTAATTGACGCCAAGCGCGATGACGCTGCGCGCATCGGGCCACAGCGCCTGGGGCGAGGACCGTTCGGTGGCGCGGTTGGCGAGCCAGCCCATATCGCCATGAAGACCCTGAGCAAGGAATTCGCCGAGCTGTTCCCCCGCCTGGGCCGCCATTTCGGCCGGCGCAAAACCGATCGCGTCGAAACCGTCCGACAGCGCGCGTTCGCGGATCAGCTCTTTTGGCGTTTTGGACGCAGGGTCTATCCCCGGCCGCGATAGGGCGCCACGCCTTGATCGGGCAGCCATAAATCCTCCGGCGGCGGACCGCTTTGATAGAACACGTCAATCGGGATACCGCCGCGCGGATACCAGTACCCGCCGATGCGGATCCACTTCGGCACGATTTCGGCGGCGATGCGCTTGGCGATGCTGACCGTGCAATCCTCGTGAAACGCGCCGTGATTGCGGAACGACGTGAGATAGAGCTTCAGGGATTTGCTCTCCACGATCAGCGCGTCGGGTACGTAGTCGATTACCAGATGGGCGAAATCGGGCTGCCCGGTGATCGGGCACAGCGAGGTAAATTCGGGGCAGGCGAAACGGACCAGATAATCGGTCCCGGCTTGTGGATTGGTGATCTTTTCCAGTACCGCGTCGTCGGGCGAGGCGGGTATTTCTGCCTTGCCGCCGAGCTGGGTAAGGTTTTCATAGATTGGATCGGTCATGTCGCGTTCCTATAAAGGATCGATGTCGCCGAGCGCCTGCCCGGCCGCGAATTTCGCCACGAATCGGGCGTAATTTCCGGCCTCGATCGCATCACGCAGCCCGGATGTCAGATCCTGATAATAATGCAGATTATGCGTCGTCAACAGCATCGCGCCCAGTATTTCCTTGGCCTTGAACAGATGGTTCAGATAGGCCCGGCCATAGCCGGCGCAGGTCGGACATTTGCAGTCGGCATCGAGCGGGCGCGGGTCCTCGGCGTGGCGCGCATTGCGGATATTGATCTCGCCGCGCCGTGTGAAGCCCTTGCCGGTGCGGCCCGACCGGGTCGGCATCACGCAATCGAACATGTCGATGCCGCGCCCGACCGCGCCGACAATATCGGCCGGCGCGCCGACGCCCATCATGTAACGCGGGCGCGTGGCGGGTAAAGCAGGCACGGTTTCGTCCAGTACCCGGAACATCATCTCCTGCCCCTCGCCGATGGCCAACCCGCCGACCGCGTAACCGTCGAAGCCCACATCGATCAAAGCGGCGGCGGATTCGCGGCGTAGCTCGCCATGGACGCTGCCCTGGACGATGCCGAACAGCCCATATCCGGGCCGGTCGATGAAAGCATCCTTGCAGCGCGCGGCCCAGCGCATCGATCGCCGCATGGACTCCGCGGCTTCCGCTTCGGTGGCGGGCCATGCGGTGCATTCATCCAGTACCATGGTGATGTCCGCATCCAGCAGATGCTGGATTTCGACCGATCTTTCCGGCGTGAGCTTGAATAAATTTCCGTCGATATGGGAGGCGAATTCAACGCCGTCCTCGCTGATTTTGCGGCGGTCCGACAGCGACATCACCTGAAACCCGCCGGAATCGGTCAGGATCGGCTTGTCCCAGTTCATGAAGCGGTGCAGCCCGCCGAGCTTTGCCACCACTTCCGCGCCGGGCCGCAGCATCAGATGATAGGTATTGCCAAGCAATATCTCGGCCCCCGTCGCCGCGACCCCCTCCACCGTCATGGCCTTGACCGTGCCGGCGGTGCCTACCGGCATGAAGGCGGGGGTGTTGACCGCGCCGTGCGCGGTTTCAAGCTGTGCGCGCCGCGCCGCGCCATCCGTGGCCAGGACTTCGTATGCGAGGCTCATGAAGCGTCCCCGCGATGCAGCAAGGTGGCGTCGCCATAGGAATAGAACCGGTAGCGCAGCGTCTTGGCGTGCTCATAGGCGGCTTTCATTCTGTCCAATCCCGCGAAAGCGGAGACCAGCATGAACAGGGTCGAGCGCGGCAGATGAAAATTGGTCAGCAGCAGATCGACGATTTTGAACCTGTATCCCGGCGTGATGAAGATCGTGGTTTCATCCTCGAACGGATTCAATGTTCCGTCGGTGTCCGCCGCGCTTTCCAGCAGCCGCAGCGACGTGGTGCCGATGGCGACCACGCGACCGCCGTCGCGCCGCGCTCGGTTGATAATGTTGCAGGTGTCCCGGTCGATCCGGCCCCATTCCGCATGCATGCGGTGATCGCGGACGTAATCGGCCTTGACCGGCAGAAATGTGCCGGCCCCGACATGGAGCGTCACCCTCTCAACTCGAATTCCTCGATCGGCCAGAGCCGCAAACAAGTCCGGCGTAAAATGCAGCCCGGCCGTCGGCGCGGCCACGGCCCCGTCATGGGTGGCGTAGATGGTCTGATAATCGTCGCCGTCGCGCGCGCTCGCGCCATCCGCGCGCTTGATATAGGGCGGTAACGGCATGGCGCCGTGATCGCGCAGCTTTTGCCGTAGATCGCATTCCGGGTCGAACGAAAGTTCGATTTCGCCCGCTTCCAGCTTTACCGCAACGACGGCGGAAAATTCCGGCGCGAAAGTAACGACATCGCCTTGCGCCAGCTTTCTTGCCGGGCGTGCAAAGGCGCGCCAGACGTGACTGCCGGTCTGCCGGTGCAGCGTGACCTCGAATTTCGCGGCGCCTCTTTTGCCGGTCAGCCGCGCCGGAATCACGCGGGTGTCATTGATCACGACCACATCGTCGGCGCGCAGCCGATCCGGTAATTCCCCGATGGCGCGATCGTAAAGTTGCGTGCCGACTTCCAGCATGCGGGACGAATCCCGGGGAACAGCGGGGGTATCCGCGATCAGCCTTTTCGGCAGATCGAAATCGAACAGATCCGTCCGGTCATTGGAGACGGCGGGGGAGGAAACGGCCGAAACCTGGGTCAAATGTCTTCCCACAGCCCGGCGACGAACTCCGAGATCTTGGCGTAATGTTCGTCCTGTTCCGGCTCCAGCTTGCCACTTTCGGCTTCCTCGCGGGTCATATTGCGGGCCCGGTCAACCAGGAAATCCCGCAGCTCCAAATCCGAAAGGATAAAGGCGAGCACCTGGTTCTGAACCTCCATGGGCGGTTTCTTATCACCGGTTTCCCGGGCAATCACCGCGCGCAGATAATCCACCGCATCGAGGATGAGTTGGGCCTCCTCCTTGCTCCAGGCGCGCGACGGCTCGAAATCATTGTCCTTCAGCGCCTTCATCTGGTCGCGCGTTATGCTTCCCGCCTTCCCGATGCGCGGCATGGATTTTTGCTCTTGCGGCGGACCTTTGGCCTGCGCCTCTTGCTGATCCTGGATTTTTTGCTGGCGCTTCAGCCGTTGACGTCGCATGAACAGCCAGACGAACAACGCCACGCAGACTGCGAGAATGAGACTTTCCATGTGGTTGGGCTTTCCCTGACTAAATTCAAATATTGCTACAAAATTTACCTCCGCCGACCGCAAATGTCAGCGTCCGATATCACGGCGTCTGAAATTGTGTTATTGACTCCTGTCATAAACAAGAGTCACGCCGGCCGCCATGGCATCCAGTTTTCGGACTTTCACGGATAATTTCGACGCCATTCCGCGCCCGTTGCGCGGCATGTTGCTGATGCTGGTCGCGACGGTTCTGGTCATCACGATGAATGTCACCGTGCGTCAAATCGCCGACGAACTGCATGTGTTTGAACTGGCATTTTTGCGCAATCTGTTCGGGTTTCTGCTGTTTTTGCCGTGGTTGATCGCGGCGAGATCCAATCCGCTCCGCACCCGGCGGATCGGGCTCCATCTCGGGCGCGCCGGCTTCAATACGGTGGCGACGCTGGCCTATTTCGTGGCCCTGGTCCTGATCCCCCTGGTGCAGGTCACGGCCCTGACATTCACGTCGCCGCTGATTGCGACGCTACTGGCGGTAGCGGTGCTGCACGAAACCATGAGCGGGCGGCGCTGGGCCGGGTTTTTTATCGGGTTGGTCGGCGCTGTTATCATTCTGCGGCCCGGATTTCGCGAAATCGGCACGGGCCATTTGATGGTGCTGCTGTCGACCGGGACCTGGGCCTGTGCGCTGATCTGCACCAAGATTCTGGCGCGCACCGAAACCAGCCTGACCATCGCCGCCTATTCGGCGCTGCTTCAGGTGCCGATCGCCTTTATCGGCGCCGTGTTTTTCTGGCAAACGCCGAGCCTGCGCCAGATCGGTATCTTGATTGTGCTCGGCGGGTTGGCGGGAATTATCCAGCTCTGCATCGCCCAGGCCTTCCGCGACGCCGACGCCACCCTGGTTCTGCCGATCGATTTCACCAAGTTGATCTGGGCCAGCATTGCGGGCTATCTGGTGTTCAGCGAGATCCCCGATATCTGGACCTGGATCGGCGCGATTGTGGTTTTCCTCGGCGTGTTTTATATGGCGCTCCAGGAACGCAAGGAAATTGGACAAGATAGGACGAACGGTAATGAGTGAAACGAACGGCCCCAAAGTATGGCTCGACTACACCCAGGAAGAACTCGACTACAATTATAACCAGCGCGCATTGGCGTTGGATTTTCAGGATTATTTCGACCGCTACGCGTCCGAGGGCGAGCGCGTCCGGGCCGAGATGAAATGCCGGCTGGATATCCCTTACGGACCCTCCGACGACGAAAAGCTCGACATATTTCCCACCGATAAACTGAATGCGCCCGTCGTGGTGTTCATTCACGGCGGCGCGTGGACGCGGCAGAGCAAGGAAGCGGTCAGCTATCCGGCCGAGGCATTCGTTGCCGCCGGCGCGCATTATGTCGCCGTCAATTTCGGCCTGGTGCCGGCGGTGACACTGGACGAACAGGTGCGCCAGGCGCGCGCCTCGATCGCCTGGGTTTGCCGCAACGCCGCCGATTTCGGGGCCGATCCGGAACAGCTCTATGTGGTTGGGCACTCATCGGGCGCGCATGTCACCGGCGTGGTCATCGTCACCGATTGGGATGCGGAATATGACCTGCCGCGCAATGTCATCAAGGGCGCCATGTCCTATAGCGGCATGTATGAGCTGGAACCGGTGCGGCTCAGTTCGCGCAATGAATATATGCATCTCGACCACGCGGCCGTCGACCGCAACAGCTCGATCCGGCGCATTCCGTCCGACGGGCCGCCCTTGATCATCGGGTCGGGCGGTGGCGAGCACGAGGAATTCCAGCGCCAGTCAAAGGAATTCGCCGAAGCCTGGCGCGCCGCTGGACTGTCCTGCCAGGAAATCAATCTGCCCGGTTTCAATCACTTCGCGGTCAGCATTGAATTCGTGCGACCGGACAGCGCGCCGATGACCGCCATGCTGAAACTGATGAACCTCTAACGCCAGCGAGCGATGACCGCGACTCACGTCCGTGTCCTTCGAGACGGCCGCCTGCCCAGAGGAGCCGCCGCGGGCGGCGTCTCGATGGGGGCCTCCCCGGGACGAAGTCAAATTGTTGATATAATTCTATTTCCTCATGCTGAGGAGCCGGCAAAGCCGGCATCTCGAAGCATGCTGTATCGGTCGGAATTAACGCTCCTGGGTCTAACGCCCGTATCGGTGCAAATCCATTCCGTTGGCTCTGAGCCAGGCGCGGGCCTTGCCGGGGTCGTCGCAGAGATCTGCGACATGGGCCCAGAACCG
>JAYZAW010000158.1:0-8281 GCA_036339495.1 Pseudomonadota bacterium | reverse complement strand
AAAACTGCACCGGCCCGCTCCCCCTCCCGGCCTCCCTTGGAGGATGTGCCCGGGGGAGGCGGGGAGGGGGCGCGGGCCGGAACCGAATTCACGACCGATCAGTGCGTGTCGAACACCGCTTGATAATCACCCACGCGTTCCATGATCGCGCCGGTTTCCGCTTCGGTTGGGTTCTCCGGGTCGGCGGCATGGGGTAGGGAGCCAAATTTCATGATGCAGGCGATCAACAGCAGCCGCGCCTTGGTGGACGTCAAATTGTTGCCGCCGATGAAGCACCCTGCCCGCGCCGTGAAGCCTTCGTTATTGCCGCGCCCGACCCGGACCACGGGCATGCCGGACCGTACGGCGCGCAGCATCAATGCGTTGCGCACCGAGTTGGTCATTGAGCCATAGGGCGACTGGCCCTCGATCACGAAACCGGCGAGCGGCGAATGGGCCAGATGGTCGTCGATCTGTGACAGGATATCGACTTCGCGCTCATCGCCGCTGTCCCATTGGTCGGCGGAATAATTGCCGTCCTTGACGATGGTGACGCGGGGAACCGAGCTTTCCACCAATGCGCCGGAGGCATTCTTGACGGCGACGTCAACCGATTTGATCGCGCCGCCATCGCGGCTTACGCCTTGTACGGTGTCCGGCAGCCGCGTCCGGTTCACATCCGACAAATAGGTGTGCTTGGCGCCGGGCAGATAGGTCAGGATCGGCCCCATGCCGTGGCGCACCGCGCCGAGCAACCCGCCATGGCCGCCGGTGACCACATAGCCGCCGGGCCGGGCCTCGCCTTTCTGGACCTCGCGCGACGCGAAGATCTGCTGTTCCTGGATCACCACCAGACCGGCCTTGTTGCGGCCCTGGTCGTCGCGCCAGACCTCGGACGTGATGTAGTCGACCGAATCGACGATGTTCTTGGGGCCGTCATTGCTGATCTCGCCATGGGTGCGCTGGGCCGCGTTGCCGCAGACCGGCAGTGTGGTGTCGAGCAACAGATTGAACCAATACATGGTCTCTTCGACCCGGGGGCTGCCCTGGGTCCAGATCGCGCCGAGGTAATCGCCGGTGTCGAGAATGCGCTGCGCCTCATTGACAATCTTGGCCAGGCCGGGACGCGGCGGCGACACGGCGAGATGCACCGGCCGGTAGGCGAAGAAATCGCGCCCCAGCAGTTCGGGTTCGATATCGCCGTCGCCGATATCGGTGCGGTCCGCGGCTTTTAGTCCCTTGGTGTAGCCGCTGGACGGCAGCACCCGGTAAAAATCCACATCGGCGCGCGATGAAATCAGATTCCCGGTTCCCAGATCGCCAATGCCGAGCCGGTCGATTTCCTCAAAGCTGCGCGACCCGTCTGGGTAGTTGGGCTGGCGCGAATGCGTCGCCGGCGCGCCGGGGAAGGCGCAATCATCCTCCCATGCCGAACCATCCGCCTGGCGCGCCATATAGGGCAGCGGGTAGACGCCGTCTTCCGGCTGCAATTCGATGCGGTGGACCGGGGTGTCGTCGGGAGATTGCCGGGCTTCATGAAACGCGCCCGCCGCGTCCAGATACCCGTCGGGCGGTCCGTATAGTTCGGCGGCGTCCCGTTCCAGCGGATGGGCGCTGAACTGTTCCACATAGACCACCGCCGGGGCGGCGAGCCGCTGCGGCCGCAGCACATCGAAGCGCGGCTCGGATCCGTCTTCGTTGGTCAGCGCGGGCAGGCCGTATTGGCGGCGCGCCTTGTTGCTGGTCACCAGCGGCGGGCTGTTCTGGATGGTGGCGTTGGATCCTGCGAAATGGGCGATGCGCGGTTTGTCGGTCATGGGGATTGCCTTTGCGATTGCGGTGATCGAAGTTTGGCGTCAAACCCTGTATGCTGTCCATAGATAGAAAAAATTCCAGACGGAGTAAGACATGTCGAGAATGCCGGTATTGACGCCAGACGAAATGGACGACCACCAGCGCAAGGTTTATGATCACCAGATGGCGACCAACGGCCGCGCCGGGCGGGGGCCGTCGATCGGTTACGCCTATGCGCCGGGTTTGTGGGAAAACAACAACCAGGCCAGCGATTATTTCGATGATTGTTCCCTGTCCGCCGCCCAGTGCCACATTGCCGCTCTGGTCACGGTCCGGCATTGGAATGCGATTTATCCATGGCAGGCCCAGGCGCGCGGCGCGCTGGCGGCCGGCGTTGACGCTGCCGCCGTCGAAGCCATCAACAACCGTCAGACGCCGAGCTTCGATGATGCGGACGACCAGCTGGTCCATGATTTGTCGGTCGAGCTGATAAAATCAGGAACGCTGGGTGACGCGGGTTTCAAGACCGCCGAAGAACAGCTCGGTTATCGCCGCCTCGCGGATCTTGTCGGCGTGGTCAGCCATTTCTGCAAGACCGCCATGATGGCCAATGTCGCGGGCGCGGAAGCCCCTGCCGACGCGCCGTCCAATCTCGCGTAGTGGGTATTCACTTATAGGGCGGGCAAGGCGCCCGCCAGGGCGTCGATGCGCTGAATGAGGGCTGGTTCTTCCGCGGCTTCCGCGGATGACCGCGCCTCGTCGAGGGAAACGCGCGCCTTGTCATATTGTTTTTTGGCCAATTGCAGTCGGCCCAGATCCATCAGGCTCCAGGATAGCAGCGCCGGCATATCGTATGCGCGAAAGAACGCGCCCGCCTCTTCCAGATGGCGGCGCGCCTTGCCGGCGGCGAAGGGCAGGGTTTTGAGTAGAAACCATATATTTTGCCGCATCACGGCCAAGGGCGGTTTTTCCTCACCAGCCGCCATTTCCAGATTGATTTCACCCATATAGAGGTCATACAGGGCCCTACTCGGCGCATAGTTCATTCTTTCGGCTTGTTTGCGCCAGTTATCGAGCCACTGGACGCCGCCGGCCATATCGCCCGCCAGCAACTTAGCAACGGCATGGGAGTTTTCGGAGACGAGCTGCAGAATGACGAGGCCGCCCCCGGAAGCCTTTAAATGAATATCTTCCATCATGATCAAGGCTTCATCAATTCGACCAAGCATGACAAGCGAGCCGGCCTTGGCGGTTTGGGCGCAGAGCTGGTCAATAGGGCATAACCCCATGGCGAGCGATTCGTCGGCGTTCGCGATCGCCTCTTCATAATTGAAATACATCGAATTTGTGATGGCCAGCGACCACAGCCCCATGGCGCGGGGCCGTGGATCATTGCTCGTCCGGCCGAATTGGACCAGGCGCACGGCGCGCCTGCGCGATTCACCGGGCTTTCCCACCGCCGAAAAATATAAGACCGGGCCGAGCAAACTTTTTGCCGCCAACCACCCGTCACCCAGTGCTTCGGCGATTCGAAAGGCGTTATCACTGTAGTCGAGCATCGTCCGACATTGGTCCGCGCCAATGGGCGTCCAATACGCGGTGTGGAACATGAGCCCCAGCGAGGCATACCCGATGATCTCGTCGTCCCCGGTTTCCTCGCCGATTTTGAGGGCCCTTTCCAACATCGGCGCGCCGATTTCGTGTTGAGCGGAAAAAACATGGGCGTATCCGGTTTCAAACAGGAGTCTTCCCAGGCGATGGGTGTCGCCGACTGATTCGAACACCGGCTGATAACTCTCGACCAATGCGATAATTCCATAGAAATCGATTCTGAAATAAAGCACCCGGGCAAGATGCAGAATTATATCCAGCAGAATCGTATCTACGACACAGCCGGGGCTGCGTTCAATCCGTGTGATGGCATTCCTGAAATGGATTTCGGCCTCATCGAGTGAATAGACCATGAGGCTTTGTTCGCCGGCGCGGGCCAGAAACCGAACCGCCTTTTCATCGATGGGGGTCTGGCTGTAATGCCAAGCCAGTATATTCGTCAGATCTCCATCAATCTCATTCGCCGAAATTTCCATGGCCTCGGCGATACGCTGATGCAGCTTTTCTCTGGTCGACCCGAGGATGCTTTTATAGATAGCCTCGCGAACCAGTGCGTGCTTGAACCGGTATGTCTTTTCTTCGGGTTCGAAGACGATCAAATCCTTCTGCCGCATTTCCGCGAGATGGTCGTTGCCGGCGCCGTCCAGGCCGGTTACCGCCATAATGAGATCCTCCGAAAAAACCGCGCCGATTGCGGCGGCGGCCTCAAGCGTGGCGCGCGCGCCGGGCTCCATCCGGTCGACCCGGTCCATCAACAGATTCTCGATCGTGACCGGCAGCTCCGAGCCGGCGGCGTCATGGAAGATCAGACCTTCCCCGTTGGTTTCGATCTGTCCTTTCTCGAGCAGGTAATTGATGATTTCCTCGGCGAAAAGCGGGTTGCCTTCCGCCTTGTTCAGGACCAGCTGGACAAGATCGGCGGGCACGGTCTCCACGTCGAACCGCTTTTTGATGAGTTCGATCGACCGGTCCCGCGACAATTGATCGAGCCTGATCTCAATCGCGCCATCCAACGTCACCCACGGCGCCGCATATTCGGGCCGGTAAGCGCAAATCAAAAGGAGCGGCAGGTCGGACTCCCCGGTGGAAATTTTCACCAGCAATTCCTGGGATGCGCTGTCCATCCAATGCAGATCGTCAATAAACATGATCACCGGCGAGACCCGACGCCGTTCGCGCAATAGGCTCAACAAGGCATTCCGCGTCCGGACTCCGATAACCTCCGAATCGATGAGTTTGACCGCGTCGTCCTGTACAGATTGGCCCAAAAGATTGAGCAGATAGGGCAGGGTGTCATCGGACGAAAGGCCGAGGAGTTCAAGACCGCGCGTCAGACGTCTTTCAATGTCGGCGCGGGGCGTGTCGGCGGTAATGCCGAAAGAACCGCGAACCACGTCGATGAATGGAAGAAACGGGGTCGCCGTTCCCGAAGACGAACACCTGCCTTGCAGAAAAAACACATTTTCGTCGTCAAGAATTTGGCGAAAGTCATGCACCAACCTGGATTTCCCAAGACCGGCCTCGCCGACAATATTGACGACGCGCAGCGCGCCGGTTCGGCTGCCCTCCCAACTTAGCCCCAGAGTTTCCAGTTCCGAGCCGCGTCCGACCAGCGGCGTCAGCCCCCGGTCAACCGAAAGATCGAAGCGGCTGACGGATTCCTTGATCCCGTCCAGGCGATAGACCGGCAGCTTCTCCGATTTACCTTTGATTTCGCGTTCGCCGGCGAAAGCGCTGTCCACGTAACCGTCGACCAGTTGATGGGTCGCTTCGCTCAAAACGATACCGCCCGACCCGGCCTCCCCCTCCAGCCTCGCCGCCAAATTTACAGTGTCGCCCAAGGCCGTAATCTCGGCTTTTTCACCGTCTCCAATACTGCCGATGACGATGGGACCGGTGTGAAGGCCAATGCGGAACTTCGGACATACGCCGTACCTGGCCTCAAACTCCCCTTCCAGGGCCCGCATTTTGTTTTGAATGTCGAGCGCCGCGCCGCATGCCCTCAATGGCGCGTCTTCGATCGCCACGGGCGCGCCGAATAAAGCCATCATCCCGTCGCCGGTGAGGTTTTGAACGGAGCCTTTATTCGCCGTTACGGCGTCGCTCATATGCGAGATCACCTGGCGCATGAGCGTATAGACCGCCTCTTCGCCCAGCTTTTCGGCCGTCGGCGTGTAGTCCGCCATGTCTGCGAACAACACCGTCACGAGCCGGCGTTGCCCATCGGTTCCGGAATCAGTCATTTGCCTATGTGAGTCCGATGCGTTCGTATTGGCTTTTCATTGCGCATGCTATCGTCAATTCGGAATGACCGCCAGTTGCGTTCCACTGCCGGCGCTCGCAACAGCGCGGAATTCGGATACCGTCACCGCTCTGGGAGGCGGTATTCGCTCTTTACCGGCCCAAAAATCTGTTCAATACTTCCCGTGGCATTCATTTGGAAATGACTGCGAAAGCACGGTGGCCTTCAACCATCATTTCGACATCCCGTGCCTAATGAACGACCACATTCGGGAGGATTTGATCCTATGCTGAAAAAAACAACAACTTTGATAATCAGCGCCGCGGCATTGCTCGCCGTGTCCGCTGAATACGTTCCGGCTCAGGCCGCGACCACACTGAAAGTCAGCACCTGCCTGTCCAGAAATCACGACTATATCGAGGCTTATTTCGACACATTCTTCGACCCGCTCAACGCCAAGAAGGCCGATATCAAGCTTCGCTTTCTCGGTGGGCCGGAAGTAACGCCACGCAAGAAACAGGCGCCCGCTCTAAAGCGCGGACTGATCGATATGATCGTGTGTCCCGCCGCGTATTACGGCGGCATGTTGTCCACGGCGCGCATGCCGGGCGTGCACAATCAGAATCTCGAACAGCTCAAGGCCAATGGGGCCTACGGCATGTTGCAGGAATCCTGGGGCAAGGGGCTCAACGCGCATATCCTCGCCTGGGTACATTTCAAGGGCCAAAAATTCTTCATCTATACCCGGTTCAAACCAAAAATGAACACGACGACGGGGATTGATCTTACGGGCTTCAAGATGCGCTCGACGGGTCTGTACAGAGCATTCTTCAAGGCCATGGGCGCAACGCCCGTCAATATCTCGCCCGGCGATGTCTATGCGGCGCTTGAACGCGGCGTGGTGTCCGGTCTTGCCTGGCCCTGGGGCTCAATCGGCAAATATGGCTGGCAGAAGTTCCTGAAATATCGCATAGAACCCGGTTTCTTCGGCGCGACTCTGATGACGCTGGTCAACAAGAAAAAATGGGACGGGCTGTCGTCGGCGCAAAGGGGTCTGCTCACCAAGCAAGGCAGGTTCTATGAGACGACGAGCGACGACATTATCATCAAGAAAGGCCATGCCGACGACAAAAAGTTGAAGGCGGCCGGCGTGCAAATTATCAAGCTCGAGGGCGCGTTGAAGAAAGCCTATGTCGACACCATCTACAACTCGAAATGGGCGGAGAACGACAAGCTGAAATACAATATCGACTATGAGAAACTGAAAGCGAAAATGTACGTCAAACCCGGCAGCTGATTAACGGGTTTGACATTTCCAATGCGGCGTCGTCTTCGGGCGGCGCCGTTTCTTATTGGGCTATGCTCTAAATAAAAAAGGCGCCCCGTATTTGCGGGGCGCCTTGATCGAGTCGAGAAATATATTTCCTATTGCAGGAGATACTTCTGCAGTTTCTTGAACATGTCGGCGGGAATTTTCTTTTCCGCCGCATCCCAGGTTGCGCCATACACTGTCTTGGTGAACGCCGCGCCCGCTTTGCCCTTCAGGGTGACAAACTCGACGCCGGATTTCTTGATCTTGGCGGTGTCTATCTTGCCGATATCTCCATAAAATTTGGTGCTCGCTATTTCGAACGCCAGGCCCGCCGCATCCATCGTGGCGCGTTCTTTCTTGGTGAGCTTGTACGCGATACGAGAAGCTAAGCGATAACTTCCTGGCAATGGTCCATATCTTCGCGATAAGATTATGGATCAATTGAGTCCACACCCTAGTTAACGGAGTCCGCTTGAAGTCAACTGCGGTCATCCAGCGTGACGGCCGGTTTCGTCCGCTTTCAGGGTAACACCGGACCTTTATTTCAGGCTGCAGAATGACGAGGTTTTGCCAAGAGCCGCCATCAAGCCGACAAATTAATCGTGGACCGAAAGTAAAAAGCCGGTCAGAATAATACCCTAAAGGGTAAATCCCGACCGGCTGTAGTTATGCTTCTTGAGGGAAGCATGTCTTGGTGATAGCACGCCAATAAATATGAGGCTGTGACAAGGGTCACTCGTCTGCAAGATAAAGTTAGCTCAGCGATAATCTGGTGCTGTCCGAGTAGCATCTGAATTACCGCTTCTAATCACATGCCGCAATTTATTACCTATTAAAACTGCGTTTTTGGAACGGAGTACGCGACTAACCTGCATGTACGTAAACCGCACCGCAATCTATCAAGTGTTAACGACGTCCAGAAAGGGCTGCCGCCTCAATCGGTCAACGCAACACAGGCGTTAAATCTCTCTGCCGGCGTTTCAAAATGCGTGGAAGATACCGGCCGGCGGCGGCAAGGAACAAATGCGCCACCTCCAGAACGCCCTCGACATGCATGGCGGCGCCGACGTATCCCGTGAACTTGCAAGCAGAATTGCTGCAATGCGCGGCGCCGACCTTGGCGACTTGGATGACGTGATCCGAGGCACGGTCGGGGCGCGAACCCGCGACGCCGTCATCGAGGGCTGGGTCATGGGGCTGCTGTCAGGCCCGAAAACCCATCTGGTCAACACCATGTCGAACACCAGCGTCCTGTTCTTGCAGATCGGCGAGAGAGCCGTTGCTGCACGTCTGGGGCGCGTTCTCGGCGCCGATGGCGGCGTCCAGCTGGGCGAGGCCATGGC
>JAYZAW010000157.1:0-43155 GCA_036339495.1 Pseudomonadota bacterium | reverse complement strand
TTACCGCGCGGCGGAACACCGGCGCGGCGGCACCGGCTTCGTCGCCGGCCAACTCAGCGAAACCGACCGCAACGGAAAACTCGCCGCCCCCGTGGCCCCATTGGCCAATTGGGCGACGCGCACCGGCAACGGATTGACTCGGCCCGTGATGCAAGGAGTCCTGCGCATCGACAGCGACGCCATGCTGCCGAATTTTCACGGCAAGAGTTTCGCCGCCCAGGCCTTGGCGAACATGCCTGAAATCGATGCAAGAGCCCCGGCCCACGGCCGCAAGTCGGTCCTCTACGCCACTTGTTTCGTAAATTACAACAATCCCGGCATCGGGGAGGCCGCCCTAAAAGTGCTGGCGAAAAACGGCGTGGAAACCGAGATCGTTTATCCCGGTTGCTGCGGGATGCCCAAGCTCGAACATGGCGACATCCCGCGGGTCGCTGATAATGCGGAACGAATCGCCGCCGAATTGGTTCCGTGGATCGATAAAGGGTATGACATCGTCGGGTTGGTGCCGAGCTGCACCCTGATGCTGAAATTCGAATGGGCGCTGTTGCTGCCGGAAAACCAAGACGTCAGGCGCGTCGCCCAGGCAAGCTTTGATATCAGCGAATATATCGTCGATATCGCCCGCAATGAGGGGCTCGCGCCCGGCATGGCCTCGCTGGATGGCGGTGTGACCGTTCACCTCGCCTGCCATGCGCGGGCGCAGAATATGGGTCCGAAAGCCGCCGATATGCTTCGTCTTTTGCCCGACACGGAAATCGATGTCATCGAACGCTGTTCCGGCCATGGCGGCTCGTGGGGCATGATGACGGATAATTTCGAAACCGCGCTGAAGATCGGCCGCCCGGTCGCGCGCCAGGCCAATGAAAAAGGCTGGGCCCATGTTGCGTCTGAATGCCCGCTTGCCGGCCTGCATATTTTGCAAGGCATGGAAAAACTGGCGGATGCCGGCAGTAGGGATCAGCTCCCCACGGAAGCACCCCACCCCATCGAGCTCATGGCGCGCGCCTATGGATTATAAATCATGACTTTGAAACACGAAATCACCCGCGATGATTTGATGCCGATGCCGGAATATGGGGCGCGCCGGCGTGACCTGAAGACGGAAATCAGCAGCGTCAAAAAGAACCGGCGGACGCAAGTCGGGCCGTTCGCGACATTCTATTTCGAAAGCTACGACACCATGTGGCACCAGGTGCATGAGATGTTGCATATCGAAAAAGGCGGCGAGGCGCAGATCGCGGATGAGCTGGCCGCCTATAATCCGTTGATTCCCAATGGCGCCGAACTGGTCGCCACGGTTATGCTCGAAATACCCGACGCCGACCAGCGCGCCCGCGAACTGGCAAGGCTCGGTGGGATCGAGGAAACCATGACGATCTCAGTCGATGGCGACGTGATTGCCGGGATTCCGGAAGCCGATGTGGACCGCACCAATGCGGCGGGCAAGGCGTCATCGGTCCAGTTTCTGCATTTCCCCTTTACCGCCGGCCAGATCTCAAAGTTCAGGACTGAGGGCGGCCGCATCATCGTCGGAATCGGGCACGAAAACTATGCCCATATGGCGGTGATGCCGGAAACCGTTCGGGCAATGCTCGGCGAAGACTTTGACTAAATCAGTTATTTGAGTTTTTCGCCCTTATAGACGCCCCAGAGGTAAGTACGCTGCATCCAGCCGCGCCGACCGGCGATTTCAAGCCGGCACCATGTTTCCTTGCAGGTGATCAGCTTGCCCACAACCCGTTCATCGACCCGGGCGACAACGCCGCTTTTGGCTTCGGATATGCGGCGCAGGGCGTGTTGGCCGCCGGTAACGATCACGCTGCGCTTGCCCGACAGCATCGACCGATGGACCCAGCCCTCGGTGCCGTCCCAATCGCGAACTTTCCGCCAGGTATCGAACTCGGCGACGATCTCGACAGGCATGTTGCGGTAAACGAATACCCAGTCCACCGGATAGCGCACCCCGGGTCCGGTTCGGACATTGACCTCCGCCGCCCGCACCGACGCGAACCGCGGCAGCTTGGACCGGTTGTCGGCCGCCGCCGCGCTCACATGCGCGAACGACAACCCGGCGATCACAAGGCCCGGCAATAAGCGCCGAAAGGGGTGAAACAAGCGCATGAGCCGAGTATATTCGAATCCGAATCAATGCTCCACTGCTTGTGCAATTATTAGACAAACTGAAAAGTGCCTCATGCCCGAACCCAAACCCGTTGTCGTCGTCACCCGAAAACTTCCCGATCTGGTCGAAACCAGAATGATGGAGCTGTTTGACTCGGCCCTCAATGCCGATGATCGCCCTTTAACCGGGGACGAAATAATCGCGGCATGCGCGCAAGCGGATGTGCTGGTGCCGACCGTGACCGACAAGATCACCGGCGAATTGATCGACGCTTTGCCCGATCGCTTAAAGTTGATCGCTAATTTCGGCGTCGGCGTGAACCACATTGATTTGGCGGCGTGCGAAGCGCGCGGCGTCACGATCACCAACACGCCCGGCGTATTAACGGAAGACACCGCCGATATGACCCTCGCTCTGCTGTTGGCCGCGCCGCGCCGGCTGATGGAAGGGGATCGTCTGGTCCGGTCGGGCGGCTGGACCGGCTGGACGCCGACGTTCATGATCGGCGACCGCATCGCCGGCAAGCGGCTCGGCATCATCGGCATGGGGCGAATCGGTCAGGCCGTCGCCCGCCGCGCCCGCGGCTTCAACATGTCGATCCATTATCACAACCGCAATCGGGTTCATGCCGATGTCGAGGCCGAACTGGAAGCGACATGGTGGCAGGACCTCGACCAGATGCTGGCCCATATGGATTACATCTCGGTCAATTGTCCGCTCAACACCGAAACCCATCATCTTTTGTCCGAAAAACGGCTTCGGTTGCTCCAGCCACACGCTTTCGTGGTTAACACGTCCCGCGGTGAAATCATCGACGAAGCGGCGCTGGCCCGTTTGCTGGCCGAGGGCGCAATCGCTGGCGCGGCGCTCGATGTCTATGAACGGGAACCGGATGTGGGGCCCGGATTGATGAAATTGGACAATGTCGTCCTGGCGCCTCATCTGGGTTCGGCCACCCGCGAAGGCCGGATCGCCATGGGGGAAAAGGTCATGATCAACATCCGCGCCTTCGCCGACGGCCACACCCCGCCCGACAGGGTCATCCACGGCAACGCGGGTTAAATTAAATCACGATCATCTGGCCGTGACGCGACGCGTCGTTCAGGAAACTCACAATGCCGCCGGTGGCGATTGAGATATCATCGCGCAAATCCGCGGCGTCGATACCGGTCGCGCGCAAACCCATCTCGCACACCATGAAGGTCGCGCCGAGTTCGATGCAGGCCGACAGCATTTCATCCGCCGTGCCGATTTTTTTCGCCGTGTAATCCGCTTCCCGGACGGACCAGTCCGGCGCGCCCTCCGCATCGTGGCGCATCAGCGCGCGAATGCCCTCCATGGTAAAAAACAGCGTCACGTCCCGGTCGATCGCTACCGCCGAGCTTGCCATGGCCAGCGCGTAGTGGACCCGGTCGTAGTCGCCGGAAAACACGATGATCGATAGCTTGTCCGGCGCCGTCATGACATTCATCCCAAATGATTTGACAGATCGGTAATTGACAGCGCGTCGCCGCAGAGCGGGCAGCCGGGGTCGGGTTTCAGTTTCATGTTTCGAAATGTCGTGTTCAGCGCGTCGTAAATCAGCAGGGAGCCTGCCATACTGTTGCCGATCTCCATGATTTCTTTCAGGATTTCTGTGGTTTGCAGAGATCCCATGACGCCCGCCAGCGCGCCCAGCACGCCACCCTCGGCACAGCTTGGGATCATCCCCGGCGGCGGTGGGTCGCGGTAGAGACAGCGATAGCAGGGAAATTCCTTCCCCAGACCCGATTTGAACGTCGCCAACTGCCCCTCGAACCGCAAAATCGCGGCCGATACAAGTATCTTGCCGGAAAGGTGACAGGCATCGTTAAGCAGAAAGCGGGTTTCGAAATTGTCGCTGCCGTCGGCGACGACGTCGTAATCCGCAATCAGCTCCATCACGTTACGCGCCGTGACGCGTTCCTGATGGGCGATAATCTCGATCTCGGGATTGATGTCCGCGACCGCCGCGCGCGCGCTTTCGACCTTGGCGCGCCCGATCTGTCCGGTCCCGTGGATCACCTGGCGCTGCAGATTCGACAGATCGACCACATCGTCGTCGACCACGCCGATCACCCCGATGCCGGCCGCCGCGAGATACATCAGCAACGGCGCGCCGAGCCCACCGGCGCCGATCACCAGCACGCGCGCCCGCATCAATTTGGCCTGACCGACACCGCCGACCTCTGGCAGCACGATGTGCCGCGCATAGCGATGGAGCTGATCGTCAGTGAAGTCCATTGTTCGCGTTCCCAGAAATTACGGCTGACTCTCACCCCGCCGGGAAGCCCGCGTCAACCCCGTTCCGGACTGTTCGGCTTTTCAAGCCCGGTTTCCATTCTGGCGGTCACGGGCCACGCCCACAGCCAGACTCCGAGGGTGAGGACCGCCCCGCCGCCGACCACCTCGCGCAACCCGATATACTCTGCGAGCCATCCCATGGCGACCGCGCCCAACGCCGGCAGGCCCCAGGAAATCAGAACAAACAGCGACAGCACCCTGGCACGCATGCTGGAATCAACCACATTCTGGATCAGCGTTTGCGCCCCGATCCCGGCGAGCAGCATGAAATATCCCAGAACAAACAGAAATGCGGCTCCCAGCCATAGATACTCGGTCACGCAAAACAATATTAGGGCCACGGCACAAATCATCAGGCTTTGGGCGACCATGCGGGTCAGCCCCCGGGTTTCGCCACGCTGCGCCAGCCAGAGCCCGGAAAACACGGCGCCGAGACCGATCGATGACAACAGGATCGACATGCCTTCCGCGCCGCGGCCGAAGACCTGTTCGGAAAACCCGGGCAGCAGTTCCATGAAAGGGCGAATCAACAGACCGGTCGCGGCCAGAAGCAGCATCAGGAAACCAATTCCCCGGTGTCCGAACACGTAGATCAGCCCCTGTTTCATGTCGCTCACCAGCTCTAAGGACATTTTTCGGTTGCGGCCCCCTTCATTGATGCGCAAAAAATTCAGCACCAGATAAAATTGCAGGAACATGACCGCACAGATCGACATCACCACGCCGATGCTCATATAGGCGATCAGCAATCCGGCAATCGCCGGCCCCAGGAACCGCGCCCCGTTGAACGACGTCGAACCCAGCGCGACCGCCGCCGTCAAATCCTCCGCCGGCACCAGGGAATGCACCACCGACATGCGCGCCGGCGTGCTCAACGCTTCCAGAGTGCCGTATGAGATGGTCAGCACAAGCACGAGTTCGATGGTTATCCAACCGCCCAATATCAGCGCCGCGAATGCAATCCCGACCATCGTGATCAGAACTTGGCACGCCCGCATGACGCGGCCATAGCCGATGCGGTCGGCGATGGCGCCGGCGATGAAGGAAAGAACCACGGTGGGAAATATTTCCGCGAAGGCGACGATGCCGAGCCAGCTGGTCGATTTGGTCAATTCCCAGGTCAGCCAACCGACCGACATGCGATACATCCACCGGCCGACGGTCGAGGTAAAGTTACCCAAAAAAAACCGTCGGTATTCCCGGTGGCTAAGCGCCCGGCTGATGCCGCCGAACCGGCCGGTCATGTTGATCGATAAAGCCATCGATGTCCCGTATCAACGCCGTGAAATTACGCGCTGGCGCGAGTATAGAGCGGTGGACCGCCGAACGGGCGCGGATTATGGGATGATCAGGATTTTTTGCCGCCGGCGCCGGTCGATCCGAAGCCGCTCTCGCCCCGCTGGCTTTCCGGCAGCGCCTCCACAACGTCCCAGGCGATGCGCGTTACCGGCGCGATCACCATCTGGGCGATCCGCATGCCGCGCGTGATGGTGAAATCCGCGTCGCCGAGATTGATGAGGATGGCTTTCAATTCGCCCCGGTAGTCGGCGTCTATGGTGCCCGGGCTGTTCAGGATTGTCAGGCCATGCTTGGCGGCGAGGCCTGAACGCGGGCGAATCTGGGCCTCATAACCGGCCGGCAGGGCGATGGCGAGCCCGGTGGGGACCATCGCGCGCGCGCCGGGGGCCAGCACCAGATCGTCGTCTATCGCGGCCGGGAGGTCGAGTCCGGCCGATTGCGCGGTCTCATAGGCCGGCAGCGCGAGGTCTTCGCCGCCCGGGAGTTGCCGGACCGCGACGCGAACATCATTTGCAGGATTATCGGAAGACGGCAGACGCGCAATATTGTCCGACACGGCAGGCACCCCATACATTGAAATTCACGGTCATTTTAATGGACCGGCGATGCCATGTAACCAGCTATTGAGATAAAATCCAGCTTACCCACAAGACCTTGTGGGTAACTTCAGCCGGCCAAGCGCCGTGCAACCTGATCGACCAGGCGCGAAGCGACGTCTTCCTTCGACATGCGGGGCCAGTCTTCCCGATTCGTTTCGGTTACAAAATGAATTTGGTTTTCATCACCGCCGAAGGTGCCGCTTGCAGGTGAAACATCATTGGCGAGAATCCAGTCGCAGCCTTTTTTCAGGCGCTTTGCCGCGGCATTAGCGGCAACGTTTTCGGTTTCGGCGGCAAATCCGATCACCAGCGCGGGGCGGGCGTTGTCGGGCCGCGCCAGGCTGGCCAAAATATCCGGGTTTTCCACCAAATTCAGCGCCGGAATCGGGCCGCCGTTTTTCTTGATCTTGCTGTCTCTGGCCGCGTCGGGCCGCCAGTCGGACACCGCGGCGGCGCAGACCGCCACGTCGGCGGGCAAGGCGCCCTTGCAGGCATCCAGCATGTCGCGCGCCGATTCGATATGCACCACCGACACGCCGGGCGGATCGATTTGATGGGTCGGTCCGGTAACCAGCGTTGTCGCCGCGCCGGAACGGGCGAACGCGGCGGCGATGGCATGGCCCTGCTTGCCCGACGACCGGTTGGCGATATAGCGAACCGGATCAATGGCTTCCAATGTTGGGCCGCTGGTGACCAGCGCGCGCTTGCCCGACAGCGGCGCGCCGGCCGTGAAATAACCTTCGATCGCATCGACGATATCCAAAGGATCGAGCATGCGCCCGGCGCCGAATTCGCCGCACGCCATGGCGCCCTCCACCGGCCCGGCAAACAAGACGCCGCGTTTGATAAGCGTTTCGATATTGGCGCGGGTGGCCTCATGTTCCCACATGCGGACATTCATGGCCGGAACCGCCATGACCGATTTGTCGGTCGCCAGCAATGTCGTGGTGGCGAGATCGTCGCCGATGCCGCCGGCCATTTTCGCCAGAATATTGGCCGTCGCCGGCGCGATAACCACCAGATCGGCCTCGCGCGACAGGCGGATATGGCCCATCTCATTTTCATCGGTCAGCGAAAACAGATCGCCATAGACTTTTTCTTCCGACAAGGCGGAGATCGACAACGGGGTCACGAATTCGGCCCCGGCGCGGGTCAATACGCAGCGCACCGTCGCATTGCGTTCGCGCAGCCTCCGGATCAGGTCGAGGCTTTTATAGGCCGCGATTCCGCCGGCGATGATCAGTAGGATCCGTTTTCCGTTGAGCATCGATACGCTCACCCGATTCGATTGAGTTCTCAATAACTTAGTGATTGGATGGCGGTTTCACAAGGCCACCTGGAATTATCCCTCCAGCGCCGCGTACAGCGCAACGGCAATCGCCGCTCCGGCCCCGGCCCAGATCGGCCATCGCCGCCGCCGCGCGCGCTGCATCTCGGCAACGGCGCGCACCGTATCCGGATGCAGGCGCAGCCCGTCTCGGGCCATGGCGTCGACCGAATCCTCGACATCCGCCAATAGCGTCGGAAGCCGCTCAAGCCCTCGCACCACATCGCCGACCGCGTCTCGGATGCGGGCTTCGGGGCCGAGCGTTTCGGTCATCCAGTCGGCGATCATCGGCCGCGCCAGCTCCCACATATTGACGTCCGGATAAAGTCCGCGCCCGACGCCCTCCGCCACCAGCATGGTTTTCTGCAGCAGCAGGAGCTGGGGCTGGGTCTCCATCTGAAACCGCTCGGTAACCTGAAACAGCTGAGCCAGGAGCCGGGCAAGGGAAATCTGGTTGAGCGGCAATCCCAATATGGGCTCGGCAATCGACCGGGCGGCCTGGGCGAAGGCGTCGACCGACTGGTCGGCCGGAACATAGCCGGCACGGAAATGAACTTCCGCCACGCGCTGGTAATCGCCGGTCAGAAACCCAAGCAGCATTTCCGCGAGATATTGCCGGGTCTTCTTGTCGATCCGCCCCATGATGCCGAAATCGACCGCGATCACTGCGCCGTCCTCGGCAATAAAGAGATTGCCGGGATGCAGATCGGCATGGAAGAATCCGTCGCGGAAGATTTGCAGGAAAAACGCCCGCGCCAGATTGGCGACCACGTTTTCGAGGTCGTGCCCCTGGTTTACCAGCGCGTCCCGATCATGCAGCTGCACGCCGTCAATCCAATCCGTGGTCAACACGCGGCGCGCGGTGCGGATCCAATCGACCCCGGGAACGATGAAATTCGGATCGTCCTCGAAATTGCGCCGCAATTCGTCGGCGGCCGCGGCCTCAAGGCGCAAATCCAGCTCCATGGCGACGGTATCGGCCAGGGTCTCAACCACATCGATTGGTTTCAATCTTTTCAGCGCGGGCTGGCTTTCTTCGACCCGTTCGGCCAGCCAGCGCATAAGATCGAGATCGCGCTGAAATGCGTCCTCCACGCCGGGCCGCAGCACTTTTACGGCGACCTCGGCCCCATCGGCCGTCACCGCCCGGTGCACCTGTGCGATCGACGCGGCCGCAACCGGGTCCGGATTGAATGTTTCGAAAATGTCGCCGATGGGCCCGTCGAACTCGGCCTCGATGGTTGAAATGGCTTCCGCGCCCGTGAAGGGCGGCAGCCGGTCCTGCAGCAAGGATAAATCGGCCGCCATCTCCTCGCCGATCAAATCGACGCGCACCGACAGCACCTGGCCCAGCTTTATGAAAGCCGGACCCAGCGCCTGGAGCGCCAGCGAGAGCCGCTCACCCGGACGTTTTGCGGATATCCCTGGAATTTTTCGGAACTTCATCAGCCGGATGGCAAACCGCAACGGCACTGGAATTTCCACGCCGCCGGGGCCGACGATCGCATCATGCCGCGCCAGCGTGCGGGCAATCGCCCATAGCCGCCGAAGATTGCGTAGCGTCCGGAACATGTTCAGATTCGCCAGCCCGAATGGATGGCGACAATGCCGCCGGAAAGATTTCGGAAGGATACATTGCCAAATCCGGCCTCGCCCAGTTCGCTCAACAGGCTTTCCTGATCCGGAAAGGTTCGAATGCTTTCCACCAGATAGCGATAGGCGTCTTCGTCCCCGGCGACCCGCGCGCCCAGCATCGGCAACACTTTGAAGGAATAAAGATCGTAGAGAGGTTTTAGGAGCGGCAACACGGGATGGCTGAATTCGAGGCACAGAAAATGCCCGCCAGGCCGCAGAATGCGCTGCATTTCGGCCAAGGCCTGATCGCGGTGGGTGACATTGCGCAATCCAAAAGCAATTGCGCAGGCATCGGCGCTGTTGCTTGCGATTGGAAGCGATTGGGCATCGCCGCAAATCACCGACAGTCCTGAAACCAGCCCCCGGTCGAGCGCCCTCTCCGCGCCGACGTTCAGCATTTGCTTATTGACGTCGCATATGGCCGCGCTTGCGGTTTCGCCGGCGCGTTCGAGAAAACGAAAGGCGATGTCGCCGGTGCCGCTGGCCACATCGATCAGCGTGGTACGGGGTTTGGGATTGAGCCAGTCGATCAGCGCCGATTTCCACAATCGGTGCAGCCCGCCGCTCATCAGATCATTCATTAGATCGTAGCGGCCGGCCACTGAATCGAAGACGTCGCGTACCAGCCCGCCATGTTCGCCGGCGTCAACATCGCGAAAGCCGAAGGACACATTGTCGGGACCGGATTTTGAATCTTTAGGCGCCTTGATCATGGTCGGGAACATAGCGCGGGAAGCGAATCCGCGCTACTCTGGCAATACGATGCCCGAACTTCCCGAAGTAGAAACCGTCCGCCGCGGGCTCGCCACCGTGATGGAAGGCCGGCCCTTCACACGGGTTCATGTGATGCGTCCGGATCTTCGATTCCCGCTGCCGATTGGCATGGCGGACGCGTTGCAGGGCCGGGTGGTGACACGGCTCGACCGTCGCGCCAAGTTTCTGCTGGTTCATTGCGATGACGGAACGGTGCTGATCATCCATCTCGGCATGTCGGGCCGCATGCTGATCGAGCCGGCTTCGGAACGCGCCGCTTCCGGGTCGGAACTCGTGATCGGGAAACATGAACATGTGATATTCGAGGTCGGCAACGGCGCATTGGTGCGATTTATCGATCCGCGCCGATTCGGCATGATGGATCTGACCGATGAGAAAAACCTGCACAGCCATAAAATGCTGACGAATTTGGGGCCGGAACCGATCGGCGAGGAATTTACCGGTCCGGTGTTGGCGGAACGGCTCAAGGGCAAGCGCACGCCGATCAAATCGGCGCTGCTCGACCAGCGCGTCGTCGCCGGGCTCGGCAATATATATGTCTGTGAAGCCCTGTTCATGGCCGGGCTGTCGCCCCGGCGGCTGGCGGCGACGGTACAAGGCCGCCGCGCCGATCGTCTCGTCCAGGCAATCCAGGAGGTTTTGGCGGCCGCGATTGAGGCCGGCGGGTCGACGATCAGCGATCATGTCGCGCCCTCGGGCGAGATCGGGTATTTCCAGCACAGTTTCAAGGTATATGGCCGCGAAGGCGAAAAATGCCCGGAATGCAATTGCGACGGCGCAATTCGGCGTCTCGTGCAATCGGGCCGGTCGAGTTTTTATTGTGCAGTGCGGCAACGCTGATGTATTAGGCAGCGTATGGTTATCATCTACTGCCGCCGTGTCGTCGTAACTCTGTGTATCCTTGGGCTGATTGCTGTTTTTGCGCCGTTCGAATCCGCCAAGGCGGCCGGCGGGTATTTCAGCGGATTGACCGATTTGCCGCTCATGACCGGGCTTACCGAGGATCGCGCGGCCACGATGGTGTTCGACAAGCCCCATGGCCGGATCGTAAAAATGACCGCCACGGGCCGCGTCTCGCGCGCGGCCGTCATGAATTACTACGCGCGCGCCTTGCCGCAACTTGGCTGGAAATTTGCCCTCCCCGGACGGTTCCGGCGCGATGGCGAGTTACTGCTTATAAATATTTCCGGGTCGGGAAAGAACCTGACGGTTCAATTTTCCCTTTCGCCCGAATGAATAGGAGACTTCAATGACCTACGAAAACATTACAGTCGATTGCCGTGACGGCGTCGGTTTGATCACCCTCAATCGCCCCGAGGTGCTGAACGCATTGTCGACGCCCCTGTTGCGGGATTTGGCCGCGGCACTGGACGAGTTGGAAGCCTATGACCAAATCGGCGCGATTGTTCTGACCGGGTCGGACAAAGCCTTTGCCGCCGGCGCCGATATAAAGGAAATGGCGGAACAGACTTGGCCCGAACTCTATGTGGCCAACTTCATGACGGTCGATGGCGAGCGCATGTCGCGCAGCCGCAAGCCGGTGATCGCCGCCGTATCCGGATATGCGTTGGGCGGCGGATGCGAACTGGCCATGATGTGCGATTTCATACTCGCTTCCGAAACCGCGAAATTCGGACAGCCCGAGGTTACGCTTGGGGTCACCCCCGGCCTCGGCGGCTCGCAGCGCCTGACCCGCTTCGTCGGCAAATCCAAGGCGATGGAGATGTGCCTGACCGGTCGCATGATGGATGCGGAAGAAGCGGAACGCAGCGGCTTGGTCAGCCGCATTGTTCCCGGCGACGGCCTCGTCGACGAAGCGATGAAAACCGCCGCCAAGATCGCCGGCATGTCCAAGCCCATCACCATGATGATCAAGGAAGCCGTCAACCGGTCCTATGAGGTCTCCCTCAGCGAAGGCGTCCGCTTCGAACGCATGGTCTTCCAATCGACGTTCGGGACCGAGGACCAATCCGAGGGCATGGCCGCCTTTATGGAAAAGAGAAAACCGGTATTTAAAAACCGTTGATTTATCAATAGCTTGAGGACAGCGCTCCGTGTCATGTTCGAATTGCTTGACCGCGAAGCGGCGGCGCATTAAAACACGCCACCGCAGTTACTTTTTTGAATGTAGAGGCTAGTTTATGGCTAACATCCAGTCGGCCAAAAAGCGCGTTCGTCGCAACGCGCGCCGCACCGTTATCAACCATGCGCGCATGGGCCGGATTCGGACTTTTATCAAACGCGTCGAGTCGGCGATCGAAGGCGGCGACAAGGATGCCGCCCAACAGGCCCTGAAGGCGGCGCAGCCGGAAATTATGCGCGGCGTGACCAAGGGCGTACTGCACAAGAATACGGCGTCGCGAAAAGTTTCCCGCATGTCGGCCAGGGTAAAGGCGCTTTCCTAGGGAGTCTGTTTCTCCCATCGAGTTCGCATTTTTGATTTGATTTGTCGGCGGGCTGGTCCCGCCGATATTTTTTTATCCGCGCGATAAAAAAAGTTCTGATTCGTGAAATTAAGTTGACGTTCACCGTTCGATCCAGTTGCAAGCTGTTTCAAGCGCGGTTACATTGAAACTGTTCGGAGCGGTTGGGGAGGCCGTTCCCGTAAATAAAAATAACGATTTTTACTTATTCAATACAATCAATGACTTGGCTAAGGTTCTCTGAGTTCTGTTTTAGCTTCGTCGAATAAAATACTGATCAATAAAGAACCGAAACTCATCCGGGGCGATAGGGTTAAGTCAGGGGGGCTTAAATATGAATTGCAGTGTCGCGACCGGTCCCGTGATTTCAACGCACGCTTGGATAGGTCGGGATGGGCAAATCAATCGAATCGAGAATTTCTCCGAAATTCTATATTTACCTCGGATCACAACAATGGTTTTAGTGCGGGCTTCACGCCTGTTTGAAGGATTAATTTGAAGATGGCTTTTGGTGGGGTTGCGCCACGCGTTGCGTCGCAATGGGCTCGGGTTCGCGGCGTATTGCGGGCCGAGGTCGGCGAATCGGCTTATAAGAGCTGGTTGAAGCCCATGACGTTGCTTGAAGTGAGCGCTGGCGTGGTGACGATTTCCGTGCCGACGCGATTCATGCGCGATTGGGTCGTCGGGCATTACGGCGATAGAATTGGCGAGCTCTGGATGGAGGAAGACAATTCCGTCAGCACGATCGATATCGTGATTCAGACCGAATCGGCGCGTGTGCAGAAACCCGCGGCGACCTCAATCGAGAATCAGGTGACCGCGGAACTATCATTCGGCGGGGCCGCGTTGCCGCCTTCCGCCGGCAGTAACGGCGATGATGAGTTCGGCGCCCAGCTCGACCCGCGCTTCGTATTCGAGAAATTCGTGGTGGGCAAGCCGAACGAGTTGGCCTATGCCGCCGCGCGCCGGGTCGCGGATTCGGCGACGGCGTCCTATAATCCGCTATTCCTTTATGGCGGCGTCGGGCTCGGCAAGACCCATTTGATGCATGCCATCGCCTGGCATATCCGCAAGCGCGAGCCCGAACGCAAGGTCGTATACATGTCGGCCGAAAAGTTCATGTATTATTTTATCCGCGCGCTGCGGTTTCACGACACCATGGCATTCAAGGATCGGTTCCGTTCGGTCGATGTCCTGATGATCGATGACGTGCAATTCATCATCGGCAAGGAATCGACTCAGGAAGAATTCTTCCATACTTTCAATGCGCTGGTGGATAATAACCGGCAAGTCATCGTGTCGGCCGACAAATCGCCGTCCGATCTGGAAGGGATGGAGGAACGGCTGCGGTCCCGTCTGGGCTGGGGCCTGGTCGCCGATATCCACGCGACGACCTATGAATTGCGGGTCGGCATTCTGCAATCCAAGGCGGAACAGCTGCGCACGGAAATCCCCGCCAAGGTCATGGAATTTCTCGCTCATAAAATCACCGCGAGCGTGCGCGAACTGGAAGGCGCCCTCAACCGCGTGGTGGCTCATTCGACGCTGGTCGGACGCGATATCACGTTGGAAACCTGTCAGGAAGTTCTGCACGACCTGCTGCGCGCCCATGACCGGCGCGTAACCATCGAGGAAATCCAAAAACGCGTCGCGGAACATTTCAATATTCGCATTGCGGACATGCATTCGGCGCGCCGTTCGCGCGCGGTCGCGCGGCCGCGGCAGGTGGCCATGTATCTCGCCAAACAGCTGACAACCCGTTCGTTGCCGGAAATCGGCCGAAAGTTCGGTGGGCGCGATCATACGACGGTGATGCATGCCGTAAAAAAGATCGATGAGCTGCGCCAGGCCGATGTCGGGTTTGACGAGGATGTCGAACTTTTGCGCCGAATGCTTGAAGCCTGAACACGCACTTTTCGGGCCCCTTCGAAACCCCAGAGATGTTGTTGATTGGGTGCGAAATTTCTTCGAATTCCAACGCCCTGTGCTATAATTTGGCGGTTAGGGCGTGGTGGCGTCGAGGCATCTTCCGATCGTGGGGTTTACCGATTCGGTTTAAGGCGAATCCCAGGTATTTAGGACGGTCCCGATGCGGCTTTGGCCTATCTTATCGGCCTCTAAAAACGGCAGCCTGAAACCATGAAACTGACGATCGATCGAAGCTCCTTGCTTAAATCCCTGGCGCATGTTCAAGGCGTGGTCGAGCGCCGCAACACCATACCGATCCTGGGCAACGTGATGCTCGGCGCGCGGGATGGCACGCTTGGCATGACCGCGACGGATATGGATCTTGCACTGGTGGAAAATGCGCCGGGCGACATCACGCAGGAGGGCGCGACCACCGTGTCCGCCCATACGCTCTATGACATCGTGCGCAAGCTTCCGGAAGGCGCCCAGGTCGAGGTCGATAGCGGCGGCGAGGAAAACCGGCTCACCATCCGGTCCGGGCGTTCCAAGCTAAGCCTCGCCACATTGCCGAGCGAGGATTTCCCCGTCATGGCCGAGGGCGATCTGCCGCACAATTTTTCCCTGTCATCGGAAGCGCTCGGCGGGCTGATCGACCGCACCCGGTTCGCCATGTCGACCGAGGAAACGCGATATTATCTGAACGGGCTTTATTTTCACCCCGCCGACCAGGAAGGCACGCCGGTCCTGCGCGTGGTTGCGACGGATGGCCATCGACTGGCGCGGATGGAAATTCCGCTGCCGGCGGGCGCCGACGGCATGCCCGGCGTTATCGTGCCGCGCAAAACCGTCGGCGAACTCAGCAAGCTGATCGATGAAATCGGCGGCGATGTGGAAGTTTCGCTGTCGGACACAAAAATCCGTTTTGCTTTCGAAGGCGTCGTTCTGACATCGAAGCTGATTGATGGCACTTTCCCCGATTACAACCGGGTTATCCCTTTCGCGAATGACAAATCCCTCGAGGTCAGCACAAAAATCTTCGCCAAGGCGGTCGATCTGGTGTCGACGATTTCAACGGAAAAATCGCGCGCCATAAAACTCAGCGTCGATCAGGGCAGTCTGGTCCTGTCGGCGACCAGCCCCGATGCCGGCAGCGCCACCGAGGAGCTTGAAGTCGAATATGCCGACGGGTTGCTCGAAATCGGATTTAATTCGCGCTATCTCCTGGATATCACCCAGCAGATCGAAGGGGATTCGGCGCAGTTCATGCTGTCGGACGGCGCGTCGCCGACATTGGTGCGCGACAAAGCGGATCCGGCAGCGCTCTACGTCCTGATGCCGATGCGCGTATGATGGCGCCGGCGTCCTGATTGGCTTGGCTCCCATGGCGGCGCAACCCGTGGCGGCGGCGAATATTGCGGTCACGAGGCTCATTCTGACTGATTTCAGATGCTATGAAACGCTGCGTCTCGATCTCGACGCGCGTCCCGTGGTTTTGACCGGACCGAACGGCGCGGGCAAGACCAATTTGCTGGAAGCGGTTTCATTTCTGGCGCCCGGCCGCGGCCTTCGCCGGGCGCGGCTTGTCGATATCGGCCGCCGTGAAGCAAACCCCGTTGATAACGATGCGGGCGTTCCCTGGGCGGTCGCGGCGACGGTTATGGCCGGCGGCGAAACCGTCGAAATCGGAACCGGCGTGCAGGCCCAGCGGATAAACCGGCGGGTGGTGCGGATCGACGGCGCCGATGCGCCAAGCCAATCGGCGCTTGGTGAATGGATCCAGGCGATTTGGCTGACGCCCGAAATGGACCGGCTATTCAGCGACGGCGCATCGGATCGCCGCAGATTTATCGACCGGCTGGCATACGGATTTGATGCCGCCCATGCGGAAAGCCTGACAAGCTATGAGCGCGCCATGCGGGAACGGTCGCGCCTGCTGCGCGACAGTCGCGGCGGACGCGCGGCGGACCCATCCTGGCTTAGCGCATTGGAAGACCGCATGGCGCGGGCGGCGGTCGCCGTCGCCGCCGCGCGGTTGGCGCTGGTGGCGCGCATGAATGTGGCCTGTCGACTTGGCGTCGGGCCGTTTCCCGCGGCGGATTTACGGATGGAAGGCGAAATAGAAACCCTGCTTGAAACCCTGCCCGCGCTCCAAGCCGAAGACCGGGCGCGCGATCGGCTCGCCGCCAACCGGTCGCGCGACACGGAAGCAGGCCGCGCCATTTACGGAGTCCATCGCAGCGATCTGATCTGCCGCCACGTGACCAAGAATATCGCCGCACGTCAATGCTCAACCGGCGAACAAAAGGCGCTGCTGATCAGTATCGTGCTGGCGAACATGCGCCTGCAGGCGCTGGAAAATGGCATCGCGCCGATTTTACTGTTCGATGAGATTGCCGCCCATCTCGACGAAGAACGCCGCGATGCCCTGTTCGATGAAATCTGCGCCTCGGGCGCCCAGGCGTGGATGACCGGGACCGACGAGGCGTTGTTTGCCCCCCTGGCCGGCCGTGCGCGCCATTTCCGGATATCCGACGCCAAGCTCGCCGCAACGCAATGAATGACCGCCTTAAAAATCGGAGAAATCCATGACACCGCCTGCCGATTCGCCACAACCGGATCTTCCCGAAGAAGAATATGGCGCCGATTCCATCAAGGTCCTGCGCGGGTTGGAAGCGGTCCGAAAACGCCCCGGAATGTATATCGGGGACACCGATGACGGTTCCGGCCTGCACCATATGGTGTATGAGGTCGTCGACAACGCCATCGATGAAGCATTGGCCGGACATTGCACTCAGATTGATGTGACATTGAACGGAGACGGATCGGTCGCGGTGCGCGATGACGGGCGGGGTATTCCGGTCGAAATTCATGGGGAAGAAGGCATCTCCGCAGCCGAGGTCATCATGACCCAGCTTCACGCCGGTGGTAAGTTCGACCAAAACTCCTACAAGGTCTCCGGCGGCTTGCACGGCGTCGGGGTGTCGGTGGTGAATGCCCTGTCCGAAAGGCTCGAAATGCGCATCTGGCGCGGCGGCCAGGAACATTTTATGAGCTTTTCCCACGGCGATTCGGATGCGCCGCTGGAAGTCGTCGGCGACGCCGGAGATCAGACCGGTACCGAAATAAAATTTTTCCCATCGCCTCAAACCTTTACCACAATTGAATTCAGCTTCTCCACGCTGGAACATCGTCTGCGCGAATTGGCTTTTCTGAATTCAGGCATCAAGCTGGTGCTGACCGATGCGCGCGGCGTTGAGCCCAATGAAGTCGTGCTGGAATATGAGGGCGGCATCGAAGCCTTTGTCGAACATCTCGATCGCGGCAAGACATCGTTGATCGGCTCCCCGATCGTTATTTCGGGTGAGGCGAATTCGGTCACGCTCGAAGTCGCGCTCGAATGGTCCGACAGCTATCACGAAACCATGTTGTGTTTCACCAACACGATTCCGCAGGGCGACGGCGGAACCCACTTGGCCGGATTCCGGGGCGCCTTGACGCGAACAGTCAACGCCTACGCCGCGTCGAGCGGTATTTCCAAGCGGGAGAAAGTGTCGCTGACCGGCGATGACGCGCGCGAGGGGCTGACCTGCGTCTTGTCGGTCAAGGTTCCCGACGCAAAATTCTCGTCCCAAACCAAGGACAAGCTGGTGTCGTCCGAGGTTCGCCCCATCGTGGAAAGCATCGTCGGCGAAAAGCTCGGTCTCTGGTTTGAGGAACATCCCGCCGAGGCGCGCAAAATCGTCGCCAAGGTGGTCGAGGCGGCGGCGGCGCGGGAAGCCGCCCGCAAGGCGCGGGAACTGACGCGCCGCAAGGGCGCCCTCGATATCTCCACGCTGCCCGGTAAGCTCGCCGATTGCCAGGAGCGCGACCCCGCGAAATCCGAACTGTTTATCGTCGAGGGCGATTCGGCCGGTGGATCCGCCAAACAGGCCCGCCATCGCGCCAACCAGGCAATTCTTCCGCTTCGGGGGAAAATTTTAAACGTGGAGCGGGCCCGGTTCGACAAGATGCTGGGCTCGGCCGAAATCGGGACGCTGATCGCGGCAATGGGCACGGGAATTGGTCCCGAGGAATTCAATATCGAAAAAATCCGCTATCACAAAATCATCATCATGACCGACGCCGATGTGGATGGCAGCCATATCCGGACGCTTTTGCTGACATTTTTCTTCCGCCAGATGCCGCAGGTCATCGAGCGCGGCTATCTCTATATCGCCCAGCCGCCCTTGTACCGCGCCAAAATAGGCGATGGCGGGGTTTATTTGAAAGACGATGGCGAACTCGACGATTATCTGATCGACGCGGGGCTCCGGGATCGTGTGCTTGAACTGGCGGACGGGTCACGGCTTGCCGGCGCCGATCTGCGTGAAACCGTCAATTTGGCGCTCACCGCCAAACGGTTGATGACGCCGTTGCTCCGGCGATTATCGAATATCGATGTGGCGGAGCAGGCCGCCATACTGGGCGCATTCAAGCCCGATCTATTGCAATCGGATGACCAGGCGTTGCAGGTCGCGGAAGCGATCGCGCGGCGGCTGAACGGCCTGTCCGCCGAATTGGAACGCGGCTGGACGTCACAACTGGTCGATGGCGGCGGCATCGAATTTTCCCATACGCTGCGCGGCGTGATCGAACGCCATGTCATCGACGGCGCGCTGATGCGCAGCGCCGAGGCCCGCCGGCTCGATGAAATGGTTATCGAGTTGCAGAATTCCTATGGCCACCCGGCCAAGCTTGTGACCAAGGACCGGGAAATTCGTATTACCGGCCCGGTCCGGCTGATCGATACGGTGCTGGGACTGGGCCGCAAGGGCGTCGGTATCCAGCGATATAAAGGGCTCGGAGAAATGAACCCGGAACAGCTTTGGGAAACCACGCTCGATCCCAATATTCGACGCCTTTTGCAGGTCCGGGTCAGCCATGCCGACGATGCGGAAAACATGTTTTCCACCTTGATGGGCGATGTGGTCGAGCCGAGACGGGAATTCATCCAGAACAACGCGCTGAAAGTGGTCAATCTCGACGTTTAGACGTCGTATTGTTTCCTTAGTCCGGCGATCTGCGCGTCGTCAACCCCGTGCAAGGCGCCGATTTCGGCAAAGCTGTGCCCGGTGCGCAGCAACGACCGCAGCAGGATCTCATTAGCCGGCTAGGTAAAAGAGGGCTTGCCGGTCGCTTTATACGTGCCGGGTATTCCGGAGCGCGTATCCCGGCGCGTTGATTGAGCGTATTCGGACCATGAGATCATGATCACTGCGTCTCTCCATTCTCATGCCGATCCATATCAACTGGATTGCAAGGATCGTGCCAGAAGGGCTGGGTCTTCGAAAAATTTGTAAGACATTGATAACAAATAATTATTTTTATTTCGACCTGTATTGGAGTCTAGAAAACCTAAATTTGTGCCAATTATTTAGACAATTAACTCTTGTCGGTTAAAAATTAGGCATAATGAGCCCTGACCTTCAGCCGGTTGTGGCGATTCGGCTCGCCTGTTACATACGGCCATGCTGCAGCGACTATATGACTGGGTGATGGGGCTTGCCGCCCGGCGGGACGCCGTTTGGGCGCTGGCCGCGATCGCTTTTATCGAAAGCTCGGTTTTTCCTATTCCGCCGGATGTGCTGCTGATCCCCATGATCTTGGCGGCGCGCGACAAGGCTTGGCGCTATGCGGCGGTTTGCACAATCGCTTCTGTTCTGGGCGGCATACTGGGATACGCCATCGGCTATTTCCTGTTCGAAACGGCGGGCCGGCCGTTGTTGGATTTCTATGGCTATGGGGCAAGATTCGATAGCTTCCGGTTGGATTACAACGCGTGGGGCGCGTGGATCGTGTTTATCGCCGGCGTTACGCCGTTCCCCTATAAGGTGATCACAATCGCCAGCGGCGCGACCCAGCTCGACCCCTGGGTATTTTCTATCGCTTCCATCGCGGCGCGGGGCCTGCGGTTTTTCCTGGTCGCGGCCCTGCTGTGGTGGGCCGGGCCCCGTATCCGGGAATTCATCGAAAAGCGGCTCGGTCTGATGACCATCCTGTTCTGTATCTTGCTGATCGGCGGATTTGTGCTACTGAAATATCTGTTATGAGCATCTGGCTGCAACGGGTCTGGGTTCGAAACGCGCCGGCATTGATTCTCGCCGCAAGCGCGATCGTGCTGGGCAGCGCGATGGCTTCGCAATATTGGGGCGGGCTGACGCCGTGTAAGCTGTGTATCTGGCAGCGCTGGCCCTATGTGGCGACCATTGCGGCCGCTCTACTGGCGTTGAGCCTGTTTCGCGGACCGGCCGGCCGCCGTGTCCTGGTCGGTTTCTGCGCGGCGGCGTTCGCTATCGGCGGCGGGATTGCGGTCTATCATGCGGGGGTGGAACTGGGCTGGTTTCCGGGCCCGACGTCTTGCAGCGGTGACGCAACCATGGCGGCTCAGACGGTGGAAGACCTCCGCCGTCTGCTGTTGGCCCAACCGGTCGTGCGCTGCGACGAAATTCAGTGGTCCCTGTTCGGCATCTCAATGGCGGGGTATAACGCCATCATATCCATGATATTGGCCGCGGCCAGCCTGTATGCCGCGCTCAAGCCCGGGCGGGTGGGACGCTTCCGTTGAACGAAAGAAAGCCGCCAGTGCCGAAAACCACCGCCGAGGACCGCATGCCGGGTGACCCGTCGCGAAATGAGATCATCGAACGCATGATCCGGGTCGATCACGCCGGCGAATACGGCGCGGTCCGCATATATGCCGGCCAGCAGGCGGTATTACGCGACGGCGACGCTGCGACCCTTATCCGCGGCATGGCGGCAAAGGAAGCGGAACATCTGGCGCGGTTCGACAAGATCGTCGCCGACCGGGCGGTGCGCCCGACGGCGTTGATGCCGCTCTGGCATGTGGCGGGGTTCGCGCTCGGCGCGGCCACGGCTTTGATGGGAGAAAAAGCGGCCATGGCCTGCACCGCAGCCGTCGAAGAGGTCATTGATGAACATTACGCCGGCCAATCCGCGTGGCTCGGCCAGGACGAGGCCGAATTGCGCGAAACCATCGAGGAATTCCGCGCCGACGAGGCGGCCCACCGCGAAGAAGCGCTGCAAGCGGGCGCCGAGGAAGCCCCCGGCTATGAAATCCTGTCGACCGCCATCAAGACCAGCTCACGCCTGGCGATCTGGCTCTCGACAAGAATTTGAAAACGTAATTTTACGGCCGGAGCCGAATTACTTAAAAACTAGCCCTCAGATGTGATCTGTTCGCGGGCAGCGCCCATAAGCCGGGCCATTTCGGCGCGCAACTCGTTTTCCGCGACGCCGGCGTTCTTGTCGGAAAAATCGCTCATGACCTTCTCGACCACGTCTTCCTCGCCGGGTTTTTCAAAATCCGACATCACGACCTCTTTCGCATAGGCGTCGGCATCGGCGCCGGAAATGTCCATTTTCTTTGCCGCCCACAAGCCGAGAAGTTTGTTGCGCCGCGCCATGACTTTGAAGTCGAGTTCCTGATCCCGGCTGTATTTTGTCTCGAAACCTTTTTCGCGTTCGTCGAACGTCGCCATGCCTTGCCGCCTCCTGATGTCTCTGCCCAATAGATGGGCACATTGGCCCTATTTTCAATGATATGACCCGCTGCGGCAATGTCGATCTGGCATGTATCGGTCCAGAATGTTATCGAGGACCGATGTGTACCGTTGTCATCCTGCGCCGGCCCGATCATGACTGGCCGCTGATCCTCGCCGCCAACCGGGATGAGATGGCCGACCGGCCATGGCGCGGTCCAGGGCGTCACTGGCCCGACCGGGAAAACGTTACCGCCGGAATCGACGAACTGGCCGGCGGGACCTGGCTTGGCGTCAATGACGAGGGCGTCGTCGCGGGGCTGTTGAACCGGCATGATTCGCTCGGTCCCGACGCAAGCCTGCGTTCGCGCGGCGAGCTGGTGCTCGAGGCGCTGGATCATTTCGATGCCGCGGACGCGGCCGATGTGCTGGGCCATCTCGACGGGCGCGGCTGGCGCAGTTTCAACATGGTGATTGCCGACAACCGCGACGCTTACTGGGTGCGCAGCCTGGGCGTGATCGCCAATGGCAAAATCGAAATCAGCCCGCTGCCCGAAGGCGTTTCCATGATCACGTCCGGCGATCTCAATGACCGGGGAGCGGCACGCATCGAGCGCAACCTGACCCGTTTTCAGGCCGCCCCGGCCCCCGATCCCGACGCGGACGATTGGTTCGCTTGGCAGGCATTGCTGGGCGACCGGGCCCTCCCCGACAGCACGGACCCAAGGGAAGCCATGAACGTAATCACGGATTTCGGCTTCGGCACACTGTCGAGTGCGTTGATCGCCCTGCCCGCCATGACAAGGGAAAGTCGCAAACCCCTTTGGCGCTTTGCCCACGGCCGGCCCGACGAAGCAAATTGGGACGTTGTCGAAATTTAGACCCCGACCTAATCTGCTTGCGGGAAAAATTCAAATTCGATCAGGGAGGACAAGATGCTGAAAATGGTCGTCGTCGGGACCGGATGGTGGGGGATGGAACTGGGCAAGGCCGCGCGTTCGATGCCCGAAATCGCCGAAATCGCCGGCTGCTTTTCGCTTTCCAAGGCGGAGTGCGAGCGGTTCCGCGACACGGTCGGCGGCGAAATCTACGCCAGTTTCGACGACGTCCTTTCTGATGCTTCGGTCGATGCCGTCTTTCTGGCGACGCCTCATTCGTTGCATTGGGAACAGATCGTCGCGGTGGCCAATGCCGGCAAGCATGTGTTCTGTGAAAAGCCCATGACCCTGACGGTGGAGACGGCCTCGGCGGCGATCCGGGCCTGCGAAAAAAATTCGGTGGCGCTCGGCGTCGGCCATAACCGCCGCTATTCACCGGTCGCCCGCAAAATGAAATCCATGATCGATTCCGGCGAATGCGGCCAGATCATCCATGCGGAAGGAAATTATTCCGGCAATTCGGCGTTCGATTACCCGGTTGATTACTGGCGCGCGCAACGGTCCGAACTGCCGGGCGGCAGTCTGACGCCGATGGCGCTGCATATCGTCGATACCATGACCTGGCTGCTCGGCCCGGTCGCAAGGCTGTCCGCCATCGTCAAGCGACAGGCCCTGCCGATCGATCTCGACGACACGACGGCGGTGCTGTTCGAATTGAACAGCGGGGTGACAGCCTCGCTCGGGACAATATTCGCCGTGCCGATGTCGAGCTATCTGCGGATCTACGGCACGAAAGCCAATCTGGAAGCGCGCAATAATTACAGCGAGCTGACGATTACCACCGCTGATGCGGACCAGCCCGAAACCCGTCTGACATTCACCGTCGACGACACCCTGCAATCGGAAATCCGCGCCTTTGCCGACGCCTGCGCCGGCAAGGCCGATTTCCCGATCCGCCCGGTCGAAGCGCTCCGCAACGTCGCCGTGGTGGAAGCCGTCAAGGCGTCCGGCGAGGCCAACGGCGCCTGGATGGATGTCGCCCAGGAAGTGGAGGGTTAGGCGGCCAGCCGCGATTAATTCGGAGATTAGAAAAAGGGGTGGTGGAGCGACGCGGAATCGAACCGCGGACCTCGACGTTGCGAACGTCGCGCTCTCCCAACTGAGCTACCGCCCCGCCGTTTGGGAGGCCGGATAATGTGGTTTTGACCTTGCCCTGTCAAGAAGTCTGAGCCAATTACGGACAGAAAATCAAGGTTCTATGCTTGCGCCCGAATCAGCCGGACGCTAGGTTGCCGGAAATCGGATCTTCGCGACATGATGGACAAATACCGGGGCTGATCGACGCATGAATAAATTAAGTGGCGGTGTTCCATGCAGGTGATATTAGGGCCGATACTCGGCCTGATTGACATTATTCTCGGGCTTTATGTCTGGGTGTTGTTGATTTCGATCATTTTGAGCTGGCTGATCATGTTCAATGTCGTCAATACCAGCAACCGGTTCATCTATGTTGCCAGCGATTTTTTACACAAGGTTACCGAGCCCGCGTTACGCCCGATCCGGCGTTTCATTCCATTTATCGGTGGGATGGATATCTCGCCTATTATACTCCTGTTGGCGATCTGGTTCGTCCGCGATTTCATTCGACGACTTGCATTTCAGCTCGGTGTCTAGAGCAATTTCAGGATAGTTAGGATCATTTGACCGGGATTATTCCGTCCCGTGGTTAGGCGCGCTTCGTAGGGCGACATGGTATATCGGCCAAGAAGCGCAACGAAGCCCATGTTGAAGTTGGGGGGCGGAAGAACCCGGCCTTCGGTGCGGCCAATCTGCGTCTCGGGTGCGTTGCGGCTCCTGCCCCATGCACCGCATCGCGCTGCAAGCCGCGTCTGCCCGAGACGCAGATTGGCCGCCATCAAACGATTCTAACTATCCTGAATTTGCTCTAGATAAACTATCCGACGATATCGAGTTCCGAAAAGAAGAACGCGATTTCAATTGCCGCGTTTTCGGGTGAATCCGAACCATGCACCGAATTGGCTTCGATTGATTCCCCAAACTCCTTGCGAATTGTGCCGTCGTCCGCGTTTGCGGGGTTGGTCGCGCCCATCACTTCCCGGTTGCGCGCGATCGCGTCCTCGCCTTCCAGCACTTGGACGAGAACCGGTCCGGAGGCCATGAAATCGCACAGATCGTCGAAAAAAGCGCGCTCCGCGTGAACCGAGTAGAATTTTTCCGCCTGCGGGCGGGTCATGAAGAACCGTCGCTGTGCAATGGCGCGCAAGCCCGCGGCTTCGAGGCGGGCGGTGATCAAACCGGTAATATTGCGGCGCGTCGCATCGGGTTTGATTATCGATAGGGTTCTCTCAATCGCCATGGTCTTGCGAAGCTCCAAATAGGGGAAACGCCGGGCTTATATACGCATCACGCGTCCCCGGCAACTGCCTTATTACATATGGTTAATTTGTATTTAAGGAACATGTGACGCTTTGCGCGGCATGCGCGCCGTGCTACACGCCGCGTCGTGTTACAGATCAATGACCTCACCTACCGGATCGCCGGGCGCACAATCCTTGAAAACGCCTCGATTACGGTCCCGACCGGATGCCGCGCGGCGCTGGTGGGCCGCAACGGCGCGGGCAAGACCACCCTGCTGCGCTTGATTACGGGCGAATTGCAGTCGGACGGCGGATCGATATTGCTCAATCGCCGGGCGCGCATCGGGACGCTCGCCCAGGAGGCGCCGGGCGGACATGAGAGCCTGATCGATACGGTGCTGGCCGCCGATCTGGAGCGCACCGCGCTGCTCGAGGAAGCGGAAACCGCGCAAAATCCCTCCCGCATCGGTGAAATCCACAATCGCCTTGCCGAAATCGGCGCCCATGCCGCGCCGGCGCGGGCCGCCGAAATTCTCGCCGGCCTGGGATTTTCGCCCACCGTGCAGGACCAATCCTGCGACGAACTGTCGGGCGGCTGGCGCATACGCGTCGCGCTGGCCGCGGTGCTGTTCGCCCAGCCCGATGTGCTGCTGCTGGACGAGCCGACCAACCATCTCGATTTCGAGGCGACGTTATGGCTCGAAGCCTTCCTGGCGAAATATCCCGGCACGCTACTTGTGGTCAGCCATGACCGGGTGCTGCTCGACAAGGTCGCCGACCGGACGCTACATCTCGAGAACGCCAACCTGACCGGCTATAGCGGCAATTACACGCGGTTTGAACGCACGCTGCGCGAACGCCGCATGACCCAGGCCCGCGCCGATGCGGCGTTGATCGCCCAGCGCAAGCGGATGATGGATTTCGTCGACCGGTTCCGCGCCAAGGCGACCAAGGCGCGCCAGGCGCAAAGCCGGCTCAAGGCGCTGGAGCGCATGGAAGCGCCGGTCGCGATTATCGAATCCCGGCCCATCGTGTTTCAGTTCCCCGACCCCGAACCGATGCCGCCGCCGCTGATCACGCTCGACAATGCGGCGGTCGGATATGACGGCGCGGCGGTTCTGCGCAATCTCGATCTCCGCATCGACATGGACGACCGGATCGCGGTGTTGGGGCCCAACGGCAACGGCAAATCGACCCTGGCGCGGCTGTTGACCGGGCGGCTTGAGGCGATGGCGGGCCGGCTGAGCCAATCGTCCAAAATCCGCGTCGGCTATTTCGCCCAGCACCAGACAGAGGAGTTGGAAGCCGGCCGGACCCCGTTCCAGGTCATGCGGGCACTCGAGCCGGACACGCCGGAACCGAAACTGCGCGGCCATCTCGGCCGCTTCGGTTTCGCACAGGACCAGGCCAATGTGCGGATCGCGGATTTGTCGGGCGGTGAGAAGGCCCGGCTGCTGTTCGCGATCACCAGCCGGTCCGCGCCCCACATTCTGGTGCTCGACGAGCCGACCAACCATCTCGACATCGAAGCGCGCGAGTCCCTGGTTCAGGCGCTCAATGCCTATTCCGGCGCGGTGATCCTGATCACCCATGACCCCCATCTGATCGGGCTGGTCGCCGACCGGCTGTGGCTGGTCGAGGAAGGGACCTGTCAGCCTTTCGAGGGCGATATTGAGGATTACCGCCGCCATGTGCTGCAACAGCGACGGGAAACGCGGCGCGCCGAACGTCCGGCGGAGAAATTAAATGGCAACGACCGGCGCGAACGACGGCGCGAGGCGGCCCAGGAACGGGAAGCGACCGCCACGCTGCGCAAGACAGCGCGCAAGGCCGAGGCGCGGCTCGAGGAGCTGGCCGCCGAATTGAAGGCGATTGAGGACAAGCTCGCCGATCCGAATTCCTATGACGGGTCGGGCGAGGATCTAACCGATTTGATTTATCGGCAGGGCAATCTCAAGAAAAACCTGATCGTGGCCGAGGAACGCTGGATCGCGGCGCAGGAAGCCGTCGAAAACGGTTAAATCCTTCCCCGGTCAAATACCAAAATTTGACCGGGGAGAAGAACTCCGCTTTACGCTATTTGCCAAAAATCGCTTTGCGCGCCACGGCGACCGCCTTGGGCGACATACCCAGGATGCGGATCGCGGTCTTTTGAATTTCCGCGCCTCTTTTTTGCAGTAGCGGAAGTCTGGTCTTCTTGGCGTCGGCGATGAAACCCGGCGAATTGACCGTCTTCCAGAATGCTTCGCGCAGCGGTTCGACCAGCTTTTCCGGCGTGCCCGACGGCAGCACAAGACCGCGTCCGATCAGGCTCGACGTCGCGATCAGATCGGCCGCCGCGTTTTGGTCCGGATCGCTGACCAGTTCCTAGATCAACGGCGTATTGGACCAATCCTTGTCGCGGGCGAAGCCGCTTTGGATCAGGCCGACGGCGAAGGAATTCGGGCCCTTGAACCAGGCTTCCTTGTCATTCTTCCAGCTAGCCCAAGCCAACGAAATGCCGAACACCTCGCCCTGTTCCATGGCCAGCTTGGTGCGGGCCGAGCCCTTGTAGCCAGTCTCGATCTTGAATTTGGTGCCAACCAGGCCATTGACCAGGCTGGTCACGATAAATGTCGGCGACCCTTTGCCGGTCGAGCCCATGATAACCTGTTTCATCTTGGCCTGTTTCAGAGTGGTAACGCCGGTGTCGCGCCGGACCGCGATCAGACCATTGGACCCGAACACCCGCCCCAGCCAGGTGAAATTGCGCGCGTCATACTTGACCTTCTTGGGCCGCAGCACTTGGGAGACCATGGACATGTCCGGCGGCATATGAAGGTTGTAACCTTGCTTGGGCATGGCGTTATAGGCGAAATTCGCCGATTTCAGGCCGCCGGCGCCCGGCATGTGCTGGACCACGATGGTCGGATTTCCCGGAATGAATTTGCCGAGATGGCGGGCCAGCAGCAAGGTAAAGGCGAAACCATTTTGCTGGTCGAGGATGAAGTTGCCGTTCGTGATGCGACGACAAAATCATTGGAAAAACTGGGCTACAGAGTCCTGGTGGCTAAAGATGGGGTCGGTGCAACTGAAATTGCCAACAACGCCGGGGAGATAGATCTCCTGCTTTCCGACGTGGTCCTGCCGGGCGGCATGAATGGGATCGATATATCCCATCTCATCCGCAAAAAATTACCGAACCTAAAATATCTATTCATGAGCGGCTATAATTCATTTCCGGATCTTGAACTGCCGGAAGGCGCGGAAATCATTTCCAAACCGGTTGAAATAAGTAAGCTGGCGGCCAAGGTGAGACAAACTCTCGACGGCTGAATTGGATCAATAAATCCTCGGACAGTCACGCCGAAATGGGATGCGGTCCTAAACATACTTCTTTTCCCAGCCTCCTTGTTCGGTTTGCTGCCAATAGGTCAGGTCGTGGCCGGCGTCGCGGTAGGTTTTCCAGCTTGTCCGGGCGGCGGCCAGCGCCCGCTCGTCGTGCCCGTCGAACATTTCGAAGCAGCGCTCGTATTTGCCGACATTCTCCGAGGACGCGCCGTCGGTCAGGACCAGAAATGTCGACTGGTTGGGGTTTTCGTCTTCCGCGGTCAGCCAGATCGGTTGCGATTCCGGATTACCGTCGCGCGTCGCCCCATGGGGCAGGAACGACGCCGCATCGAAGGTCCAGAGCGCGGCGTTGAGCGTATCGACCCGTTCGGCCGAGCCCGCCATGACCACGGCGCGCGCGCCGCTGCCATGAATTTTCTCCAGCAGCTGAGGCAAGGCCCGTTCCAGCGGCGTCCGGGTCAAATGGTAGAACCCGATCTCCGCCATTACCTAGCCTTCCTCGTAATTGTCCCGCACCATGCGGTCGAGCAGGCGCACGCCGAACGCGGTGCCGCCCTTCGGCACGGTCGGCTTTGCCGCTTTCGACCAGGTTACGCCGGCGATATCCATATGGGCCCAGGCCACGCCTTTCTTGATATAGCGCTGCAGGAACTGGGCCGCGGTGATGGAGCCGCCGTCGCGCCCGCCGACATTTTTCATATCGGCGATGTCCGAGTTGATCTGTTTGTCATAGGCCTCGCCCAGCGGCATGCGCCAGACCCCCTCGCCGACCGATTTACCGGCGGCGTCAAGCCGGGCCGACAGTTCGTCGTCATTGGAAAACACCCCGGCATATTGATGGCCCAGCGCGACGATGATCGCGCCGGTCAATGTCGCGAGATCGACGATCATGCTCGGTTTGAATTTTTCCTGGCAGTACCAGAGCGCGTCACCCAGCACGAGCCGGCCTTCCGCGTCCGTATTGATCACTTCAACGGTTTGCCCGGACATCGACGTCACCACGTCGCCGGGGCGCTGGGCGGTCGAGGACGGCATATTTTCCACCAGCCCGACAATTCCGACCGCGTTGACCTTTGCCTTGCGGCCGGCCAACGCCTTCATCAGTCCAATCACGACGCCCGATCCGCCCATGTCCCATTTCATGTCTTCCATGCCGCCGGCGGGCTTGATGGAAATGCCGCCGGTATCGAAGGTCACGCCCTTGCCGACGAAGGCGATCGGCCGCTTGTCCTTGGCCCGCGGCGCGCCGTTCCAGCGCATGATCGCCATCTTGGGTTCGCGCGCGCTGCCCTGGGCCACGCCGAGCAACGCGCCCATGCCGAGCTTCTCCATCTGGGCGCGGCCGAGCACCTGCACCTGTACACCGAGCTTGGTGAGCGTTTTGGCTTCGGCCGCCAGGGTTTCGGGATAAATCACATTGGCCGGTTCCGACACCAGATCGCGGGTCATGAACACGCCGTCGGCGATCTTTGTCATCGGCCGGTAGAGCTTGCGCGCATCGCCGTCGTTGCGGGTGGTCACGGTTACCGTCTGCAGGCTTGGTATCTGGTTCGGCTTACGGGTAGTGCGGTATTTTTCGAAGCTGTAGCTGCGCAGCAGCGCGCCATAGGCCATGTTGGCGGCGATCTCCGCCGGCTTCAGTTTGACGCCCTTGACCGCATCGACCGCAATGTTGACGGCTTTCTCGCCGGATTTCTCCAGCAAGGCGACAATAGCGCCGCCATAGGATTGCGCCGCGAGATCATCGAATTTGTCCGGCTTGCCGAGTCCGGCCAAAATGATCCGGCTGGCACCCACGCCGGCCGGCGCCACCAGCGACAGGGTTTGTCCGGACGCGCCGTTGAACCGGCTGGCTTTTATGCCGCGCTGGATCGCGCCGTCGGTCGCCTTATCGAGCCGTTGCGCCGTCGCGCCGAGTTCTCCGCCATCGAGGACGCCGGCGACCAGCGCACCGGACCGAGGCATTGAGGGCGCCGAAATTCCGATCTTCATACCGTAAGCTCCAGAAAATTGAGTGTGTCGAAAGGCAATGTAACAATGCGGGCGGCAAATGAAAGAACCGATTGCCCTTTTATGACAGTATGACAGTCTGCTTCACAGGGATTATAGTGCCGCTGTGAACAGGGCTGAAAGATACATATTCCGTCAGCTGTTTTGGTGGACGGTCTTCATCGCGATATCCCTGACCTGCGTGGTCTGGTTGACGCAGTCGCTGCGCTTTGTCGAAATGATCATCAACCGGGGCGCATCGGCGCCGATATTCCTGTATCTGACGGTGCTTTTGCTGCCGACATTTCTATCCTTGATCCTGCCGATCGCGACATTTACCGCGGTCATGTTCGGTTACAACAAGATGATCCTCGACAGCGAGTTGGTGGCCTTGCGCGCGTCCGGCTGGAGCCAATTCGCCCTTGCCCGGCCGGCGATCATTTTGACCGCGCTATTGACGCTGGCCGGCTACTTCATGACGATTTTTCTGATTCCCACATCCTACCGCGAGTTTAAGGAGCTGCAGTTTCATTTGCGCAACTCCTATTCCACGGTGATTCTGCAAGAGGGCGTTTTCAACCCCGTCATGAAGGGAATCACCGTCTATATCCGCGACCGATCCCCCGGCGGGGAATTGCTCGGCATCATTATTCATGACAATCGAAAGCCTTCGGAACCGGCCACCATGATGGCGGAACGCGGCGCCATCGTCGCGGGCGTAAATGGGCCGAGGGTCGTCATGGCCAACGGCAACCGCCAGGAAATCCAGGGCGATAACGGCTGGCTGTCGCTGCTTTATTTCGACAACTACACGTTCGAACTCAGCGGTCTGGTGGAATCGCCGAACACGCGCTTGCGGGATTCCCGGGAACGCTATCTTCACGAACTGTTTTTCCCGATGGAACAATCGGACGAAATCTGGGATTTTCAAAAATTCAGGATGGAAGGCCATCACCGCCTGGCCTCGCCGTTGCTGGGGCTGGCTTTCGTTCTCACCGGACTCGCCTTTCTGCTGACCGGCGACTTCAACCGGCGCGGCCAAATGGGGCGGATCGTCTCCGCCGTGGCCGCTGTTGTGGGGTTGGAAGCGGCGGTGCTGGCGGCCAAGAGTTATGGAGAGCGAGTTCCCGAACTCGGGCCGGCGATGTATGGCATCGCGTTGCTGCCCATCCTGTTTGCGGGATACGCACTGCTTCGCAACCGCAAAAAGCGACGCCGTCCCGCGCCGAACGCGCCGGCGACCGCATAACCAATCCAGGAGCTGAGGAACCACACCGGAATGGCCCGCCCATCATCCACCCTAAACGGCTATATCGGCCGCCAGTTTCTGCTCTGGTTCGGTTGCATGATTCTCGCCCTGGTGGCGATCATTTTGCTGTTCGACACGCTCGAACTTATTCGGCGGACGTCCGGACGCGAGGGCGCCACCATCGGTATCGTCATCAGTATGGCTCTGTTCAAGACTCCGCATATGATCGAAAAGGCGATCCCGTTTGCGATCCTGTTTGGCGCGATGTTCCTGTTCTGGCGGCTAAACCGGAGCAATGAAATTGTCGTGGTTCGGTCAGCCGGTGTTTCCGGATGGCAGTTCCTCGCGCCGGTCATGGTGCTGGCGATACTGATCGGCGCCGTTACCGTGGCTGTGTTCAATCCCCTTTCGTCGGCGATGCTGCTCCGCTACGAACAGCTTGAAGCGAAATATATCCGGGGGAAATCCAGCCTGGCCGCGGTTTCCGATGAAGGCATCTGGCTGCGTCAGGCGACCGACCGGGGACATTACATCATCCACGCCAACAAGGTTTCGCCGAATGAAATGCGGCTCGACGATGTGATCATTTTCCTGATGCAGAATCAGGACAGCTTCGTCGGGCGCATCGACGCGCCGGTCGCGCGGCTCAAAAACGGATATTGGCAGCTTGAGAAAGTCCAAATCACCGGACCGGATCAGCCGCCTCGCAAGCTCGCCCAGCACCGCATCGATACCGACTTGACGCCGGAAAACATTCACGACAGCTTCGCGCCGCCGGAAACATTGTCGTTTTGGGCTCTACCGCATTTTATTTCAGTCCTGGAGGCGGCCGGGTTTTCCGGACTTCGCCACCAGCTCTACTGGCACTCGCAACTGGCCCTGCCGCTGCTGCTCTGCGGCATGGTCATGCTGGCCGCGACGTTTTCCCTGCGCCAAATCCGACGGGGCGGAACTGGCATTCTTATCATTGGCGGAATCGGAACCGGATTCCTGCTGTATTTTCTGTCGGACGTCGTGTCCGCATTGGGAATATCGGCGCGAATACCCGTCGTACTGGCGGCCTGGAGCCCCGCCGTGATCAGCTGCCTTCTCGGCGTCGCAATGACATTTCATCTCGAGGATGGTTAACGCCGATCTGCGTTATGGTTAACGAAAAACGGCTGAATGCCACCGATTAATTCATAAAAATTACGCCAAAACTCATCTTGGAGAATTGCCTCGGCAGGCGTTCTGGGGCTATAGTCCGACTGTAAATTTTCAAAGATGGCGATAACCTTGGTGCATGGGGCATCCGGGATGGAATTCGCCGGGAATAGAAAACGAATATGTTTCGACGTTTCATGTTTATCGTCGCCCTGGCCTTGGCGACCGGACCGGGTTCTTCCGTTGCGCAACAGGTCCAGCGGATCGCCGCCATCGTTAACGACGACATTATTTCCCAGTATGATCTGAATTCGCGGATTCGACTGGTGATTGTCTCTTCGCAAATTCCAGATAATAAGAGAATTCGACGTCAAATCACTCCCCAGGTGTTGCGCTCACTGATCGACGAACGCCTTCAGATTCAGGAAGCGAAGCGCCGGAACATATCCGTCACCAAAAAGGACATGGTTCGGTCAATCACAAGGATCGAGAAACAGAACAAAGTTCCGAAAGGCGGATTCAATCGTTTTCTGGAGAAAAACAATATCGAGGCGCAGACCGTGCGCGACCAGCTTCGCGCCAATATCGCGTGGTCCAAACTGATTGGCCGGCGCTTGCAGCCACGAATATCGGTGGGACCCGACGAAATCGATTCGGCGCTGGAACGGCTCAAGCGGGATCGGGGCAAGCTTCAATACCGGATCGCGGAAATCTTACTGACCGTGGATTCTCCCGACGATGAGATCCGGGTCCGCAAGACCGCCCAGGGGCTGGTCCGGCAAATCGGCAAGGGCGCCCGGTTCGGCGCGCTGGCGCGGCAATTTTCACGCAGCGCCACGGCGGCGGTAAATGGCGACTTGGGATGGGTTTCGGCAAACGATCTCGCGCCCGAACTCCGCAAAATCGTGCCGAAGATGAAAGAGGGCAGCGTGGCCGGTCCGATTAAAACCCTTAACGGCTTGCGTATCATCTATCTGACCAAAACGCGGAAGAATGCCGCGCCGGATAAATCCAAAATCAAGGTCGATCTCAAACAGATTTTCCTGCCGATCCCCAAAAACGCGGTTCCGAACGAAGTAGCGAGTCAGATCGACCTCGCCAAGACGGTGCGCGAATCCGTGTCGGGCTGCAAGGACATGATCGCCCTGTCCAAGGAAGTCCATTCGCCGCGCCCGACGACGCTCGGAAAATTTTCACTGGCCGAACTTTCGCCCGGCATCCGAAAGGCGGTTACCGGGTTGGAGATCGGCGAAGCCAGCCAGCCCGTGCGCATGCCCGATGGTTTTTTGCTGCTCATGGTGTGCGAACGCAACGAGCCCAAGAGCCAACTGCCGAGCCGCGAGCAGATCGGCGATCAATTGACGCGCCAGCGTCTCGACATGATGTCGCGCCGGTATCTGCGCGACGTCCGCAGCCGCGCGGTCGTGGACATCCGCGTATGACCGGAGCCGAACTCCCACTGGCGGTGACCATGGGAGAGCCGGCGGGGGTGGGCGGCGAAATTTCCCTGATGGCGTGGCGCGGCCGGGACAAGACCCAGGACCGACCCATGCCGCCGTTTTTCATGCTGGATGATCCCGGCCGGCTGGCGGCGCTCGCCGATCGGATTGGTTTCGATGCGCCGGTGCGGGAAATTTCCGCACCGGAAGACGCCTGGGACGTCTTTCGCGACGCGCTGCCGGTTTTACCCGTGAAACTGCCGGCGGAAGTGGAACCCGGTACGCTGAACCCCGCCAATGGGGCGGCGGTCATACAATCCATCGACCGGGCAGTCGAACTGGTCTACGATGGCCGCGCCTCGGCGGTCGTCACCAACCCGATCCACAAGGCGGCGCTCTATGCGGCCGGGTTCAAGCATCCGGGCCACACGGAATATCTCGCCGAACTCGCCGGGATCGACACCGCGCCGATCATGCTGCTGGCCTGCCCTCAGCTGCGGGTCGTGCCGGTGACCATTCATCTGGCGCTGGCGGAAGCGATCATCGCGCTTAAAACCGAAGATATCATCCACGCCGGCAGGGTGACCGCCGCCACGCTGACCAGCGATTTCGGCATCGACCGGCCGCGCCTTGTAGTTTCGGGATTGAACCCGCACGCGGGCGAGGCCGGACATATGGGAGATGAGGAAATCCGCATCATCGCACCCGCGGTCAAGCAGCTCAAAAGCGACGGGATGGATGTTCGCGGCCCGGCCGCCGCCGACACCATGTTCCACGAGCGGGCGCGGGCGACATACGACGCCGCGATCTGCATGTATCACGACCAGGCGCTGATCCCGATCAAGACCATCGATTTCGACGGCGGGGTGAACGTCACCGCCGGCCTGCCGTTCATCCGCGCCTCGCCCGATCACGGCACCGCGCTCGATATCGCGGGCGCGGGCACGGCGAACCCGGACAGCCTGATCGCCGCGCTGCGCCTGGCCGACGACATGGCGCGGCGGCGCGCCGACTTCAACGCCCGGCGCGCCATTGCCTGAACCGCCGCCCGACCTGCCGCCGCTGCGCGATGTCATTTCCCGCCATGGGCTGGCCGCCCGCCGCAAGCTGGGTCAAAACTTCCTGCTCGACCTCAATCTCACCGGACGCATCGCGCGCGCCGCCGGGCCGCTTACGGACGTGACGGTGATCGAAATCGGGCCGGGACCGGGCGGTTTAACCCGCGCATTGCTGGAAACCGACGCCAGACAAATAATCGCGCTGGAACGGGATCGACGCTGTATCGCGGCGCTTGACGAACTCGCGACGGCATATTCCGGTCGTCTGCAAATCGTCGAGGGCGACGCCTTGGAAACCGACCTGACGTTCCTGGCCGAACCCGGCGCGACACTGAAGATCGTCGCCAACCTGCCCTACAACATCGCGACGCCGCTGCTGATCAAATGGCTGCGCCAGATCGATGACTTTGCCGGAATGACGCTTATGTTCCAGAAGGAGGTCGCCCAGCGCCTGGTGGCGGCGCCGGGCAGCAAAAGCTATGGCCGGCTGTCGATCATCGCGGGGTGGCTGTGCGGGATCGAAGCCATGTTCGATATCTCGCCGCAAGCCTTCGTGCCGCCCCCCAAGGTGACATCCACCGTGGTTGCCTTGACGCCGCGCGCCCAACCTCTCGCGCCCGCCCGAATGGAAGTTCTCGAGCGCGTCACGGCGGCTGCCTTCGGCCAGCGCCGCAAAATGCTGCGTTCGTCCCTGAAATCCATCTCGGACGACCCGGCGGCTCTGCTGATAGGCTGCGGCATCGACCCCACCGCTCGCGCCGAAGAACTCGATATCACCGCATTCTGCGCCCTGGCGCGGGCCATCGACGGAGAGGCAATTGAATAGCACCGGCATCGAAACAAGAACCGGCCCGGAAACCGTCGCCTGGCTGCGCGGCGTTTTCATGGAAATCCCCGTGCTCGTCATGATCGGCGCCGACCCGATTTCGTATGACACGGAAACCGGCGAGTTGGTCGTCGAATATTTCGCAAAGGATGAGTTTCTCAATCTCATCGGAACGGTGCAGGGCGGCATGTTGACGTCGATGCTCGACAACGTGATGTCTTTCGCCGTGCTGTCGGCGCTGAAGCCGGAATACGCCGCGCCTTCCTTGGAAATAAAAACCAGCTATGTGGCGCCCGGCCCGGCCGGAAAAATTATCGGCCGCGGCAATGTGGTCCGTCGCGGGCGTTCGATCGCCTTCATGGAGGGCAGGCTGTACGGCCCCGCCGAAACCCTTCTCGCCACCGCCACCGGCACCGCGCAGATCCGGCGAATGAAACCGTAGCCGCCTTACTGGCCGTCGCGCTGAGTTTATTTTTTCCGAACTGATTTATTGGGACGTTGCGTCAAAGCAGAACCAGCGGCGGTCTTCGCGGCTTTGCTCGAATTAGGATTACGGAGCACTTTTGACGCCGCTGTTGCCGCGCGTTTGCTTGTCACTTCGCGATTCGCCGTTTGTTTGGCCATGATGGCTCTCTCCCGCCGAATTTCCAATAAACCGAGCCCCGAACTTCACCGGTGACGGATCAGTTAGGACAATGAATGCCAGTATAGTCAAAACCGCAGCAAAAAGTAACGCGCTCGCGAAACCCGCAGCCACGTTTATGCCGAATTGTGGCCAAAATTTTGTTGCCAAACGAATTTCACTAATGATTACACCTTCGGATACTTCGCTCCTTATGGAGTGTTCCACCTCTTCCAATACTTCGTCGGCGTATCCTTGAAGCGCATTTTCAGCTTTACCTTTGGCGCTCAATAAAACGTTTTCTGGTTGCTGCTCGTACCAATGTTGAATTTCGCCGGAATCAGGAGGGTGGCCATTATTATTTTCATAATGTTCCATCCATTCAATCCGCTGTTCCTCGACAACGGCATATGCGACGGGGCCATATAGCCGGCTTTCGTCAGCTTCTTCAATTAGCCAGCGGTAAACGTAGTTGGAATTCGAAATGAGCGGCACGTCACTACTCCGAACTAGTGATCTATATAATATTTATCACAATCATTATGAGATTAAATTTTGTTTATTCAAATCCTATTTATCCATAGATGCGCTTCCCTACTGCCCATCCCTTAATCGCTTCACGAAATCGGTCAGCCCGACCTGTCGTTCGCGGCGCAGGCGTTCGGCGTTCAAGATGGCGTGCACCGCGCTGACGCTTTCGTCGAGGTCGCGGTTGACAATGATGTAGTGATATTCGGCCCAATGGCTGATTTCGTCGGACGCCTTGGCCATGCGGGCCGCGACCACGTCTTCCGGGTCCTGGGCGCGGCTGTGCAGGCGGCGGTTCAGTTCCTCGGTCGAGGGCGGCAGGATGAAGACGGTCACCAGATCGTCGCGCGCCGATTCGGCAAGCTGCTGGGTGCCCTGCCAGTCGATGTCGAACAGCATGTCGCGGCCCTCGCTCAACGCGCCTTCGACCGCCTTGCGGGGGGTTCCGTAATAATGATCGAACACCTTGGCGTGCTCCAGCAGCTCGCGCCGGTTGACCATCAGATTGAAATCGACCGCGTCGATAAAGTCGTAATCCACGCCGGCGGTCTCACCGGGCCGCTTGGGCCGGGTCGTGGCCGAGACCGACAGGGCCAGATTGTCGTCGCGCGACAGGAGCTCGCGGGAGATCGTCGTCTTCCCGGCTCCGGAGGGCGACGACAGAACCAGCATGAGGCCGCGCCGCTTGATGCCGTTGATGGACATGATTTTCCTATTCGACGTTTTGAACCTGTTCGCGCAGACGTTCAACCGAGGCCTTGAGATCGAGCCCGATGCGGGTGAGTTCGAGATCCGATGATTTAGAGCACAGCGTATTGGCTTCCCGGTTGAATTCCTGACACAGGAAGTCGAGCCTGCGGCCAATCGCGCCGCCCTCACCGATCAGCTCGTGCGCCGACGCGATATGGGCCACAAGGCGGTCGAGCTCCTCGCGCACATCGCCGCGCGCCACGATCAGCGCGATCTCCTGGGCGAGACGCTCCTCGGACAGGGGGTTTTCCGCGCCGAGCAACTCGTTGATCTGGTCACGTAGGCGCTGCTGTGCCGCCGCCGGCTGGTTGGACGCGATGCCCTCGGCGGCCTCGCATTGGGTTTCGATCTCGGCGAGACGTTCATCCATGATCGCGACCAGCCGCGCGCCCTCCTCGGCCCGCGCGGCCACCAGCGCGTCGAACGCCTTGCTCAGGCTGTCGAGCAAGGCTGCATTACGCGCCTCGCGTTGCTGCTCGGTCTCTTCTTCCTCGGCCATGGGTTCAAGCACGCCAGGCAGACCGAGCAGTCCTTCGACGCTGACCGGCTGCGCCTTGGCGGCGTCCTTGACTTCGTCCGCCACGGCCAGCATCTGGTCGAGCACGTCATGATTGACCTGCACCCGCTGGACGCGGTCCGGGCGCTGCAGGGACAGATGAACCGATACATTGCCGCGCGCGAATCGGTCGGGCGCCAGCGCGCGGGCGCGGGCTTCAAGCTCGTCGCTGCCCGGCGGCAGGCGGAACCGGAGATCAAGATTGCGTGAATTCACGCTCTTGATCTCCCAGGTCCAGCGATAGCCGCCATCGGCGTCGTCGCGGCGGGAGAATCCTGTCATTGAGTTTACGCGAACGGTCTTAGCCATAATCCGGGATTTCATACCAGTAGTTTGAATTGGCTGGTTTATACGGCAAAACGCGGCGTTGACAAAGAGTGCGGAAACCGCTTTCCCACCTTTGACTAGGCGGGCCTGTCATGCTTTAGTCAGGGCGCTCTGGAGAGAGCCAATCGAATGGGGAGGCGCGGCGGTTACGAGGATCGCCAGCCGGACACAAACTGCTTTAATCAGCATTGACCGCCAAGGGATGACGGATGAGTTCTTATATTTCAGCCGAAAACGTAAACCTGACATTCAGACCCAAGAATCGCCAAGCGGTGACCGCGCTCAGCGAATGCAACATTAATATCGAACAGGGTCAGTTCGTTTCGATCGTCGGCCCGTCGGGCTGCGGCAAGAGCACGTTTTTGAACGTACTGCTGGGACTGATCCCGCCCAACACGGGCGTGATGAGCGTCAACGGCAATACCGTGACGGGCCCCGGCACCGACCGGGCCATGGTGTTCCAGGAATTCGGCCTGCTGCCGTGGCGCACGGTCGCCAATAACGTGGAACTGGGCCTTGAACTTCAAGGCGTCGCCAAGGGGCCACGCCGGGAAACAACCCAAAACTTTATCGAAATGGTCGGGCTCACCGGGTTCGAAAACCATTATCCCCATGAACTTTCCGGCGGCATGAAGCAGCGCGTCGGTCTGGCCCGTGCATTGGCGTCCGACCCGGACGTGCTGCTGATGGATGAGCCGTTTGCCGCGCTTGACGCGCAAACCCGCGACATCATGCAGGCCGAATTGCTGCGCATCTGGCAAGAAGCCAAGAAAACCGTCCTGTTCGTCACGCACCAGATCGAGGAAGCGGTTTATCTGTCGGATCAGGTGATTGTCATGACCAAGCGGCCAGGACGTTTGAAGAAATTATTCGAGGTCGACCTGCCGCGGCCGCGGGATTACGAAATGAGGGTGTCGGCGCGCTTCAACGAGCTCAAGCTGGATATCTGGAACGAGCTCAAGGATGAGCTCAGCGCCGGCGGCGATGAAGATTCAGGTCATGCATAATTTCGATTGGCGGTTAAAGGGTACCAGGCCATGAATGAATGGATTTATGAAAATCGGCGCAAATTGCTCGGCTTCAGCGCCGTGGTCGTGTTTTTCCTGGCCTGGGAAGGAATATTCGCCGGGCCGGTAAAGCTCAACGAATTCTTCATGAGCAAACCGAGCCTGATCTGGGCCGGATTTATGTATGATTTCATGTCCGGCAAGGTGCTGTTTGAACTCATGGTCAGCGTGCGGCCCTTCCTGTTCGGCTTCATCGCCGCTGTCGTGGTCGGCATTCTGATCGGCACTTTCATGGGCTGGCGGCAAAAGATCGGTTATGCCCTCGATCCCTTTATGACCGCGCTGTATGCGAGCCCGCTGGTGGCGGTGGCGCCGCTGGTGATCATCATTTTCGGCGTCGGCGTGCCGGGCAAGGCGTTTTTGATATTTATCCTGTCGGTTTTCCCCTTCATCTTTAACACCTATGCGGGGGTCAAGGCGGTTGACCAGGTTCTGATCAACGTCGTGCGCTCCATGGGCGGAAAAGACAAGGCTATCTATTTCAAGGTCATCGTGCCCAGCGTGCTGCCCTATATCATCGCGGGCGGGCGTTACGCCATCGGCCGCGCGCTGGTCGGTATCCTGGTCGGTGAATTTTACGCGGCGTCGGCCGGCGTCGGCTACATGATCGCGTTCTATGGCGACATGTATGCGATCGATCGGATGTTCGCCTACATCCTGATCATGATGGTTATTGCGGTTGCCTTTACGGAAGGCATCCGCTGGGCGGAACGGACCGCCTTTCCTTGGCGAGTGGGGTTGTAGTTATGGCGGATACTGTAGACACACCGGTTATGGAAACCACCGCCGCTGAGACGTCGTTCACGGCGCCCCCGCCCGCGGAAGAGTCGTTTTACGAAGCCCATGAGCCCGCCATCCTCGGCACCGGATTTATCCTGACGGTTTTCGCAATCTGGGAGTCCTATCCGGCGATATTCGGACTTTCGAAGGGCATGAAACTGTTTTTCGCCACCCCGTCCGATATCGTCTCCGCGCTGTTCAAACTATTGATCCTAAACGAAAAATTGCCATTGGTCGGCACGATCTGGAATCACTTTAACGCCAGTACCGGGACTTTCCTGTTTGGCTTGGGGTTGTCGATCGTCGTGGCCTTGCCCTTGGGCGTGGCGCTCGGACGGTCCCAGACGGTGGACGCAATATTCGATCCGTTCATCACCGCGTTCAACGCCACGCCGCGGCTGGTGTTCCTGCCGATCGTGCTGATCTGGTTCGGCGTCGGCTTTTGGACGGTCATCACCATCGTGTTCATGGGCGCGGTATTCCCGCTGTTGATCAACACCTATGCCGGGGTCAAGAACGCCGACCGGCTGCTGATCAACGTGGTGCGTTCTTTTGGCGCCAATGAATGGCAGATCAACAAGTTGGTGGTCCTGCCGAATTCACTGCCGTTTATCATTGCCGGGCTCAGGCTCGCCATCGGGCGTGCCATCCTGGGCGTGGTGGTGGCGGAGTTTTTCGGCGGCACGGAATACGGCCTCGGCGTGGTCATGGTCCAGGCGTCGCAAGGCTATCGGGTCGACATCCTGTTTGCGGTGCTGATCATCTTCATGACGGTGTCGCTGCTGATCACGGCGGCGGTGAAAAAGGTGGAAGATCGCCTGAGCCGTTGGCGGCCGGCGAAAGTAAAAACCTTCTGATTCGGTTCGGCGGATACAACACGAATTTAAATTCGTGTCGGTGGACGGTGCCGAATTGCGTCCAATCCCCGGGTTATACCGGCGAGCGCTGATCGCGACTCATGGCCGTGTCCTTCGAGACGGCCAACGAGATGGTTTCCGAGGATTACAACTCTACTCGACCAACTGCCGCTGACATCGAGGCACAATTCAAAACAGTGGCGATGTAGTGATCAAAATACTCAAGGCCGATCGCACCAAGGAATGGTCAACCGTAGCACTAGCCGATGCCGTGGCCACACATGAACGAATTGACATTGGTACCAGTCGATTGCGACAGCACCACCTGAAAATTCTTCGAGAGGACAGCACCCGGCAACTGAGCAAATACTATGATGCAGTGAAAGCGAGATGGTATTATCGGAAGAAATAAGACTGTCAGGATTGCTGAAGTTGACAGCCTGTCAAGCAGACCTTAGCAGGCTATACAGTATGATAGGATCCTGAGAATTCTGCGGTTTCTAAGGTACAATTGGCAAACTGAGGCTACCTGTCACAAAGCGATGATTTTAGATGGGTGTCAAATCGACGAACCGATGACCGAATGCCCCATAATGATATGGCCGGAATTTGACCCACCCGCCTATGGGGGTGGTGGCCCCATCTTGGAAGCCTGAGGCATAGGTCTTGTTATCACGCGGTTCCTCCTGACGTATCCGATCGACCGGGGCCATTAGCGTCCCACGTTATTTCGGAAAGAGGTTCCCAGGCAAAGCACGAACGACACACTATATATTGCTCAAGATCAACGTATTCTGGAATATTATTCCAATACGACCCAACAGATCACAACTGATCGGCCAACATTGAATGAACCCGGAAGCTGACCCCTGATGATATGCTCTATTTCATGCGTGGTTGGCATGTGTAGTAATGAAAAATTGATAGGCCCATAAGTCCTTGAAATATAATAACTTACGGGCCTATCAAAATATTGGCGGAGAGAGAAGGATAACAATACCTTTGTTTTTAAATGAATAATCCATGAGATATAATTCAGTCCACCAATTAATTCATCATCTCAAAAGGGTGGGGCCCGCCTTCAAAATCTCACTGAATTTTCTTTCTCTATGTTCCCAAAGCAGGTGCGCTTCCAGGCTGCGCCACGCCCCGTCACACACTAACTAATTGTTGTTAAAGAATTAACTTAACATCTCAATTTTAACAAAACCGTCAAAAACTTGAATGGGGAACATTCTTGGGAACAGGACACCCAACCAAAGTGGTGTCTAAATTCTAGAGCCCGACAGATTTACACTTCTTCAGCAAGGCCTTCCGGTCGACAAGGTGCGCCAGAGCCGTGGTCCCTATGTGGCGGCTTTGTGCCGCCCACACCTGTGTCAAACCAAAAATCTGGCAATTTAGGATGACAAAAGCGAATTCGTCTGCTAA
>JAYZAW010000156.1:0-9732 GCA_036339495.1 Pseudomonadota bacterium | reverse complement strand
GCGCGGCGCAGAGACCGCTGCCGAAAGTCCCGTTCCTGCGCAACACATGGTACGTGGTGACGGTCGCCGCCGAGCTGAAGGACGGCGCGTTGATGCATCGCACCATCATGAACGAGCCGATCGCGTTCTACCGGAAGGGAGACCGGGGTATTGCGGCGATTACCGATCGGTGTCCTCACCGTTCCGTCCCGCTGTCCATGGGCAAACTGCTGGCCGGCGACCGGGTGCAGTGCATTTACCATGGTCTGGAATTCGGCGCGGATGGGAAGTGCGCCCTGAACCCGCACGGGAGCGGCAAGGTCTCCGACGCACTGAACCTCAAAAGCTATTCCGTGGTGGAGAAGCATACCCTGATCTGGATCTGGATGGGCGACAAGCCGGCCGACCCCGACAAAATCCCGGACTATAGCTGCCTCGACGACCGGCCCGAACTGCACGTCACCCGGCCCGGCTATCTCAAGGTCAATGCGCGCTACGAGCTCATCGTCGACAACCTGCTCGATTTGAGCCATATCAGCTACACCCATGCCGGCATTCTCGGCAACGCCGATACCGCCGAGGCCGAGCCCGTGGTTGAGCAGGATGGCGACGTTATCACCGTCACCCGCAACTCCCAGGACGCCGAAACCCCCGGCATCCTGCGGATGATGAGCCCGGGCGGCTTCGAACGGGGGGACCAGTGGCAGGCGATTTCCTGGTTTCCGGCCAGCAACCTGCGTCTGCAATTCGGCGCCAGCAAGCCCGGCGAGCCGAAGGAAAGCGGCACCGGATATTTCGCGCTTCACTTCCTGACGCCCGAGACCGACCGGACGACGCACTACCACTACACCGCCGCGCGCTATAATGTTCTCACCGACGACGAGCGGAACAAAGAGATCCGAGACCTCATATACAAGATGCGGACCTTCGCCTTCTCCGATCAGGACGTGCCCGTGATCGAGGCCCAGCAGATCTCGCTGGACCAGCCGGACGAGAAACCGGCACAGACCCTCCTGAGTGTTGATACAGGGCCCCTACAATATCAAAAAGTTCTCGATCGGCTCCTGGCAGAGGAGGAATAATTCTCTGCTCTCGCGCCAGTTAACCGCCACTGACGCATAAGGCTGGGCTAAAGCCGGTCTTCCATCCAGTCCAGCATGAACGGCACGTTATCGACCCAGTAATCGTGGCTGCAATGGATCACGCCGCCGGCCTTGGAATCGTCGTAGATTTTCAGCGTCTTGTCCGTGCTTGAGATTTCGTTGAACAGGCGTTTCGCGCCTTCCACATCCATCAGGCGGTCTTCGGCGCCATGGGTAATCAAGGTCGGGCAGGTAATGTTCTGCGCCACGCCTTCCATGGTGAAAGGGATCAGCATTTCACGCGCGACTTCGTCGCTGACGCCGCCCAAAAGCCGCTGCAGCGTCGGGCGCAAATGCTCGCAAAAAATATAGAGATCGTCGAGCATGTTGTAACAGCCGCACCAGCCGACCAGCGCCTTGATCCGGTCATCGAACGCGGCGGCGCGCGGCGCGTAATATCCCGCCATGCTGATCCCGATCAGCCCGATGCGATCTTCGTCCACTTCGGGGCGGGACACCAGATAATCGATCGACGCGCTGGAGGGGATTTCGTAATCGTGCCGGGTCGGTATTCCCTTCACATATGATGATGACCCGCGGCCGGGGGTGTCGACCAGCAGCAGCGCCCAACCGCGCTCAAGAATCTGGCGTCCGGAAAAGAAGATTTCCTCGGCAAAGGCGTCGGCGCCGCCGATCAGGAACACCGCCGGCCATTTCCCGGGTTTTGGATTGACCGGATGGCAGAAATAACCGTCATATTCCTCATCGCCGCATTTGACGGTGATGACTTCCATTTTCGGGTCGTTCAGCGCGGCGGCGGCGCGGAAGTTTTCCTGGGACTTGATGAAGCGTTCGGTCTTTTTCGCATTGTCCTCCATGGTCAGAAAAACATCCGACATGCGCCAATACTGGTTGGCCGAAAAGAAATGCTGCCGCGCGGTTATCTTGCGGCCGTCGGCGAGAGCATCCTTGGCCTTTTTCTCGGTCCGTTCGGCGAGAGATATCCATGACCGCTCCCAACCATCCTTGTCGCCTTCCTCGATTTCATGGCATGTGCGGGCGATTTCAAAAACATCGCCGCCGCCTTGCGACGCTTCGGCCACGAGGCGCAAGGTCTGTCCACCGAAAGGGTGTGTCGGCCTGAAAAAATCGAACATTGTCTTGGTCACTCTCTGTTTGTGGCTTTGAACGGCGGATCGACATGAAGGCCGTACGGTATCCCATGGCACATGGCTTCGCAACGCGGCTCGTTTGTGCCAGACTCATGGCCGCCGGAACTCACCAAAAGAACAGAAAATGCCGACAGCCACTCCGACACGGGAAGATATTCTCAATCGCGCCCGAGAATTGGTCCCAATTGTTCGCGGCCGAACGAAACAGGCCGACGAACTCCGCCGCATGCCCGATGAAACCGTGGAGGATTTCCGCAAAGCCGGATTTTATCGGATATTGCAGCCGGCAAAATTCGGCGGGTTTGAGCTGCCATATGGCGTGCAGACCGAACTTGCCATGGTATTGGGCCGGGGCTGCGCCTCCAGCGCGTGGGACGCCAGCATCACCGCCTGCCATGCCTGGATCGGCGGCATGTATGCGCCCAAGGCCCAGGAAGAAATTTGGGGCGATGGTCAGGATACGATGTTGTCGACATCCTTCAGATCGGCCGGACATCAGGCCCAACTCGCCGACGGCGGGATACAGCTATCAGGAAAATGGCAATTTTCCAGCGGCGTTCATCACTGCGGCTGGGTCATTCTGGCCCTTGATATTCAGTTGAAGAAGGCCGGCCGACCCAACCCCATTTTGGCGCTGGTGCCATTATCGGCCTGTACGATCGAAGACACCTGGTATGCGAGCGGACTAACCGCGACGGGCAGCAATGATGTCGTCGTCGAGGATCATTTCGTGCCGGATTACCGCGTTTTAAACGTGATGGAACTGCGCGGCCAGGCGACACCGGGCAGTGCGGTCAATGACCACTATAATTATCGCCTGCCGTTGCACGGCGTATTCTCGTTCAACATTATCGGCTCGGCGATCGGCGCGGCGCGGCTCGCGCTGGAATCCGTCGTTGACGGGCTGAGCGGCCATGTATCGGTGACCAGCGCCAGCGTCGGGGAACAGCCGGCTGTCCGGTTGAGAATTTCGGAAGCGCGCGCGGCGACGGATGCGGCCTACGCGCTGGTCATGAAAAACCTGGCCGAAATTTCGAAATCTGGCGCGGCCGGCGAGACGCCGACAATGGAACAACGGCTGCGCTACCGGACAGATAACGGGTTTGCCGCCAAGCTATGCCTACAGGCGGTCGATACAATTTATCCGCTGCTCGGCGCGAGGGGGTTAAACGCCGGCGATCCGGCAAATCGCGCCTGGCGCGACGTGCACGCGATTACCAACCACATTGCATTGACATGGGACGTTCAGGGAATACTACACAGCGCCCACCTGCTGGGCTTCCCGAGCCCCGACCCGAGGGTTTGAAGGACCGCCTACACAAACCCATGAGACAGAGAACGCGACCAACAAATTGTGATCAAAATAACCGGGTTAGATATTTCAAAATTCCATGACGATGATTATGTTGCATCGAAGATAGGACCAGGCGCTTCATGACCACTCATCGGTTATACCCAAGTACGACGCGGAGACAGTTCTGTCTCGGTGCGGCCGCGTCCTTGGTGACCATGGCGGTGTTTTCAAAACATGTTTTTGCCAAACCCATGGGCGAACGGCCTTCAGATTTGCTCGGCAAAACCCAGTCTTACGTTGCGACCGCCGACGATACGCTGATGGATATCGCACGACGTTTCAATCTTGGCTTTACTGAATTGATGGCGGCGAACCCGGGAACCGATCCGTGGCTGCCGGGGGATGGAAACAAGCTGGTCATTCCATCCGGGCATATCGCGCCACGGGCGAAACGTGAAGGGTTGGTGCTGAATCTGTCGGACCAGCGCGTTTATTATTATCCGGCCAATGGCGCGCCGCCGCATTCCATGCCGGTCGGGATAGGACGGCAGGGATGGTCGACGCCGCTTGGGCGCACCACGATCAAACGCAAGAAAGCCGACCCGACATGGTTTGTGCCCAAATCGATCCGCATCGAGGATCCAGAACTGCCCAAGGCTATAGGGCCTGGCCCCGACAACCCGCTGGGTCGCCACGCGATTTATCTCGGCTGGCCGTCCTATCTGCTTCACGGCACCAATAAACCGGAGGGCGTCGGACGCCGCGCCAGCCATGGCTGCGTCCGGATGTATCCGGAAGACATCGAACGACTTTTCAATACCATCGCGATCGGCACGCAGGTCACCGTCGTGGACCAGGCGGCGAAAATCGGCTGGCATGGCGGTGATTTGCTGCTCGAAGCCCACCCAAGCCAAAACCAGGCGGATCGCGTGGAGGCCGGCGAAAGCTTTCCGCCGGAACCCGTTCGCGAACTGGAGTATCTTTTGATCGACGCGGCGGGCGAAAAAGCGCGGTGGCTGGATTGGCAAAAAATCCGTCAAGTGGTCCGGGAACGGCATGGCATCCCCGTGGCGGTTCTCAAGCCCAAAAATTCAACGCATTAATCTCACCCCATTGCCCGGCGCAGGCTGGCCCCTTACAAATGGGAAATAACTTTGAACCCATCAAAACGAGGGACAGTTGGGATGAGCAATTTTTCGCTGACATTTGCCTGTGGCGGCTATGACCGCATGCAGCCTTTGATGACCGGTGCGGTCGAACCCGAAGGCATCGATCTGAACTTTCTTGAAATCCAGGCGCCGCGCGAAATATTCGATCGCATGGTGAAACGGCGGGAATTTCATGCGTCGGAAATGTCCCTTTCGGAATTCATTTCCCAGATGGCCACGGGCGATTGCCCGTTTGTCGGGATACCGGTTTTTCCATCGAAAATGTTCCGGCACGGATATTTCATCGTCAACCCGAATTCGGGGATAAAGACGCCAAAAGACATGGAGGGCAAGCGGGTCGGCCTACCCATGTATACTCAGACGGCTTCCGTCGTTTGTCGCGGATTCATGGAAAACGACTATGGCGTTGATTTGTCCAAGATTCACTGGGTCATTGGCGCTGTGGAAAAGGCCGGCACCCACGGCATGCCGGCCCCGCCGCCGCTGCTGAAACCGGTCGAGATCGAAGTCAACAACAATACGGAAAAATCACTGGGAGATTTGCTGGCCGATGGCGAGATCGACGCGATCATCGGATCGCGCCTGCCGGTAAATCTTGGAACGCATCCCAATGTGGTGCGACTGTTCCCCAATTATCGCGAGGTCGAGCGCGAACATTTCCTCAGCACCGGCATTCACCCGATCATGCATCTTGTAGTGATCCGCAAGGATGTCCATGAAGCCGAACCTTGGATCGCCACCAGCCTTTATAAGGCCTGCGTGGAAGCCAAGAATTTCGCCAACCGGCAAATGCGGTTTTCCGGCGCTCAGCATTTGATGCTGCCCTGGCTGTTCCCCGATCTGGATGAAATCGATGAACTGTTCGACGGCGACCCCTGGCCTTACGGCATTGAAGCAAACCGCCCTAGCCTTGAGGCCATGGTGAAATATCTCCACCAGCAGCATTTCATCGCCGAACCAATGCCGATCGAGGATTTGTTTTTGGACGTTTAGATGTGCAGGGCGCGCCCGTCGGTGGCGAGCGCGGCTTCTTTCACGGCTTCGTTTAATGTGGGATGGGCGTGGCAGGTTCGGGCGATATCCTCCGCCGACGCGCCGAATTCCATGGCGAGCGCCAACTCGGCGATCAACATCCCCGCATCGGGCCCGATAATGTGAACGCCGAGCACGGCGTCCGTCGTTGCATCGGCAAGAATTTTGACGAACCCTTCCGTATCGCCATTGGCGCGGGCGCGTGAATTAGCCATGAAGGGGAATTTCCCGACGTTATAGTCAACGCCATCGGCCTTGAGCTGTTCTTCGGTACGACCGACCGAGGACGCTTCCGGCGCGGTATAGACCACGGCCGGGATGGCGTCGTAATTGATATGGCCGGATTGTCCCGCCATCATTTCCACCGCAACCACGCCTTCATCTTCCGCTTTATGGGCCAGCATGGGGCCGGGAATAACGTCGCCGATAGCGAAAATGCCGGGCACATTGGTCTCGAACCGCCCGTCGACGGAAATGACGCCCCGATTGTCACGGTTCACGCCGATTTCATCGAGTCCGAGTCCATCGGTGTATGGAAGCCGTCCGATCGACACCAACACGACATCACATTCAAAATTCTCTGTTTCGCCACCCTGAGCGGGTTCCAGTGACAATGTCACGCCGGATTTCGACGTTTCGGCCCCGGCAACTTTGGTTCCGAGCCGGAATTCAAAACCCTGCTTCTCGAGGGAGTGGTGAAGCTGTTTTGCGACTTCCGCATCCATGGCCGGAACGATGGTATCCAGGAATTCGACGACAGTGACGTCCGAACCCAGTCGTCGCCACACCGATCCCATTTCAAGCCCGATATATCCACCGCCGACGACAACCAGCCGCTTCGGCACTTTGCCAAGCGTCAGCGCGCCGGTCGAAGAAACGATTTGCTTTTCGTCGATCGCGACGCCGGGCAGCGGCGCAACCTCGGACCCGGTCGCGATGAGAATTTTGCCGGCTTGTAATTTCTGGATGTCGTCATTATCACCCACGACTTCGACGGTGCCGGGTCCGGTGATCCGCGCCGCGCCGTGGAAAGGCGTTACCTTGTTTTTCTTGAACAGAAACGCGATACCCTGGGTGAGATCTGCGACTACCTGATCCTTGCGCGCCATCATGGCCGCGAGATCGAGCGATACCTTTCCTGTCTTCACGCCGTGTTCGGCAAGATGGTCTCGCGTTTCAATGAATTTTTCCGACGAATGCAACAGGGCCTTGGAGGGAATACACCCCACGTTGAGACAGGTCCCGCCCCAACTCGCCCGCTTATCGACACAGGCGACCTTCATGTCAAGCTGAGCCGCGCGGATTGCGGCGACATACCCGCCGGGTCCGCCGCCGATAACGATCAGATCGAACTTTTCGTCACTCATATCCGCGTACTCCTACGCCCGGCGCATCAGACGCCCAGCATGATGCGTTCGGGATCCTCGATGCATTCCTTAACCCGGACCAGGAACGTGACCGCCTCGCGACCATCGATGACCCGATGGTCGTAACTAAGGGCGAGATACATCATGGGGCGGATTTCGATCTGGTCGCCGACCGCGATCGGCCGCCGGTCGATCTTATGCATGCCGAGAATGCCGGATTGCGGCGGATTCAGGATCGGAGTCGACATCATGGACCCATGCACGCCGCCATTGGTGATGGTGAAAGTGCCGCCTGTGAGTTCTTCCATGGTCAGCTTGCCGTCGCGCGCCTTGCGGCCGAGATCACCAATGCCGGCTTCGACTTCGGCAAAGCCGAGTTGGTCCGCGTCGCGCAAGACCGGCACCACAAGCCCTTGCTCCCACCCCACGGCGACGCCGATATCATAATGATTTTTGTAGACCAGATCGTCGCCGTCGATCTGCGCATTGACGGCCGGAATTTCCTGCAGCGCGACGATGCAGGATTTTACGAAAAAGCTCATGAAGCCCAGGCGCGCGCCGTATTTCTTTTCAAACGCGTCGCGGTATTTCGCGCGCGCGGCCATGACGTTGGTCATATCGGCTTCGTTGAAGGTCGTCAGCATGGCGGCGGTGTTCTGCGCTTCTTTAAGGCGCTCGGCGATCCGTTTCCGGAGCCGTGTCATGGGGACGCGTTCTTCGCGCGCATCGGGGGCGGAAGCGGTTGCCGGGGGCGCGGGCGTCGGTTGCGGCGCGACGGGCGCTTTGGGCGCAGATCCGTCGTCGATAAAGCCGAGTACGTCGCCCTTGGTCAAGCGGCCATCCTTGCCCGTCGCCGGGATGGCCGACGCGTCCAACCCGTGATCCCCGATCAATTTTCGCACCGCCGGCGACATGGGCGTGTCCGCCGGGCTTGGTTCCGATCCCGTTTCCGCGACCTTGGCGGGGGCAGGGGCCGAAACGACAGCGGATCCATCGGATAAAATGCGACCCAGAAGCGCCCCTACTTCGACATTTGCGCCCTCATCCGTCACGATTTCGGTCAGCACGCCGTCGGTCACGGCATTGACTTCAAGGGTCACCTTGTCGGTTTCCAACTCGACCAGCGGTTCGTCCATGGCGATGGAATCGCCCGCATTCTTGAACCATTTGGCCACCGTGGCTTCGGACACGGATTCGCCAAGTGCTGGAACGATGATATTGGTCGTCATGCTTCGGGTTCCTCGCGGTGAAGTTATGTTGGCGGCGTCAATCGATTGCCAGCGCCTGGCGCACCAGCCTGGACTGTTCAGCGTTGTGACGGCTCAGCAGGCCGGTCGCCGGCGATGCGGCTTCGTCGCGACCCGCATAGCTGGGTCGTTGCGCCGAGACATCGAGCGTTCCCAACAGGGTTTCAATGCGCCTGTCGATGTAATTCCAGGCGCCCATATTGCTCGGTTCTTCCTGGCACCAGACCACGTCCGCCGCGCCATAGCGCTTGAGCTCGTTGCCGAGCGATATTTCCGGAAATGGATAAAGCTGTTCCACCCGAACAAGCGCGACATCGTCGATACCCGCCTTATCGCGTTCTTCCAACAGATCGTAATAGACCTTGCCGGAGCAGAGCACGACGCGGCGAATTGTGTCATCGGCGACGAGCTGGCCGCAATCCGGGAGAACGCGGTTGAACGACGTCCCGGGTCCCATGTCTTCCAGTTTGGATATGCAGAGCTTGTGCCGAAGCAGGGATTTCGGAGTCATGATCACCAACGGCTTGCGGAACTTGCGATGAATTTGCCGGCGCAGGGCATGAAAATAATTCGCCGGCGTGGTGATATTCGCGACCTGCATATTATCTTCGCCGCAAAGCTGGAGATACCGTTCCAACCGCGCGGAGGAATGCTCGGGCCCCTGCCCTTCATAGCCATGGGGCAACAGCATCACCAAGCCGGACATGCGCAGCCACTTGGCTTCACCCGGTGCGATAAACTGATCAATAATGAACTGAGCGCCGTTGGAAAAATCGCCGAACTGCGCTTCCCAAAGCACCAGGGCCTGTGGATCGGCCAGCGACAAACCGTATTCGAACCCGAGAACCGACGCTTCCGCCAGCGGGCTGTTTCGGCTGACAAATCTTTCCTGTCCGTCCCGGACGTGTTCCAGTGGGGTATAACGTTGCTCGGTTTCCTGATCGACGAAGACCGCGTGACGCTGGGAAAATGTCCCGCGGGACACATCCTGGCCGCTCAGCCGCACCAGAAAACCTTCCGTCAAAAGCGATCCAAAGGCGAGGGCTTCCGCAGTCGACCAATCAATTCCCTTGCCAGTTTCCAGTGCGGTTCGGCGCTGGTCAAGCACGCGATTGAGCTTTGGATTCAGCTGGAAACCTTCTGGGAAGGAGGTAAGCGCATTTCCCACCTCATTGAGCCGTTCCAGAGGTAGGTGGGTTTTGCCGGGGCGGTCTTCAACAGACGGCGCCGCGCCGAAACCCGTCCAGGCGCCTTCGAGCCAATCGGCTTTATTCGGTTTATAGGACCCCGCCGCCTCGAATGCCTGATCCATGCGGGCGCGGAAATCCGTTGAAATCCGGATCGTGTCTTCTTCCGATATCGACCCTTCGGCAATCAGCTGCTTGGCATA
>JAYZAW010000155.1:0-9389 GCA_036339495.1 Pseudomonadota bacterium | reverse complement strand
GAACGCCTCGACGAAGAACTTATGCGAAGCGGGCAGATCCGATACCGAATAGGCGATGTGGCGCAGCGTGGCCATGTCATGCTCCCCGGGATTGTTTCCGGCGCATGGTGGTCGAAATCACGGTTCGGGTCAATTAGAGGACATACATTACAAGAGGGCGCGGCGAATCAGGTTCAGCCCGATGACGATCAGAAACAGGAACACGCCCCGGCTGAAATAAAGTTCCGACAAATGGTTACGGATACGACGCCCAATCCACATCCCCGCAAAAGCCGGAATCAATGCCGCGGTGGATGTTAGCGCAATTTCAAACCCAAAAGCGGCTTCGCTGATCAGCGACGGAATCCACGCCATGGCGGCAAGAAAAAAAGACAGGCTGATGGCCTGCAGGAATTCTTCCTTGCCAAGCCCGAGCGCCTGAAAATAAATCGCCACCGGCGCGCCGACCGAACCTGTCACCCCGGTCAACACCCCGGAAAACGCCCCAACCGCCGGCGACAGCCAGAATTCGGACCCCTCGCGCACCCGCATGGTCACGGCGAACATATTGATCAACGCAAAAAAAATGATCACAACGCCCAGCACCAGGCTCAGAATCCACGGATCGATACGGAACAGCATCACCGTTCCAACCCACGTGCTGGCGCATAATAGTAAATTCAGCGGCCAGAAACGCCGAAAATGCCGGCCCAACGCGCCGCCATGGCTGGCTTGCCATATATTGGTGATCAGCACTGGGATGACGATCAACGGGATCGCATCGCGCAGGCCGATCGTGGTGGTCAGAACAGCAATGGCGGTCAGTGGCAGGCCGAGCCCGATCACGCCCTTGACGCAACCGGCGGCGAGAAACGCGACGATCGCCGTGGCAATAAAGACGGTATCCAAACCAGCGAACCGCCTTTACTTGGCGGGCGACGACAGCCCATCGGAGACTTCGATGTTTTCCGGCTCCAGTTTGAGCCCCGCATTTTCGGCTTCCTGATGGAGCAGAACGGCAAAATCGCAATCGGTATGGCCTTGGCCGACGGCGGACTGAATCATCTCTCGGGTGGCGGCGGCGACCGGCATGGGAACGCCCAGTTCGCGCGCCAGCGACAGGCCGAGATCCATGTCTTTCTTCAGCAGCAGCGGGGTAAAGGTCGGCGTCAGATCGAGATTGACGAAGCTCGGCGTCTTGTATTTTGAAAAGGTCGACCCCATCACGCTTTGGTTCATGAACTCCATGAAATCGGACCGCTTGACGCCGTATTTTTCCGCCAGTACACAAATTTCCGCCAAAGACTGCGTGACCACGCCGAGGAATACGTTGTGGCAAATTTTCATGGCGCGCGCCATGTCCGCATCGCCGACATGGATCACCCCGTTGGGCCCGATCACCTTGAGCAGGGGTTCGACCTCGTCGAAAGTCTCTTTCGGTCCCGACGACACAACGGTCAGGCGTTCCGCCTTGACCACCTTGGCGTTGCCGCTGACGGACGCGACCAGATATGCCGCGCCGCGGGCGGCGGTGGCGTCGCGCACCACGTCGGACGCTTCGTCATTGACCGACGTGCAATCGACAAATATCCGCGGCGTCGAGACCGTATTGGACAACACACCCTGGGGGCCGGAGATCACCTGAATCAAATCGTCCGGCCCGGCGACCATGGTGAAAATCACGTCGCAGCCGGCAAGCTCGGCAGGTGAATCGACTATCTTGGCGCCGGATTCCGTCAACGGCTCGGCCTTGGAACGGGTCCGGTTCCACACCGTCACGTCGCAGCCGGCCTGGAGCAGCAGATAGGCCATGGCATACCCCATGCGTCCCGCGCCGATCCAACCGATGGATAGTTTGCTGATATCTTCATTCGCCATAACGAAATCATCCTTATTTGAATTGCCAAGCCATTTATATGAGCGATCGCTCTTGTATGCAATCGATTGCACTCCTATAAGAGAGCGTGAAATCGGAGGAGCATCGATCATGACCCAGGGCCGGGTCACATTGCGCGACGTGGCGCATCATGTGGGAGTCCACCCGTCCACGGTGTCGCGCGCGCTGAACCCGGAAACCCGCCACATGGTAACAGGCGAAATTGCGACCAAGGTCGAACACGCGGCGCAATTGCTCGGCTACCGCCCCAACCCCATGGCGTACAGCCTGAAAACCAATCGTTCACTGACCGTGGGCGTGATCATCCCGGACCTTACCAACCCCCTGTTTCCGCCGATCATTCGCGGTATCGAGGATGTCCTGGGCAAGCGTGGCTATACCGCCGTCATCGCCAATACGGATAATGATTTCGACCGCGAGGAACTTATTCTCGACCGCATGCGGGCGCGCCGCGTAGATGGGTTGATCCTCGCCACCGCGCGGCGCGACGATCCGCTGTTGGCGGAATACCGCGCCGACGGCGTGCCGCTGGTGCTGGTCAATCGGGACGTGGACGATCACAGCATCCGGTCGGTGATCAATGACGACGCCGAGGGCATAAGGCTCGCCATCGAGCATCTTACCGGGCTGGGCCACCGGTGGATCGCCGATATCGCGGGACCCCAGGCGTTATCGACCGGGTTTCAGCGCCATCAGGCCTATCGCGAGACCATGGCCGCACAGGGGCTGGATATCGACGATGAATTGATCATCTTTTGCGACGCCTATTCGGTCGCGGCCGGTTATCGCGCCATGTCCGAACTCCTGGCAAAGCAGCGCAATTTCACCGCTTCACTGGCCGGCAACGATTTGATCGCATTGGGTTGTTACGATGCCTTGCGCGAGGCCGGACTGTCCTGCCCGGACGATGTGTCCGTCGTCGGGTTCAACGACATGCCGTTTATCGACAAGATGGCGCCGCCTTTAACGACCGTGCGGATTCCCCATTACGACATCGGCGCGGAGGCGGCGCGCGTACTGCTGTCGGAAATGGACAACGGCGAAGAACTTTCAGATGAACAAATCCGCCTACCCTGCGAATTGATAATTCGCGGGTCGACGGCAAAAGCTTAATTCAGGCGCCGCGCAATCCCGAGACCGGCGAGAAGTGCAGCCACGAACCAGACGGATTCTTCCATGCCGTAGGCGAGCGCGGCGATCGCCGGACCGGGGCACAGCCCGACCAATCCCCAACCGACCCCGAACAGGACCGCGCCGATGATCAAGGGGCCGTCGATCCGGGTCTTGTCGGGAAGCGAAAATCTGGCGCCGAAAACCGGCGTGTCGCGTTTCAGGACAAGGCGGAAGGCAATGAATGCAACAACCACCGCGCCGCCGAGAACAAAGACCAGGCTTGGGTCCCAATCGCCGGTAAAATCCAGAAACCCCAATACCTTTTGCGGATTGACCATCTGCGATATCGCCAGCCCCAATCCAAATATCAATCCGCCGGCAAGGGCGGCAATCGAGCGCATGATTTCCCCTCAACCCATCACATGACGCGTGACGAAAACAGTCCCGGCCGCCAGCCCCAGGAACACCAATGTGGCCACGATGGAACGTGGCGACAGCCGCGCTATGCCGCACACGCCGTGACCGCTGGTGCAGTCGTCGCCGATCCCGGTTCCCAGACCGACCAGCAATCCGCCGATCAGCAGGATTGGGACCGACCCGGTAATCTCGATCGATTGCAGGCCGCCGCCGGCAAGACGGTAAATTGCCACGCCGCCCACAAGCCCCAACAGAAACAAGGCGCGCCAGCCGATTTCGCCCTTGCCCGGGCTCAGCAAGCCGCCGGTAATGCCGCTGATCCCCGCGATCCTTCCATTCAGCCACAGCAAAAAGCCGGCCGAAATGCCGATAAGCGCACCGCCGATCAGCGCCGATACGGGTGTGAAGTTTTCCACGAACGTTAAATTTCCGCCGACCAGTCGCGAGTCTCGATAATCTCCCGAAGCCGGTTGAGAAACGCCCCCGAATAGGCGCCGTCGATGGCCCGATGGTCGAAGGATTGCGCCAACACCCCGACCGGGCGGATGGCGATGGAATCGCCCTGCGGCCCTTCGATGACCACCGGTTTCTTGCGTACGCCGTCGGTCGACAGGATCGCGACCTGCGGCTGGTTGATCACCGGGGCGGTAATCAGCGTGCCGTAGGGTCCCGAATTGGACAGCGTATAGGTGCCTTCGGTCAGATCGTCGGGCGTCAACCCACTGGACCGCGCCTTGTCGGCCAGTTCGCTGATCTCGCGCGCGATGTCGCGCAAGCTTTTGCGGTGGGCGTCCTTGACCACCGGCACGATCAGACCGTCGAGCCCGAGATCGACCGCGATGCCGAGATTGATCCGGCGGTGGATGATCATATTGTCGCCGTCGATCGAGGCATTGATATTGGGATAATCCGCAATCGCGTCGCACACCGCGCGCGCAATGAACGGCAGATAGGTCAGCCCGAAGCCTTCCGCCGCGCGCCACGAATCCTTGTGCGCCGCGCGTACCGCGTCGACGGCGAAGAAATCCACTTCGACTGCTTGCAGAACATGGGGGCTGGTCGCCTTCGACCGCACCATGTGATCGCCGATCTGCTTGCGCAGGCGCGTTAATGGGACGATCTCCGGCGAATCGTCGCCGGTTTGAATAGCGGGCGCGGAATCAATCACGGCAAGAACGTCGCGCCTGGTGACGCGGCCATCGCGGCCGGTGCCGGTTATCCGGTCGGCGTTGAGCCCATGCTCCGCGATCAACCGCCGCACCACGGGCGACAGCGGCAGGCCGCGCGAATCCCGGTTGCGCACCGACCGCATCAACGCCGCCGCGCCATTGCCGTTTCGGATTGGCGTAGATGTAGCCTGAGCGGATGACGGCCGCGATGCGCCAGTGCTCGCCGCTACGCCGCCTTCCGCCGCGATGACGCCGAGCCTGGTTCCCACGTCGACGGTTTCGCCGTCGCCGATCAGGATTTCGGTCAGCACGCCGGCGACCGGGGCCGGAATTTCCGTATCCACCTTATCGGTGGAAACTTCGAACAGGATATCGCCGGTGGTCAGCACTTCGCCGATCGATTTATGCCAGGCGGTGACGGTGCCCTCGGTCACGGTCTCGCCGAGTTGCGGCATGATGACATCGACGCTGGAGGAATCAGTCGGCGCCGCGGCTGCGCCGTCCTCGGACAGCACGGCGAGTTTCACGCCGACATCGACGGTCTCGCCCTCGGCGACCGCGATTTCCGCCAGTACGCCGTCGGTAGGCGCGGGAATTTCCGTATCCACCTTGTCGGTCGAGACCTCGAACAGGATTTCGTTGGCCTTGACCGTGTCGCCGATCTTTTTATGCCAGACGGTAACGGTGCCTTCGGTGACCGTCTCGCCGAGTTGCGGCATCAATATATCCACGGCCTGATCTCAATCGCTCGAGGTTCGAATGGTCTCGACGATGCGCGCCACCGACGGCATGGCGAGATCCTCGAGATAATCGGCCGAGGGCAGCGGGATATGCGGCGTGGTGATGCGCACGATCGGTCCGTCCAGATCGTAGAAGCATTCCTCGCTGACGATGGAGGATATTTCCGCGCCCCAGCCGCACAGCCGGGGGTTTTCCTCGACCGTGAAGAAGCGCCCGGTCTTGGATGTCTCGCTGAGAATTGTCTGGGTATCGAGCGGCACCAGGCAGCGCAGATCGATCACGGTCGCCGAAATGCCGTGGTCGGCCTGAAGTATTTCGGCGGCGTCCATGGCGCGCGGCACCATGGCCGCGAGCGCGGCGATGGTGACATCCGAGCCCTCGCGCAGCACGTTCGCCTTGCCGAGTTCGATCACAAGTTCCCCGTCCGGGACCTCGCCCTTGATGCCGTAGAGCGATTTCTGCTCGAAGAACACCACCGGATCGTCGTCGCGCACGCTGGCCGCGAACAGCCCCATGACATCGGCCGGGCTCGACGGCGCAACTACCTTGAGACCGGGGATCGCCATGGCCCAGTTTTCCACGCTTTGGGAATGCTGGGCGCCGAACCGCGTGCCGCCGCCATTGGCCGTGCGCACCACCACGGGCATGGTGGTCTGTCCGTTGGTCATATAGCGCGTCTTGGCCATTTCATTGGCCACGATGTCCCAGCACACGGCGAGGAAATCGGAAAACATGATCTCCGCGATCGGCCGCAGGCCAGTCATGGCCGCGCCCATGGCGGCGCCGAGAATGGCCTGTTCCGAGATCGGCGTGTCGCGCACCCGGTCGGGGCCGAATTCATCGAACAGCCCGACGGTGGTCTTGAACACGCCGCCGGCCTTGCCGATATCCTCGCCGAGAAACACCACATTGGGGTCGCGGCGCATTTCCTGGGCGATACCTTCGGCGACCGCCTCGCGATACGTCAGTTCCGCCATGCCGAGCCTCCATCCGCATAGACTTCGGTGTGGAGAATATCCGGCGACGGTTCGGGCGACGCCTTGCAGACTTCCGTGACCCGGTCGACCTCGGCCAGGATTTCGGCATCCAGTCCGTCAACCACGGACGCGTCGATGCCGAAATCGATCAGCCGCTGACGATAGAACGGGATCGGGTCGCGCTTCATCCAGGCCTCGACCTCCTCCTTGGGCCGGTAGGTCGCCGGATCGGCCCGCGAATGGCCGTAATGCCGGTAGGTCAGGGCCTCGATCAGCGACGGTCCGTCGCCGGCGCGCGCCTTGGCGAAGGCGGTCTGGGCGGTCCGGTAGACCGCGTCGGCGTCATTGCCGTCGACGATGATGCGGTCGAGCCCGTAGGCCGAGGCCCGGTCGGCGGCGGGATGTTCGACCGCCGTGACGTCGCCGATCGGGGTGTATTCCATGTAGAGATTGTTTTCGCACACGAACACCACGGGCAGCTCCCAGATCTGCGCGAAGTTGAGCGCCTCGTGGAACGCGCCGATATTTGTCGTGCCGTCGCCGAAAAAGCAGACGGAAACCTGATCGGTGCCGCGATATTTCGCCGACCACGCGGCCCCCGTTGCGATCGGCAGATGGGCGCCGATGATGGCGTAGGACCCCATGGCGCCGTGTTCGACGCTGGTCAGGTGCATCGAGCCGCCTTTGCCCTGCATCAGGCCGCATTCGCGGCCCATCAGCTCGCCGAGAACGCCGGCCATGGACGCGCCGCGCACCAACGTATGGGCATGGCCGCGATAGGTGCAGAACGTGTAGTCGCCGGGCTGCATGGCGACGCCGAACCCGGCGGCGACGGCTTCCTGCCCGACCGACAGATGGGTGGTGCCCTTGATCAGGTTTTGCAGAAATAGATCCTGGGCGCGCTGTTCGACATGGCGCACGATAAGCTGCTGACGCCACAGCTCGAGCCGGGCCTCCTCGCCGATATCGTCATTTGCGATATCGGATTTGGTTGGTTTTTTCTTGGTCTTTGCCTTGGGTTTGGTCGCCACTGAAGGCCTCCCGTTCCTGTCGTCGTCGGTTATTGAATAACGCCTTAGTAGCGGTTCGAAATCGGCAGTTCCTCGGCCGGGAACAGGGTGATCACGCGGCAGCCGTCATTGGTGACCACCACTTCCTCCTCGATCCGCGCCGCCGAATAGCCGTCCGTCGCCGGGCAGTAGGTTTCCAGCGCGAACACCATGCCTTCCTTGATTTCCTTCGGGTCCTCGAACGAGATCAGCCGCGAGATGATCGGGCGTTCGTGCAGCCCGACGCCGAGACCATGGCCGAATTGCAGCGCGAAGGCCTCCATCTCGTTCTCGAAGCCAAACTCCTCGGCCTTGGGCCAGACGGCGGCGATCTGATCGGTGCCGACCCCCGGCTTGACCAGGGAAATCGCCGCGTCGATCCATTCCCGCGCCTTCACATAGGCGTCCTTCTGGGGATGGGACGCCTTGCCCACATTGAAGGTGCGGTAATAGCACGTGCGGTAGCCCATATCGGACTGGATGATATCGAAAAACGCCTGGTCGCCTGGGCGGATGATGCGGTCGGTGAAATTATGCGGATGGGGCGAACAGCGCTCGCCGGAGATCGCATTGATTGCCTCGACATCGTCCGAGCCCATCTCGTACAGCATCTTGTTGGCGGCGGCCACGATATCGTTTTCCCGCACGCCGGGCTTCAGCATCTCGTGGATCATCTGATAGGTGCCGTCGACCATGGCGGCGGCCTGGTTGAGCAGCACGATCTCATCCAGGCTCTTGATCTCGCGCGCGTCAAGCATGACCTGCTGGCCGTCGCGCACCTCGATCCCGGCCTTCTGCAATTCGAACATCATCGGCGGCTCGATGATATCGACGCCGAGCGGCATGTCGCCGACGCCGTTCTGGTCCATGATCGATTTGATTTCCTCGGCCGCGTTGCGCATCAGCCCGGCGTCCGGCGGCACCGTGCCGCGCAGACCCACCATGCCGGCATGGCAGCACGCCGCCTGAAGCTGCGGCGAATGCAGCCGGTGATGCGCCGCCGCCGATCCGAAATCCCAGATATGCGGTTCCGCGCCGGCCGGCAACAGCGCATAGCGCCCCATCTTGTCGCGCGCCCACTCGCCGATCACCGTCGACGTGATATAGCGGATATTGTTGTTGTCGAAGCACAGCATGGCGCCGAGCCCGGAGTCCGCCAGCGCCGCGCGCGCCCGGCCGAGCCGGTAATCATGCAGCCGGCCGAAATTGACCCGTTCCTCGAAATCGACGTGCGTGTGGCCCGGCGCGGGGATCGCCCGATCCCAGTTGTAACGCGGGTCGAGAATGTCGGAATCGGTGATGATTGTCGGTTCCAGAATATCAAGCGCCATAATGATTTCTCCCATATGCGCGCCGGTGCGGGAGCCCGGCGCGGATGGCCCTGAACGGGGCCTGCAATCGATTGCATGAACGTGGGACGATAATTTCACAAGGTGGGGTGGGAGTCAATTGGGAGGGGATCACAGACTCGTTCAATTCAGGAATTTATACGGCCGAAGCACCGTATTGATTGGAATATCAGAAAGCCATTCCGAAGGCGATATCGATTAATTCATTGAGAAAATGGTATGCCGACTGTATGGTTTTATCAATTAATTTGAGAATTTTCGATTACCCGAATGAGCATACTTTTAGTAGTGATTATCTTAATTCTAAGCTTTCCGTCGTCAGTCGATGCCGGGGTGGATGAGGCTATGCAAGCGATAAAACAGGGTGATTATCGTGCTGGCATACCCGAACTGTACAAGGCGGCGAAGAATGGCAACACTCGGGTTCAGTTGCGTCTCGCCGGACTTTATACCTTGGGATTAGGTGTGAAAAAAATAATAAAACCGCAGTGTATTGGCTCCAAAAAGCAGCCACTAAAGACATTTCTGACAAATACGTTTCGACAGCACAGTCATTTTTAGCAGGCCGTTATTGGGATGGGATTGGTGTTGCGCCAGACAAGAAAAAAGCAATTTCACTCTATTTTAGAGCAGCCAAAAATGGCAATCTGAGGGCGCAAAGTGCCGTCGCAGGGCTCTACTCAAAGGTCAATTTGTAA
>JAYZAW010000154.1:0-5629 GCA_036339495.1 Pseudomonadota bacterium | reverse complement strand
AAGGCAACTTGATTCAACGTTTTGTTAACCACTCACTCACTAACGTTATATCCGAGTAGTCGTTGGGTAGTGTGACCAGATGGGAGACCACTAATAAAAGCGTACGACACACCGTAGTCCGGCAGGAGTGTCGAACACGTCTCGGAATACAATTGAGGGGCTAGGACCGCCGGGACCACGAGCAGGACGATCCCTGGATCGTCCCAGAGCGGAGCCCATCATGGAAGTCTTTGACCGGTATTCGGAGATTTACAGCAAGGAACAACACGAAAGCATGAGCCTGCAGGATTACCTGCTGGCCTGCCGAGACGACCCCACCTACTACGCTTCGGCCGCCGAACGAATGGTGGCCGCCATCGGCGAACCCGAGATCATCGACACCAGTCGGGATCCGCGCCTCGCGCGCAGCTATGACATCGTCCTGATCGAACCCAACATCCAGGTCACCGACGTCGATCTGCTCGGCGAACGCCACCTCAAACTGCAACACACCATGCACGACCGCATCCCACTCGCCGAAAAAAGCCGGGCGGCCGTGCTGGAACAGATCCGCAAATTATGGGGCTACGACGTATCCCTGACCGGAATCGACGCCGGGACGGACGAGGTGTTGTACGAGGCGGAGACGGCTGGAGGGGATGGTGGATAGCGGCTAGCCCTACCCCTCCCCGGCATACCCGATCCCCCGCAGCGCCTCGCCGATTTCATCCAGTATCACCGGGTCGTCGATCGTCGCCGGCATGTTCCAGTTCTCACAATCGGCGATGGCGCGCATGGTGCCGCGCAGGATTTTGCCGGACCGCGTTTTGGGCAGTCGCTCGACGACCGTGGCGGTCTTGAAGGCCGCGACCGGGCCGATGTCGTTGCGCACCATGCCGATCACCTCGCCCACGATGTCGGCATCGTCGCGCTCGACGCCGGCTTTCAGCACCACGAAGCCGAGCGGCACCTGGCCTTTAAGAGAATCGGCCACGCCGATCACCGCGCATTCGGCAACATCGGGATGGTTCGACAGCACTTCCTCCATGGCGCCGGTCGACAGCCGATGGCCGGCGACATTGATGATGTCGTCGGTGCGCGACATCACGAAGACATAGCCGTCCTCGTCGATGAACCCGGCATCGGCGGTCTGATAAAATCCGGGATATTCGGTCAGGTAGGCCGCGCGGTACCGGTCGTCGGCGTTCCATAATGTGGGCAATGTGCCCGGCGGCAAGGGCAGTTTGGCGACCAGAGCGCCGATATCGCCGGGCGCGGCTTCCTTGCCGGCCTCGTCGATCACGCGCAGATCCCAGCCCGGCACGGGTTTTGAGGGCGAGCCGTACTTGACCGGCATCTGCCCGAGTCCGATGCAGTTGGCGGCGATCGACCAGCCAGTTTCGGTCTGCCACCAATGGTCCAGCACTGGCACGCCGAGCAGCTTTTCGGCCCACTGGAGCGTGTCCGGGTCGGCCCGTTCGCCGGCCAGGAACAGGCTTTCGAACCGGGACAGATCATGACCGCCGATCAACACGCCGTCCGGGTCTTCCTTCTTGATGGCGCGGAACGCGGTCGGCGCGGTGAACATGCATTTCACGCCGTGCTCGGCGATCACCCGCCAGAACGCGCCGGCGTCGGGCGTGCCCACGGGCTTGCCCTCATAGAGAATTGTCGTACAGCCGGCCAGCAGCGGCGCATACACGATATAGGAATGACCGACCACCCAGCCGACATCCGACGCCGCCCAATAGACCTCGCCGGCATTGACGCCATAGATATTCGGCATCGACCAGTTGAGCGCCACGGCGTGGCCGCCATTGTCACGCACCACGCCCTTGGGTTCGCCCGTGGTGCCGGAGGTATAAAGGATATAAAGCGGATCGGTGGCTTTGACCGGCACGCAGTCATGGGGCGTCGCCGCCGCCATGGCGTCGTCCCAATCGACATCGCGGCCGGGGATCATTTCGGCGCGTCCGGCATCGCGCTGAACGATCAGGCAGAAATCCGGCTTGTGGCGCGCGATATCGATCGCCGCATCGAGCAACGGTTTGTACTCTACGATTCGCCCCGGTTCGATGCCGCACGACCCCGCGAGGATCGCCTTGGGGCCGCAATCATCGATGCGCACGGCCAGTTCATTGGCAGCAAAACCGCCGAACACCACAGAATGCACCGCGCCCAATCGCGCGCAGGCCAGCACGGAGATCACAGCTTCGGCAATCATCGGCATGTAGATCACCACCCGGTCGCCCTTGGCGACACCGCGCGCCGCCAGCGCACCGGCGCACAGCGCCACGCGGTCGGTCAGTTCGGCATAGCTATAGGTCTTTTGGGCGCCGGTGACCGGGCTGTCATAGATCAGTGCGGCGCGTGCGCCATGCCCCGCGGCGACATGCCGGTCGAGCGCATTATGGCAGGTATTGAGTTCGGCCCCGGCGAACCAGCGGTAAAACGGCGCGCGCGCATCATCCAGCACCCGGTCCCACTTGCGGGTCCACTCGACGCCCTCGGCCGCCTCGGCCCAGAATGATTCCGGATCCTTGAGCGAACGCCGGTGAATTTCGTCAAAGCCGCCGGCCATGGCCTGTCTCCCCATTACGCTGGATTGTCTCTTCAAAGTGTGCGGGAATTTGCCGCCAAGCGCAAAGGCCGATTTATGGAACCGGCGCGGCGATCGTCCGCCGCGCCCCCTGCCGCCAGGCGAGGATCAGATAGGGCGATGCAGGCCGGCCGGTAACGCGGATGATGGCCTCGCGAATATAGACCGCGCCCGAGCCGAGTTTGGCTCGGCCCGGAGGGTGGCTACGGTGGCGTAGCTGGTGGTCGAGCTGAAACTGATGCCGGCGATTTTCGGGATCGCCTGTAGGATGGACGGCCCCGTGCCGCCCGCGCCGGGCATCCGTCCCGCCACCAGATCATCGATCTGTCCCGGGTCGCCACCGGGCAGCGCCAGCAGCAGCGCATGGGGCGCGGTCACCGGATTGATGCCCCGGCGACCCGAATGAACCGTCACAAGGGGCGCGAGACGGCGATAGATGTCCGGCGTCACGCCCAGTACGCGGCGCAGCTCGTCGACGGTCTCAAAGCGTGCGTTTTTGGGGCCATATTCACGGCCGGCGGCGCTGTAAGCGCTGTCTTCCGCGCCGTTGAGACGCTCCAGATCGTCCTTGTCGCGAAAATAGGCGATCGCATCGATCCTGCCGGCGGAGATCAGCCGTTCGCCGAGGGCTTCCTCAAGCGAATTTCCGATCGACGTAACATTGGCCGAGTTCGCAGAGCCCGATGAATCCGCCATATCGCTCCAACTTCCCCAAATACTCTGCCATTTCTACAGTTTAAAAACAAACCGTAGGTAAAGACTCATGGTTTGGGCATGGCGACGCCGTGACGCCCGGCGACGGTCTCAAGTTGTTGCCAGACCCCGCCGCGGATCGGAATTCCGGTCTGGGTGCGATCCCGCAACACCCTGTCGCCACGTTCTCCGGGGACCAGGATTTCGTCCGTTCCCTCGGCGGTTTGCCGGCTTTTAAGTACGTCTACCAGGTGATCGACCTGGTTGCGGAATTCCTTGGGATCGCTGAAAGCCGCGATATTGACCGCGATGCAGAGCCCATTTTGGCGGATCGGGTGGCCGGGGCTCCTTGCTTGTAGTTCCTGAGAGATGATCGGGTTCCCCACCATCAGGCTGATCAGACATTCCATCATGAGCGAAAACCCGCCGCCCTTATGGCCGCCAAGCGGCACCGAGGTCACGGCCCTCGCTCCGTCGGTGGTCGGGTTGCCGTTTTCGTCCAGCGCCCACCCTTCCGGGATCGTCTCGCCCGTCAGGCGCGCCTGGGTCAGTCGGCCGCCGGCGACCACGGCGGTCGCCATATCCAGCATCAACGGCGCGTGGTCACCACCCGGCACAGCGATGGCGATCGGGCTGGTGGCGACGGTCACTTCCCGCGTACCGGGATAGGCCATGTTGGGCAGGGACGACACAAAGGCCAGCCCGGCCATGTCGGCGCGGGCCGGTTTCAGCGTGTAATAACCGATCGCGCCCGAATGGGTCATCCGGCGCACCATGGCCCAGCCGATCCCGGCGTCGCGCGCCTTTTCGATCGCCTTGTCCATGGCCCAATCCATGGCCACGGGACCGGCGGCGCGATCGGCCTCAATCGTCAGCGACGCCGCCGTTTCGGTGGTTATGCCGAGATCGGGGCGCGGGTTCATGCCGCCGTTATCGATCATCCCGACATAGCGTGGAATGCGCGCGACGCCATGGGAATCGACGCCGCGCAGATTTGCCCATCCCAACACATCCGCCATGGTCCCGGCATGGTCGCCGGACATGCCTTCGGCGATGACTATGTCATTGATAAACCGCTTCAGCGCGTCCGCCGGAATTTTTATTGGATCGGTCGTCATGAAATTTCTCTATCCTACCGCCACCGGCCCGTAAAGCCAGACGAGCCAAATCGTAATGCAAAGATAAGGTCCGAACGGGATGCGTTGGGTCGGAGAAAGAGACCCCAGCATGACCGCCGCGAACAATCCCGCCACGGCCGCGATGCCAATCACGCTGGGCAGCCCGGCCCAGCCGACCCAGGCGCCGGCGGAGGCAAGCAGCTTGGCGTCGCCGATCCCCAACCCGTCGCGACCGCGCATCTTGCGGTACAGCCAGCCGATGACGGCGAAGACGGCAAACCCCACCGCGACGCCGATCCCGGCGTCAATCACCACGTTTCCACCAAGCAACGCCGCGATGCCGGCGCGCACATCCGTCAGTATCGATCCCATGATCCCAATTCAATTCGAAAGGTCGAAAACATTGCCACCGCTTGTGAGTGTCTTAAGTTAAAGCTATACCGAATGCTGGAACAAACAGGAAATACAGGCGGGAATCAAATGGATAAAGCAACTTTCGGAGCGGGCTGTTTCTGGGGCGTTGAGGCGGCGTTTCGCAAGCTTGACGGCGTTTCATCTACATCTGTCGGCTATACGGGCGGCAACACCGAATATCCCACATACCAGGAAGTCTGCACCGGCCTGACCGGCCACGCCGAAGTCGTGCAGGTGGAGTACGACCCCGATACGATCGGCTTCGAGCAGCTTCTTGAGACATTCTGGGAATGTCACGATCCGACCCAGCTGAATCGTCAGGGGCCCGATTTCGGCACCCAATACCGCACCGCAATTTTCTTTCACAGTGACGCGCAGGATCAGGCGGCGCAATCCAGCCTTGCCGCGCAAGAGCAAACCGGACGATATGGCGGACCCATCGTGACCGAGATCGTCGCGGCCGGCCCCTATACGGTCGCGGAAGACTATCATCAGCAATATTTTGAAAAAATGAGTAACCGCCGCATGCGGCTTTTTTAGGAATTTGCCATTATAGGCGGCTCCGGCCCTAAAAATCAGGCGGTTCGATGCCATAGGCGCGGAGCTGATCCGCCAGCGCATTCCTGAGCTGCGCGAGGCCCGCCTCATCGGAGGATTCGCAACGCGCCACAAGCGCGTCCTGGGTGTTGGAGGCGCGCAGCAGCCACCATCCATCATCCGTGCGCACCCGCACGCCGTCGATATCGTTGACCTCGGCGCCCGCCGCACATAACCGATCGCGAATTTCGGCGACAACTTCGAACTTGCGGCCTTCAGGACAGGGAAA
>JAYZAW010000153.1:0-2418 GCA_036339495.1 Pseudomonadota bacterium | reverse complement strand
GTCTGAAATCAGTACTTTGGTCACTTAAAAATTCCTTGATCAAATCGAGCCGGAATCAAATCAAGCCGGGCGCGTCTATGCGGCGGCTTGCAATTCTTGCTTGAGTTGGGCAAAGGCCCAGTCGAGCCAGGGCAACAGGGCGGCCATGTCGGCAGTTTCCACTGTGGCGCCGGCCCACAGACGGAGCCCGGGAGGCGCGTCGCGATAGCCGTTAATATCGTACGCCACGCCTTCCTGATCGAGCATCGCCTCAATGCGTTTGGTGGCGGCCAATTGCTGGTCGGCCGGCAGGGCCGCGAACCATGGATCGACCACGTTCAGGCACACCGATGTGCAGGATCGCGTGTCGGGCGCATGGGACAGAAAATCGACCCAGTCGGTATCCGTCACCCAATCGGCGATTACCGCCAGATTGGCTTCCGAACGCGCGATCAGCGCATTGAGCCCGCCGATTTGTTCGCCCCATTTCAGGCCATCGATCGCATCTTCCACGCAGAGCATCGACGGCGTGTTGATGGTTTCACCGCGGAATATGCCCTCGTTCAGCTTGCCGACCGACGTAAGACGGAAAATTTTCGGCATCGGCCAGGCCGGGCTGTGGGTCTGCAGCCGTTCGACAGCGCGTGGGCCGAGAATCAGCATGCCGTGCGCCGCCTCGCCGCCCATTACTTTTTGCCATGAATAAGTCACCACATCGAGCTTGTCCCACGGCAGTTTCATGGCGAACACGGCCGAGGTCGCATCGCAAATCGTCAGGCCTTCGCGGTCGTCGGCGATCCAGTCGCCATCGGGCACGCGAACGCCCGAAGTCGTGCCGTTCCAGGTAAACACTACATCGCGATTTGGGTCGACCCGGGTCAGGTCCGGCAAGGCGCCGTATTCGGCGCTCAACTCGCGGACATCTTCAAGACCGAGCTGCTTGATCACATCGGTGACCCAGCCGGCGCCGAAACTTTCCCATGACAGCATGTCGACGCCACGCGGGCCCAGCAGGGACCAGAGCGCCATTTCGACCGCGCCGGTATCCGACGCCGGAACAATGCCGATGCGGTAATCGTCGGGAACGCCCAGGATCGCCCGGGATCGTTCGATAATTTCCTTGAGACGGGCCTTGCCTGGGGATGATCGGTGCGATCGCCCGAGAACGGCGTCATCCAACGCCGCCAAATTCCATCCGGGACGCTTGGCGCAGGGACCAGAAGAAAAACAAGGATTTTGCGGCCGGACATCCGGCCGTTGGGGTACTGACATCTGAGAACTCTCCCTCACAGAAGAGGCGCAATCCGTTGGGGGATCGTGGCCCGGCGCTTATGTAGTGGGTTGCACCGGCCACGTCAATGCGGGCGCCGCAATTTGTTGCAAGTCAAGATATTGATAAGCGTCGCGGCCTATCCGGTAGGAAGCTGAGCGGCTATAGTCACCCCATGCATGAAGATCAGCCGCATATCCTGGTTGTCGATGACGACACGAGGCTGCGTGAACTGCTCAGCAAGTATTTGTCGGAAAACGGCTTTCGCGTCACCACCGCGACTGACGCAGTCGATGCGCGCGCCAGCCTTGCCACGCTGATCTTTGATCTGATCGTGCTTGACGTGATGATGCCGGGCGAGAACGGATTTGAATTCACCGCCAGCGTGCGCGAAATATCCCGGGTGCCGATCCTGCTGTTGACCGCGATGGGCGAATCCGACGATCGCATTAAAGGGTTCGAACAGGGCGCCGACGATTATCTGACCAAGCCATTCGAGCCGCGTGAACTGGTGCTTCGCATCGGCACCATATTACGCCGCGCCGCGCCGGCGCCGAGCGCCGCCGTGGTGGTATTCGGCGATTGCTCCTTCGATGTTGTGGCGGAGCGCCTGTCGCGGAACGAACATCCGGTGCGGCTGACGCCGGTGGAGGCCAGCCTTCTGAAAACCCTGGCGGCCAATGCCGGCGTAACCCTGTCGCGCGATGAACTGATCCACCGCAGCCGTATCGAAGGCAATGCGCGCACCGTCGATGTCCAGGTGACGCGGCTGCGGCGCAAGATCGAAGCCGATCCGCGGCTGCCGCGCTATTTGCAGACCGTTCGCGGCGAGGGATATGTGCTGTGGCCCGATTGATGGTTCACGCTCAAATCGGAAAGCGCCGGCCATGATAAAGCGCCTGTTGCCAAGGACCTTTTTAGGCCGGTCGGTGATGATCATCGTCACGCCGCTAATCCTGGTGCAGGTGGTCTCGACCTGGGTGTTTTATGACCGCCTTTGGGACACCGTCACCAAGCGGTTGGCCAATGCGGTCGCCGGTGAAATTTCCATGGTCATGTTCAGCATGTCCAAAATTCCCGGCGCCGACAACCGCGACAAAGTGCTGGAAGCGGCGAGTTACGCTGGACTTCGAATCAAATATAGCAAGGATGCGATCCTGCCCAATATT
>JAYZAW010000152.1:0-36793 GCA_036339495.1 Pseudomonadota bacterium | reverse complement strand
GCTCGCCATGCTGTCGCAACTGGCCGAGGAATTGTGCCACGGCGTCCGGCTTGGGCCCGGCGATATGGTCTTTGCCCATAACCATGTCCTGCTGCATGCGCGCACCGAATTCGAGGATCATGACGAAGCCGACCGCCGCCGTCATCTATTTCGGTTATGGCTGGCGACGCCCGGCGGGCGGCCGATCCCCGAGGAATTGCTAGAACGTTATGTCGGGTTGAAGCCGGGCCAGCGTCCCAGTGGCGTGATCGTCAAGGACACCGAACTCTGCGCGCCGCTGATGCCGATTTAATTCGCCGCCGTCGTCGTGTAACCGGCACACCGTCGAATATCCCGACGGAAAGCTTCGCCAAGTTTTGTTCGGCCGTTTAAATTAATTCGGCGTTTGTACCGTTACCCCCCTGGGTGCTCTGGTATACCATTTTGCCTAATCTTGACACGCCGGAAGTGATTTCACGGCAAACGGCCAAAAAACGACAGGGAAGTGCGATGGAAGCCGATATGCTGGGAATGGCGATCAAGGCCGCCATAATTATGTCCGATCCCGTGAGGTTGGGATTTCTGTTTTTCGGTGTGATCATTGGTTTGGTGCTGGGCGTTATCCCAGGCCTCGGCGGACTGGTCGGGCTTTCGCTATTGCTGCCGTTTACCTTCAACATGGATCCATATACCGCGCTGGCGTTCCTGATGGGGCTGCAGGCGGTGGTCGTGACCTCGGATACCATACCGGCGGTGCTGTTTGGCGTGCCGGGTACGGTCGGTTCGGCGGCGACGATTCTCGACGGTTTCCCGATGGCGAAAAAGGGCGAAGCGGACCGCGCGTTCGGCGCGGCCTTTACCGCGTCGGTCATTGGTGGGCTATACGGCGCGTTCCTTCTGGCGATCAGCGTACCGATCCTGCGCCCGGTGATGCTCTATATCGGGTCGCCTGAACTCTTGTCGTTTTGCGTGTTCGGGCTGTCGCTGGTCGCCGTGCTGTCGGGCGGCACGCCGCTGAAAGGCCTGGCCGGCGCCTGTATCGGGCTGATGGTGGCCACGGCGGGCGACGATCCGCAAACCGGCACGCTGCGCTGGACCTTCGATTCGCTTTATCTGTGGGACGGATTGCCCGTGGTGCCGCTGGCGCTCGGCCTGTTCGCCATACCCGAACTGGCCGACATGGCGATTACCCGTCAATCCATTGCCGGGGAGGGAGACAACAAGGGTATTGGCTCGAAATGGGGGCAACTCCAGGGCGTCAAGGATGTCTTTAATAACAAATTCCTGTTGTTCCGCTGCGCGACCATCGGGTCGGCGCTCGGCGCGGTGCCGGGCATCGGCGCGTCGATCATCGATTGGATTGCCTATGGCCACGCGGTGCGGTCGCTCAAGGATTCGCACCTGACCTTCGGCAAGGGAGACGTGCGCGGCGTCATCGCATCGGAAAGCTCCAATAACGCCAAGGAAGGCGGCGCGCTGGTACCGACCATCGCATTCGGCGTCCCGGGCTCTGCCTCCATGGCGCTTATTCTCGGCGCGTTCCTGATCCATGGCCTGGTGCCCGGACCGGATATGCTGACCAAGCGGCTCGACATCACCTATACGCTGGTGTGGTCGGTCGCCATCGCCAATATCTTCGGCGCCGGTATCTGTTTCCTGTTCGCCAACCAGCTCGCCAAGGTCGCGCTGATCCGGATCGGCATTCTGGCGCCCGTGGTGCTCGCGATTACCTTCGTCGGGGCCTTCCAGGGGTCGCGTCAGTGGGGCGATATCTATGCCTTGCTGATCTTCGGCTTCCTCGGTTGGATTATGAAGCGCCTGCGCTGGCCGCGGCCGCCGCTGATTTTGGGCTTCGTGCTCGGCGGCTTGGTTGAACGCTACATGTTCATTTCGGTTGAACGTTACGGCGCCGAGTGGTTGCTGCAGCCCGTGGTGTTTATCGTCTTCGCGATCTCGCTGTACGGAATTCTCAGCCCGATCATCAAGGGCTATGTGGCCCGCGCCCGGGCCAGCCGGGCATCGGGCGTGTCCACATTCGGATTCCAGCGCCAGAATTTGAATCCGGACATGGGCTTTACCTTTCTCCTGATGCTGTCATTCGCCGTCGCCCTGGCGATTTCGTCGGAATGGGAATTCGGCGCCAAGCTGGTGCCGTGGGTGGTCGGCTGGGCCGGCGTGCTGTTCACCTCCTGGCTTATATTGTCGGGGCTGTTCGTGGGCTCCGGCTCGGCGCAGAAAGTGGGGTCCCATGACGACGCCTCCGAGGTGACCGCATCGGATGCCTTTGCCACGGTCAGCGAGGATGTCCATTATGATATCCAGGCCGATTATACAGGGCTCGAAACGGCGACGATCTTCACCCGGGCAGCGTCTTATTTCGCCTGGCTGCTGTTCTTCTTCGGAGCCGCTTCGCTGATCGGAATCCTGCCGGCCATGTTCGTGTTCCTGGTCGGGTATATTCGATTTGAGGGCAAGGAAACCTGGAAGATGACCCTGATCATCGCCTGTTCCATGGAGGCGTTCTGTTACATCCTATTCCACAAAGTGCTGATCATTCCATGGCCGCAGACCGTGCTGGGGGATTTCTTCCCCGGTCTCCGGTCGATCATGTCGTTGAATTTGATCTAACTTGGCTCATGCGTATAGCGGCTCCGGCCCGCTCCCCCACCCGGCCACCCGATGAGGATGATCCCCCGTTTGTAAAGTAGGCGGTGGCCGGGTGGGGGAGCGGGCTGGAGCCGTTTCCGACAACGAAGCGGGGCGGATAAGATGACCAATCACAGGATTGATGTACATCACCACATCCTGCCGCCGGAATATGTCGCGACCGTGGGCGATGACCGCATCGGTCCGCTGATCCTGGCCGGCAAGACGCCCGACTGGACGCCCGGAATGTCGATTGAGGCCATGGACCGGCACGGCATCGCCACCGCGATCACCTCGATCTCCGCGCCCGGGCTGTGGTTCGGCGATGACGACGAAACCCTGCATCTGTGCCGTGTTTGCAACGAATACGCCGCTGATATAAGGCGGGATCATCCCGGGCGCTTCGGGGTTTTCGCCAGCCTGCCCTTGCCCAATGTAGATGCCAGTCTGGATGAGATTGGCCACGCGCTCGATACCCTGAAGGCGGACGGCATCGGGCTGCTGACCAGCTATGGCGACCGCTACCCGGGGGATGCGGCCTTTGCAGCCGTGTTCGACGAACTCGACCGGCGCGGCGCGGTGGTCTATTTCCACCCCACCAATGCGGCCTGCAACCAGTGCCAGCCGGAAATCCCCGCCGCCACGCTGGACTTTCCGTTCGACACCACGCGCGCCATCGTCAGCCTGCTGTTCGGCGGCACTTTCGCGCGCTGCCGGAACATCAAATGGATTTTCTCCCATGCCGGCGGAACCGCGCCGTTTCTGGCCGAACGCATTGGGCGTCTGGCGAACCGCCCCGATTTCAAGGACAAGGTCCCGGACGGCGTCATTGCGGAACTGGAACGGCTTTATTACGACACGGCGCTGTCGGCCAACTGGCTGGCCTTCCGCAGCCTGTTCGAGCTGGTCACGACCGACCATGTGCTGTTCGGCAGCGATTATCCGTTTGCGCCCGAAATCACCATGACCCAATCGGTCAAGGCGCTCGGCGAGATGGGGTTGTCGGACGAGGTCCTGCGTGGCATCGAGCGGGAAAACGCACTCGTGCTGTTCCCGCACCTGGCTTGAGAACCTAATCAGCGATCAGCAGCGGATTGAACTTGGTGTCCCGGTCATAGACGTCGATGCCTTCGCTACGCTTGAGGTAGTTCACCACGCTGTAGGTGACCGGCGTCGCGCAGGCTTCATAGGCCGATTTGAACAGCCATTGGGTGACGATGGCGGTCACCAGCGCCGGCGTCGGCAGAATTCCAATGAACGCAATGGCGATGAAGACCGCCGAATCGAGACCTTGCCCGACCAGGGTGGAGCCGATGGTGCGGGCCCACAAAAAGCGCCCGTTGGTGGCGATTTTCATCTTGGCCAGCACATAGGAATTGGTGAATTCGCCAATCAGATAAGCGATGAATGACGCCGCCAGGATGCGCGGCGCGGCGCCGAGAATTTGGTCATAGGCTTCCTGGCCCTTCCAGAACCCCACCGCCGGCAATGCGCCGCCCGCCCAGATCGCGGCCACTACGACCAGATTGGCGACAAAGCCCAGCCAGATAACCCGCCGCGCGGCGCGGTAGCCGTACACCTCGGTCAGCACATCGCCCAGGATATAGCTTACTGGAAAGACGATCACCGCCGCCGGCAACAGCATGCCCCAAATGAAGATCAGCTTGACCGCGATGATATTGGCCGCGATCAGGCAGCCGATAAACAACGCCAGCACGGCGAGAAAGCGGGGCGAAAACAAGTCGGAAGATTTGGCTTGGTCGGTCATGCACGAGGGTACTCAAAAATTTCGGGCGGCGAAGCGTCCCGATAACATGGGATGTCCGCCGCCCGCAACTAAATTACCGGTTTCTATTATACCTTTACTTCTTGAAGCCGAACACGGTTTTCATTTTTTTCACCAGCGCGGGCGAAACACCGAGCCCGGCCGCGACGATTTTCATCAGCTTTTCGCCCGAGATCGGAGCCACCGGGGCGTTGGGTTTCTTGGCGTCGGCCAGGAATTTCGGGTCCTTCATGGTGTCCATGAAAGCCTTGCGCAGCGCCGCGAGACGGTCCTTTGGCACATCGGGATGGACCCAGAAACCCATGCCGAGCGCTTCGCTGACCTCAATGAACTGGAGAATCTTTTTGCCTTCCGGGTCTTTCACCAGATCGGCCAGCCGGGGCACGTTGGGCAGTTCCGCTATCCGCGGCCCGTACTGCGCCAGATGGAGGACTTTCTTGTCGCGCAGCCAATGGGCCTTCACCGTGGTCCAGCCGGTGTAGTAATTCATGCGGCCCTGGACTTCGCCCTGTTCCATGGCCTTGTTGATGGCCGCGCCGCCTTTGTATCCCTTGACGATCTTGAACTTGGTGCCGACGTAATAATTCATAAATTTCGGCGCCAGATAGGTCTCCGAGCCAAGCCCGGTGGACCCCATGATGACCATTTTCTTGCGCGCACCGGCGATGTTCGTGGCGGGCGCCGTATGCCAGACGCTGACGGTCGACGGCCGGTCGGTGATCGAACCGATCCACTGCATCTTCAGCGCGTCGAATTTCAGGTTGCGCAGCGCGGGCGCCAAAACCGACGGGGCCAACACTTCGGCGATGAAGGTGCCGTCGCGCGGCGCGGCGTTATAGGCGTATGTCGCGCCCTTGGTGCCGCCGCCGCCCGGACGCGACGTCAGAATGACGGTCGGATTGCCTGGAATGTGATTGCCGAAATGTTCCGTGAACAGCCGGCCATAGAGCCCGAGCGACGCGCCGAGCCCCGACGGCACCATCACGGTAACGGTCCGGCCCTTGTAAAAGCTCGCCACATCGGCGGTCGCCGGCGCGGCGGCGAATGCCAGCGCGGCGGCCGCGGCAAGCAGGAATGTTGTGCGTTTGATCATGTTCAGTCTCCCTAAAAGCAATGATTTTTTGTTGTCCGGAAACATTACGTCCAAAGAAACGGCTTGCATAGCGTGCCGTGGTTGTTTTGAACCGTCCCGGGCCATAACATGCTGCGCTTGATGAATATTCAGTGGGGAAAAATTAGGTGATGGCGACGGAAACGGCAAATGAAGGACGGCGCTACACCGATCTTCACGAACATATCGATGCCCTGCGCGCGGCCGGACTGCTGGTCGAGATCGATCGCGAGATCAACAAGGATACCGAGATGCATCCGCTGGTGCGCTGGCAGTTTCGCGGCGGCATCGATGAAGAAGACCGCAAGGCGTTCCTGTTCACCAACATCACCGATTCAAAGGGCCGCAAATTCGATATTCCGGTGCTGGTCTGCGGGCTGGCCGGCAACAGCGCGATCTACAAGCTCGGCATGGGATGCGAACTCGATCAGCTCAAATCAACCTGGATTCGCGCCCTGAATAATCCCATTGAGCCCAAACTGGTCGAGGACGCGCCCTGCCACGGCCATGTGTTCCTCGGCGCGGATTTGCTCGACGGCAACGGGCTCGATGCCCTGCCGGTGCCGATCTCGACGCCGGGCTGGGACAATGCGCCGTATTTTTCCTCGTCGCATTTCATTACCAAGGACCCAGAAACCGGCGTCCAGAACATGGGCAATTACCGGGGCATGATCAAAGCGCCCAACCGGGTTGGCATGAACACCTCGATCGAATTGCGCACCGGCGGCTATCTCCATTGGCTGGAATATAAGAAACGCGGCGAGCCCATGCCCTGCGCCATCGTGATCGGCGCGCCGCCGGTGGTGTCGTTCACGGCGGTCCAGAAGGTGCCGGAAAAGCTTGATGAGCTGGCGGTGTCGGGCGGCCTCGCCGGCGGCCCGCTCAATGTGGTCAAGGCGAAGACCGTCGATTTGCTGGTGCCGGCCGAGGCCGAAGTGGTGGTCGAAGGGTTTGTGTCGACCGATCTGCTGGAACCGGAAGCGCCGTTCGGCGAATCCCACGGCCACGTCAATCTGCAGGAATATAATTGCTACATGGACGTGACCTGCATCACCCGGCGCAAGGACGCGGTGCTGACTTCTTGGGTCAGTCAGGTGACGCCGTCGGAATCCAGCGCCATCAAGCGGCCGGCCTATGAGGCGGCCCAGATCGAACATCTGCGCGATCATCTCGGCATCAAGGGCGTGCTCCACGTCTGCACCCACGAGCCGCTGACCTCGCTGCACAAGCTGATCATCGTGGTGGTCGACCGCGATCTGCCCAAGACCGAAATCTGGCGCGCTCTCTATGGCGTCGCCTCGCTGCGCCGGGCCGAGGGCAAGTGGATCATCGCGGTCAATGAGGATATCGACCCGAACAATACTGACGCGGTGTTCTGGGCCATGTCGTACCGGTCGAAACCCCATCGCGACGTGGAGATATTGAAACACAAGGATGAAGGCCATGGACCGCGCAGCATGATCGACAGCGAGGACGGCGCGGTGCTGATTGACGCGACTTTGAAGGAAAACTTTCCGCCGGTGTCGCTGCCCAAGCGGGAGTTCATGGAAAACGCCAAGGAAATCTGGGAAGAGCTCGACATGCCCAAGCTGCGGCCCCAGGCGCCCTGGTTCGGCTATGATCTGGGCGAATGGAATGAAGGCCTCGAATTGATGGCGCGGCGCGCGGTGCGCAGCGAATATTGGGAAACCGGCAAGATCATCGCGCAACGCCGGCGCGGCGACATCGATATGAACACGGAAATTCGCACCCTGGATGAGGGCAATCCAGGGGCCGGCGGAACAGATTCGGAAAATGAAGGGACATTGACATGGGACGGCTTGAAGGACGCGTCGCAATTGTAACCGGCGCGGCGCAGGGGATCGGCGCCGTGTTTGCGAAAGGGCTTGCCGCCGAGGGCGCGGCGGTCACCATCGCCGATGTGGACTCCGGCGCCGCCGTCGCAGCCGAGATCGAGGCCGCCGGCGGCCGGGTGCTCGATGTCCAGACCGACGTGTCGGATGAGGCGAACTGCATGAACAGGGTGGCGCGCACGGTGGATGCTTTCGGCCGACTCGATGTCCTGGTCAATAACGCGGCGCTGTTTACCTCGATCGCGCGCAGCCCGTTCGACGAAATCAGCGTCGATGTCTGGGACAAGGTCATGGCGGTCAACATCAAGGGCGTCTGGCTCGGCTGCAAGGCGGCGGTGCCGGAAATGCGCAAGAACAAATACGGCAAGATCATCTCGATCTGCACCGGACGGATTTTTAAGGGCGCGCCGTTCTTCCTCCATTACGATGCGTCCAAGGGCGCGGTTCTGGGTATCACCCGGTCGCTGGCGCGCGAGGTCGGCGACGACAATATCTGCGTCAACGCCATCGCGCCCGGATCGACCATGAGCGAGAACGTCGTCTCCCGCGTTAACTGGATGGGCGGCGGGCCGGAACGGACACGCGCCACCAGGGCACTGAAGCGGGATGAAACCCCGGAAGATCTCGTCGGTGCCTGCCTCTATCTGGCGTCGCCGGACAGTGATTTTGTCACCGGCCAGACAATCGTGGTCGATGGCGGCTCCGCCATGTGGTAGCACCGGAATAATTAGCGTAGGAGCTCAATTTATGGCGACCAAAAAGAAAGAATCGATCTGGCCGGACCGGGCCTATCTCGATCTGCATGATCATTTGAAAGCGCTCGACGATGCGGGGTTGCTGGTCACCGTCGACCGGCCGATCAACAAAGACACCGAAATGCACCCGCTGGTGCGCTGGCAGTTTCGCGGCGGCATCGCGGAACCGGACCGCAAGGCCTTCCTGTTCACCAATCCAACCGACAGCAAGGAACGCAGATACGACATCCCCGTGGCCGTGGGCGTGGTCGCCGCCAATCGCGAGATTTATCGAATGGGCATGGGCTGCGAGCTGGATGAGATCGATGAAAGATGGGCGCAGGCGCGGGACAACCCGATCGAGCCCAATGTGGTGGAGCGCGCGCCATGCCAGGAGATCGTGATCGAGGGCGACGATCTGGACAAGGTCGGCAATGGTCTCGACGCGATCCCGGTCCCGATCTCGACGCCGGGCTGGGATATCTCGCCCTTCACCACCCTGTCGCAATATATCACCAAGGATCCCGATACCGGGATTCAGAACATGGGCAATTACCGGGGCCAGGTGAAGGCGCAGCGCCGGCTCGGCATGAATCCGTCCCTGGAGCTGCGGCCCGGAATTTATGTCCACTGGCAAAAATACGGCAAGCGCGGTGAGCCCATGCCGGCCGCCGTGGTGCTCGGCGCGCCACCGGCGGTGACATTTACGTCCGCCGTCAAGCTGCCGGAGACTCTCGATGAGCTGTCGGTCGCCGGCGGGCTGGTCGGGTCGCCGATCAACGTGGTCAAGGCGCGCACGGTCGATCTCATGGTGCCGGCCGAGGCTGAAATCGTGATCGAGGGTTATATCGACACCGAATATCTCGAACCGGAAGCGCCGTTCGGCGAATCCCACGGCCATGTCAATCTGCAGGAATACAACGCCTATATGGATGTCACCTGCATCACCCGGAAATCCGATGCAGTCCTGACATCGATCATCAGCCAGGTGACGCCGTCGGAATCGAGCGTCGTCAAGCGCGTCGCCATGGAGCCGATGTTTTTACAGCATCTGCGCGATGCCTTGGGCATCAAGGGCGTGATCCGGGTCGGCATGCATGAACCCCTGACCAATATCCGCAAGGTGCTGGTGATTCAGGTCGAGCGCGATATTCCGCCGACAGAGATATGGCGGGCATTGTATGGCGCGGCCTCGCTGCACCGCGCCGCCGGCAAGTACATTATCGCGGTCAATGACGATATCGATCCCGATAATGCCGACGCGCTGTTTTGGGCCATGGCGTACCGCGCCAACCCGGCGCTCGACCTCGAAGTGCTCAAGCACCGCGACCCGGGTCACGGGCCGCGCAGCGAACGCAATGGCGGCGAGGACGCCTCGGTGCTGATCGATGCGACCCTGAAAGAGGATTTTCCGCCGGTCTCGCTGCCCAAGCGAGAATTCATGGAAAACGCCAAGCTGATCTGGGACGAGCTCGGCCTGCCCGAGCTCACGCCCGAGGTTCCCTGGTTCGGCTATTCGCTGGGCGAATGGTCGGAGGAATTCGATGTTTCCGCGCAGCGCGCCGTGGACGGCGAATATTTCGAAACCGGCAAATCCATCGCCCAGCGGCGGCGCAAGGATTTGGAAATGAATACCGAGGTCCGCACCCTCGACGATGAGGGGGAGGAAGGGTAATCTCCCGTCCAAACCAATCAGTTATTCAGGCCTGCATCAAGGATCTGGCCGAAAGTTAGGGAGAAACTGACCATGGACAGCATTGCCCCGAAGGGCCAGACCGTTGGCGACGCCTATCTCTCACTTCTCGCCGATCGCGGCGTCGATTATCTGTTCGCCAATTCGGGCACGGATTTTGCGCCGCTGATCGAAGGTTTCGTCAAGGCGTCCAGCGAGGGGCGCAAGACGCCCACGCCGGTCACGGTGCCCCACGAGAATGTCGCCGTGTCCATGGCCATGGGCTATTTCCTGGTGTCCGGCCGGGCCCAGGCGGTGATGGTTCATGTCAGCGTCGGGACCGGCAATTCCATCAATGGACTGCTCAATGCGTCACGCGGTGAAATTCCGATTTTGATGTCCGCCGGCCGGACGCCGATCACCGAGAGCGGCATTCACGGCACCCGCGATATCGATATCCACTGGCCGCAGGAATTGTTCGATCAGGCCGGCATGGTGCGAGAATTCGTCAAGTGGGATTATGAACTGCGCAACGGGCATCAGCTGGAGACCGTGGTCGACCGGGCCATGAGCATCGCCATGAGCGAGCCGCGCGGGCCGGTCTACCTCACCATGCCGCGCGAGGTTCTGGCCAGCGGCATGGAAGCCCCGGCGCTGTCCCCCGTCCGGGGCGCCGGCGGCACCACATCGCCTTATCCCGATCTCAACGCGATCGACGAGGCGGCGGCGCTTCTGGCGGCGGCCGAGCGCCCGCTGATTATCGCCCAGTCGAGTGGTCAGGACGTGACGTCGGTGCCGGCATTGGCCGCTTTGGCCGAACGGTTCGCGATCCCCGTAGTGCAGTATCGCCCGCGCTATCTCTGCCTGCCGGCGAGCCATCCGATGCATCTCGGGTTCGAGCCCGGCCCGCTGCTGGAACAGGCCGACGCGGTGCTGGTGGTCAACGCGACCGTGCCGTGGTTGCCCGATCAAACGTCGCCCAAGGACGAGGCTAAAATCATCCATATGGCGCCGGACCCGCTGTTTGAAAATTTGCCAATTCGCGCCTTCCCAAGCGATATCGCCATTACCTGTTCGGCCACGTCGGGTTTGCGGGCGCTCGACGCGGCGCTGGAACAGTTCGAGGTCAGCGCCAAGCAGCGCATCGATACGCGCCGCGCCGCCTTAAGCGAAACCCGCGCCGCCCAGCGCGAAAACTGGGCCAATGCGGTGGAGCGCGCAAAATCCGAGACCCCGATCAGCCCGGTTTGGCTGACCCATTGCATCAGCGAGGTCAGGGGCGAAGACACAATCATCATCAACGAAGCCCGCATGCCCGTGCCCTTCATGGAAATGGAAATTCCCGGCACTTATCTCAATGCGGGTCACGCCGGCGGGCTTGGCTGGGGGCTCGGCACCGCGGTCGGCGCGAAGATGGCGGCGGGCGACGACCGGCTGGTGATCGCGACCGAAGGCGACGGCGCCTACATGTTCTCCAATCCGGTGCCGGCCCACTACGTGTCTCTGGAGCAGAAAGCGCCGATCCTGACGGTAATCTACAACAACCGGCGCTGGGACGCGGTGCGCGGCGCGGTTACCGGGCTTTATCCCGATGGCCACGTGTCGCGCAGCAACGAGCCGCCCCTGGTCCATTTCGACCCATCCATGCAGCTGTCCAAAACCGCCGATGTGGTCGGCGGGCATGGCGAGCAGGTGACCGACCCGGAACAGGTCATCCCCGCCCTGGAACGCGCGATCAAAATCGTGACCGAAGAAAAACGCCAGGCTATCCTGGATGTGGTTATTTCCTGAGATCGCCGATCAGCAATAAAAATAACCGCCCCGGATCGGAACCGGGCCAAAAAGGGAGGCATTCGGGCATGACCGAATTTTTGACCATTCATGAAATCGTCAAGGCGGCCCGGCAAAACCTTTCCCAGGGCGTGTGGGATTATCTGACCGGCGGGGCAGATACGGAAACCACCTTGCTGCGCAATCGTCAGGGGCTTGAAAGCATCGCATTCCGGCCGCGCGTGCTGCGCAATGTGAAGGAAATCGACCTGACGGCGACTTTCATGGGCGACAAGATGCGCCTGCCGGTGGCGCTCGCGCCCATGGGATCGCTTGATTCCATGGAAGCCGGCGGCTCGGTCAGCGTCGCCAAGGCGGCCGAGGAATTCGGCGTCACCAGTTTTTTGAGTTCGGTCACCCGGCCCGGCCTCGAAGACGTCGTCGAGGCGACCGCCCATCCCAAAATTTACCAACTCTATGTGCGGGGCGATCATTTCTATATCGAGGAGTCCGCCCGGCGCGCCATCGACACGGGCTTCCGCGCGTTCTGTCTGACCGTGGACGTGGCCTATTACAGCCGGCGCGAACGGGACATCATCAAGCGCTATACACCGCGCGGCCGCGTGCGCGGCGTCGATGGCTGGGATTTTCAGGCCGGGCTGAACTGGGATACGGTCAAGTGGTTCAAGGATAGTTTCGATATTCCACTGATCATCAAGGGTATCGCGACCGCCGAGGATGCCGCCATCTGCATCGACCATGGGGTTGAGGGCGTCTATGTGTCCAATCACGGCGGCCGCCAGCTTGATCACGGACGGGCGTCGATCGATGTCCTGCCCGAAATTGTGCGCGAAGTCGGCGGCAAGGCGGAGATCATCGTCGATGGCGGCTTCATGCGCGGCTCCGATGTCATCAAGGCGATCGCGCTGGGCGCGGACACGGTGGCGATCGGCAAGCTGCAGGGCTTCGGTCTGGCCGCCGACGGCGTCGCCGGCATTGTCCGCGTACTGGAACTGCTCGAAACCGAAATGCGCGTTACCTTGGGGTTGCTGGGCGAAACCAGCCTGGATGCGCTGTCGCCCGCCCATCTTCATCCCGCCGCGCCGGTTTACCAGCCGCATGTGCTGAGCGGATTTCCTTTCCTCGACTTCAAAAACCCGGAGTACTAAATCGAGGCTGACCTGAGTAAATATGACCGCCCGGTCAAAACCGACAACCAACAGATGGAATGGAGCAGCGGGCTGGCGCGATTCCACGTAAGTGGAAAATGCTCTAGACACACGTCCCAAATCTAAGTTGAAGCTCCCTCCCAGTCAGGGGGGGGCTTTTTCTTTGCCCTACAGCCGCGTGCCCTCGGGCAGGAACGGATAGGCGCCGAGCTCGTGGGCTTCGGTGACGGCGGGGGCCTCGGTGATGAAGGATTTGTCTATTTCGGCGATCGAGGTCAGGCCGATCAGCCCCATGGAATTCTTGATTTCGGCTTCCAGGATTTCCAGCGCCCGGTATAGGCCGTCCTGCCCGCCGGCGGCCAGCGCCCAGGCGTGGAACCGGCCCAACCCGACCGCCTTGGCGCCGAGCGCAATCGCCTTGAGCACATCGGTGCCGCGCATGAAGCCGCCATCGATGATCACGTCCGCCGCGCCGTCGACCGCGCTGACAATTTCCGGCAGCATGGCCATGGTGCCCGAGACATGGTCCATCTGGCGGCCGCCATGGTTGGATACATAGATCACGTCGATGCCGTGTTCGACCGCCTTGGCGGCGTCTTCGGCGGTCTGGATGCCTTTCAGCATGAAGGGCAGATCGCCGCCGCGGGCCTTCATTTCCGACATCCATTTCCAGGTTATTCTGGTCTGGTGGACCCGCGTCGGATTGGCGCGGATGCTGGGCGGCAGCCAGCCCGAGATCAACTGCCGTTCGCGGCGGCCGTAATAGGCCGAATCCACAGTCAGGCAGAGCCCCGCATAGCCGGCTTTAACCGCCCGGTCGATCAGCTCATCGACCCATTTCTCGTCGCCTCTTATGTAAATCTGGAAAAACTTCGGGTGGTCGGTCGAGGCCGCGATTTCCTCCAGGCTCGGCTCGGTGACGGTGGAGATGAAATTCATGATCCCGAACTCTGCCACCGCCTTGGCGACGGCGATGCCGCCTTCCGGCGTGATGGATTGGAGCGAGCCGACCGGCGCGACCATGGCCGGAATGCGTAGCTTGTGCCCCAGGAAGGTCGTCGAGGCGTCGATTTCCGAAACATCGCGCAATACGCGGGGCCGCAGCGCCAGACAATCCAGCGCATGGCGGTTGCGCCGCAGCGTAGTTTCGCTCTCAGCCGCGCCGGTGATGTAGTTCCATATGTTTTGCGAGACATTTTTGCGCGCCGTCGCGATGATTTCGTGTGTGGTTTCGAATTGGTCGTTCATCCGGCTTTCTCCCAGGATTTTCGGTTATTTGATCGGCTGCGTTTAACGGTCGCGGCACGGGGTCCAGTATGGTTATATCACTGTCCGACTGCACGGAATATTGGTGTCGCCACGTCTTTTTAGGATTGATTCGGCGCCCGCGCGAAAAGAAACGGAGGAAATAATAATGGCGAAAGAGTTGTTTGTGGCGAAATCGGCGGAATTGCCCGACGGCGAACGGAAAATTGTGCCCAACGGCAACAACGAAATCGGCGTGTACCGCGTCAATGGCGAGTTGTACGCGTATTTGTCGCTGTGCCCACATCAGGGCGGCCCGGCCTGCGAGGGGCTACTGATGGCCCAGGTCGAGGAAGTCATCGCCGAAGACAAGACTTATCATGGCATGCGCTTCAATCACGACGACATGCATATCGTGTGCCCCTGGCATGGCTGGGAATTTCATCTCGACAGCGGAATCGCGCGCGCCGATCCGAAATTTAAGCTGCGCAAATATGATGTGGTCGAACGGGGAAATGAGATTTATGTCGTCACCTGAAGACCCGCCGAAAGAAGCCCCCATCGAACAAGGTTATGGGGATGCGGGCGATTTGCTCGCTGATGTCGGCGAGGAAACCGTGAAGATTCGCGACATCGCGGCGCGTATCGTCGCACTAGACGATGGCGCGGAGTTGTCCGACGAAATGGTCCAGGAGGCGATGACCGCGCTGACCCGTCTCTATACGGTGAAGTTCCAACTCGGTGAGCGCTGGTCGCCGTTCGGCGACAGCCAGGTGGTGCCCGCGACTTCGGTGATGATCATGACCACGGCCATGTGCCGGGCGGTCAATGTGGAGTTGTTCGAGGTCGGCATGTGGCAATCCTGGTCGGGCGCCTAGCAGACAAGAAGGAAGACCCATATGGAAATTCCCACAAGCGAAACCGATAGAATGTCGATCGAAAGCTTCGATACCTCGAAGCTACTGGTCAATGCTGCCCGCCAGCGCGACCAGCGCGGGTTCAACGACTTTCCGATCATCGATATCGACTGCCACCATTATGAAAACGAATCGATGAAGGAAATCGTCGAGTTCATTGAGGATCCGGTCTTGCGCCACACCGGCCAGCTTTATTCGGCCAGCGGCACGGGCGCGCAATCGCCGCTGCTGCCCGGCGTGGTCGGCACCCAGGATATTTCAGGCCGGGTGACGCGCTATCCGCTGCGCAAGCTGGAACAAACCCCGAAAGACGACAAACACCGCGACGTGCATCTGTCGCTCCGGTTCATGGACGCCATGGGGGTCGATTATGTGTCGCTGTTTCCGACCCCGATGCTGCTGCTCGGTCTGCATCCGCAGGCGGAGGTCGAGGCCGGTTTGTCGCGCGCCTATAATCGCTGGCTGACGGAAAGGCTTCTGCCGTCCGAGCCGCGCATCAAGACAATGCTGTATCTGCCGTTCAACGATCCCGACGCGTCATACAAAATGGTCGAGGATTTCGGCGACAAGCCGGGGGTCTGCGGTTTCATGGTGGTCTCGACCCGCGACAAGCCGGTATACGACAACGCCTATATGAAGACCTATTCGCTGATCGAGGAGATGGGCAAGCCGCTCGCCTTCCACGCCAGCTATAACTGGAACGACCGCACGCTGGGCAACACCAACCGTTTTCTGATCACCCATGCCCTCGGCTTCACGATCTATAACGTGATCCACATGTCGAACTGGATCATCAACGGCCTGCCGGAACGGTTCCCCAAACTCGACGTGATCTGGATCGAATCCGGTCTCGCCTGGGTGCCGTGGATCATGCAGCGGCTCGACAACGATTACAAAATGCGATCGTCCGAAGCGCCGTCTTTGCGCAAGCTGCCGAGCGAATACATGCAGGATATGTATTATTCGTCGCAGCCGATGGAAATGCCGAACGATCCGGACATCCTCGAGATGACCTTCAAGATGATCAAGGCGGATACCCAGCTGATGTGGTGTTCGGATTATCCACACTGGGATATGGATGTCCCGTCGGTTATCTATGATCTGCCGTTTCTGGATGAAAAGTCGAAGCGCAATATCCTCGGCGAGAATGCGCGCAAGCTGCTGAACATCGATGTCAGCGAGCGTTATCCGGACTATAAGGCACTGACCTAGAGGAAGTTAAAGATGGCGAGCAATGCGAAAACCGTGGGGTCCATTGAGGGGCTGGCGGCTGACCAGACCCTGACCCAGGGGCTGGTTGAATTGATCCGCGCGCGGCCGATCAGCCAGAACGATCTGGATGTCATGGCTTTGTATGTGATGGACGGGCTCGCCAATATGCTGGCCGGACGCAATTCCGAACCGGGCCGGGCCTTGCTGGCCTGGTCCAGGGGACGGCAGGGCGATGCCGGACGGCGCGCTTTGCTGATGGGCGGGCTGATGCACATTCTCGAGGTCGATGATCTGCACCGCGCCTCTGTGACCCATCCAAGCTGCACCGTGATCCCGGCGGCACTTGCGCTGGCGCAATCCACCGGCGCCAATGGCGACACATTTTTGCGCGCGGTGTTGCACGGTTTCGACGCCATCGCCCGGGTCGGCATGGCGGTCGGGCAGGAGCATTACAAGATCTGGCATAACACGGCGACCTGCGGCCCCTATGGTGCGGCCATGGCGGCCTCGGCGTTGCTCGGGCTCGACGACGACCAGACCGTGCATGCGCTGGGCAATGCGGGCACTCAGTCGGCGGGCTTTTGGGAATTCCTCGCCACCGGCGCCATGAGCAAGCATCTCCATGCCGGGCGCGCGGCCGAAGCCGGCGTTGTCGCGGCCGAGCTCGCCGCCGAGGGCTTTACCGGCCCGCCGGCGATCCTCGAAGGACCGCAGGGTTTCTTTGCCGGGGCCTGTCCCGACCCGGACCCCGACGCGGTGCTGCGCGCGCCCGATGCGCCCTGGCAGGTGCACCTCAGTTCGATCAAGCCGTGGCCGTCCTGCCGCCATACCCACCCGTCGATCGACGCGGCGCTGGAGCTGTCCGGCAAAATCGATCCCGCTTCCATCGCCGCGATCGATATCTCCACCTATCAGGCGGCGGTCGATGTGTGCGACCGGGTCGCGCCCGACACGCCCTATGAAGCCAAGTTTTCGCTGCAGCATTGCGTGACGTCGGCGCTGGCCAAGGGCTCCGTGGCGTTCGAGTCGTTCGAGGCCGATCAGCGCGCGGAAATGGCGTCGTTACGCGCGATATCGACGACGCGGGCGGGCGACCCCTACCGCGGCGCCTATCCGACATCGTGGGGCAGCGAGATCACCGTGACCCTGAAGGACGGCTCGAAAATCGCCGCCGCGCGCAAGGACTGCAAGGGCGATCCGGAACTGCCGGTAACCCGAGATGAATTGATTTTCAAGGCGCGGGATTTATTGTCCTTCGGCGGCATCGCCGATGTGGACGACGTGATCGGTTCGATCCTGGCAATGGCGGATGGCGGCAAACTGTTCGAATACGATCTTTCCGATTAATCTCAACAAATCAGCGGCTTCGTGCTGGTGACCCGGCTGCGCATGTATGTGCTGACCGGCGTCATCCTGGCCTATTGCGGCATCGGTATCTTCGCGCTCAATAACATCGTGTTCGATATGTGGACGTTGTTGATCTTCGGAATCGTCGGGCTGGTCATGAAGGTGCTGGGTTTCCCGCTGGCGCTGATGATCCTGGGCGTGGTGCTGGGTCATATCGCCGAGCTCAATCTGAACCGGGCGCTGTCGACCAGCGACGATCTGATGTTGTTCGTGACCCGGCCCTGGTCGCTGTTTTTCATTCTGCTGGCGGGTTTCTCGATCTTCTTTCCCTGGTATCAGAAGCTGCGCGGCCTGGCCCGATGGACGCTGGTCTATCCTTCCGCAATGTCGATCTGCCTGGCGCTGCCCAAAATGATGATGCAGGGCGTTGTGCGTCCGGTGCTGGCCGTGGCGATGATCGGGTTCGGCATCTGGATGCTCTGGGGTCACCGGCGTGCCGGCTGGGTGCTTGAGCCGCCGGAAGAACACCCGGCTCCCATGGAATAAACCTGAACGGAGAAGCCGATATGGATATTGCGGAGCAGCGCAAAAAGGCGGAAACATTTCGCGCCCTGCACCACGGGCCGGACATCCTTCTCCTGGCCAACACGTCGGATGCGGCCACGTCGCGCGTGGTGGTCGAGGTCGGCTATCCGGCGGTGGCCACATCGAGCGCCAGCGTCGCCTGGGCTCAGGGCTATCCCGACGGCGAAATCATCCCGCCCGAGGAAATGGTGGCCGTGGTCGCCCGCATCGCCCAGTCGGTCGACGTGCCGGTGACCGCCGATATGGAAGCGGGCTATGGCGCGAATCCCAAAGCCGTTGCGAAAACCATTCGCTTGACCCTTGGGGCCGGCGCGGTCGGGCTCAATCTCGAAGACAGCGACCCCCATGCCGGCGGCCACCCCTTATATGATTTCGATTCGAGCGTGGAGCGCATCCTCGCCGGCCGCGCCGCCGCCGATGAATTCGGCGTGCCGATCGTGATCAACGCGCGGGTTGATGCTTTTGCAGGCAAGGCGCTGGGATCGGATGAATGGAATGCCGCTCTGGACGAAGCCGCGCGGCGCGGCAATGCCTATTTGGAGGCCGGGGCCGATTGCGCCTTCGTGCCGTTCGTGCGCGACGCCGAAACCATCGCGGCCCTGGTGCGCGACATCGACGGGCCGGTCAATACATTATCCGGCGCGCCAAGCCCGACCGTGCCGGAATTGCGCAAGATCGGCGTGCGCCGGGTCAGCGTCGGCGGTCTGCTGTCGCTCGCCGCCGCGACTTTGTTCCGCAATGCGGCCGAGGAAATCAGGGGACCGGGCACATACAGCTTCGCCAAGGGTGTCATCCTGCACCCGGAAATGAACAAGCTGATGAGCTAGTTCTTCAGCGCGGTTTCCCGGATGCCCGAGATGGTCGCGGCCGGGGTGATCGCCTCCTGATCGACCCGCAGCTCGATCAAGGCCGGGCCATTGAAATCCCGCGCGCGCTGGTAGGCGCCGGCGAAATCCTCGGTTTTGTCGACCATTTCGCCCTGCAGCCCGTATGATCTCGCCAGGGCGGCAAAATCCGGGTTGACCAGATCGGTGCCGCTGACCCGCTTGGGGAAGCGCCGTTCCTGGTGCATGCGGATGGTGCCGTACATGCCGTTATTGACCACGATGAAAGTCACGTTGAGCCCGTACTGGGCGGCGGTGGCGAGTTCCTGGCCGTTCATCAGGAAGCAGCCGTCGCCGGAAAACGACACCACCTCGCGGTCGGGGTGGACGATGGCGGCGGCAACGCCCGACGGGACGCCGTATCCCATGGCGCCCGATTGGGGCGCGAGCTGGGTGCGGAATTGCCGGTAGCGGAAAAACCGGTGAATCCAGATGGTGTAATTGCCGGCACCGTTGGTGACGATGGCGTCATCGGGCAGATTTTCGTCGAGCCAGGCGATCACCTGGCTGTAATTGAGATCGCCCGGCGCGTCCGGCGGGATGCTGAAGGCTTCATGGGCGGCGCGCGCGGCGCGGGTTTCCTCCGCCCAGGCCGAGCTGTCGACCGGCTCCAGCGCGCGCGCGGCGGCGGCAAATTCCACCATGCCCGAATTGATCGCGAGATCGGGCTGATAGACCTTGCCGAGTTCCGCCACCCCGGCGCAGATATGGATCAGGGTTTGTTTCGGGCGCGGCACGTCGAGCAGCGTATAGCCGTCGGTGATGATCTCGCCGATCTGCGGTCCGGCCACGATCAGCAAATCCGAATCCTTGATGCGGTCGACCAAAGCCGGATTGGTACCCAGCGTGAGAACGCCGCAATAAAGCCCATGCCGGTTGTCGATCAGATCCTGGCGGCGGTAGGTCGCGGCAACCGGCAGATTATTGGCTTCGGCGAAGGCGGTGATGTCGGCGCAGGCCTGTTCGTTCCACGGGCTGCCGCCGACAAACAACATGGGCTTTTTCGCCTGCGCCAGCATGTCGCGCATGGCGGTCATGGCGGCGGCGGCGGGGCTCGCCTGAATTTCGGTGAAGCGTCCGGTTTCGACTGCGTCGGCGCGTTCCGACTGCATGTCCTCCGGAAGCGCCAGCACCACCGGGCCGGGGCGGCCCGACGTCGCCACGTGATAGGCGCGGCTGATGAATTCCGGGATTCGCGCTGGATCGTCGATTTGCGCGACCCATTTGCTCATCTGGCCGAACATGCGGCGGAAATCGACTTCCTGAAACGCCTCGCGTTCGAGCATGTCGCGCGCGACCTGGCCGATGAACAGGATCACCGGCGTCGAATCCTGATACGCCGTGTGAATGCCGACGCTGGCATTGGTTGCGCCGGGGCCGCGGGTCACGAAACAGATGCCGGGCGTACCGGTCAGCTTGCCGTAGGCGTCCGCCATGTTGGCCGCGCCGCCTTCCTGACGGCACACCACCAGCCTGATATCGTTGCTGGAATCATACAGCGCGTCCAGCGTGGCGAGATAGCTTTCGCCCGGAACGCAGAACGCGGTGTCGCAGCCATGGGTTTTCAGGGCATCGACCAGAATCTGGCCGCCGGTGCGCATATTCGAAGTGGGGGTGGTCATATCTCGATAAACTCATCTGCAAAAAATGTGTAGGTCTGTTTCTTGGGCCGGTCCTTGTCCTCGGGCTTGACGTAGCTGATCGAGGATTTGCCCTTGAGCCGGCGCGGCAGGATCATCACGCGCGCAAAATGGCCCGGCTTGTCGTCCGGCGCCCAGGCATAGACCGGGTCGGGGCCGCGCTCATACCAGGCTTCATAGGGCTTGATGATCCTTGTTTCGCCGTCCACGTCGACATTGAATTCGCCGACGAGTAGGCAACGTATACCGCCACCCTGGTGGGTGTGGGTATAGGCGATACCGCCCGGCGGCAGTTCGACCTTGTCGCCGCGCAGCAGGTAACCGTCGGGATCGTCGAGGGTCATTTCCGCATCGAGCGTCAGACTGGAGGAGATACCTTCACCCATGGCGATGCCGTGATCGGGTTGTGGCATCCGATAGAGTTCCCAGCGAAGAATTACCGCACCGTTTGCGCCGGCGGCTATGTCCACCGCGCCGCCATGGCGCCAGCCGGAATTCGCCGCCAGAGTCGCCGAGGCGCCGTCACATCTCAATGTTGCCATGCCCTGGGCCACATACATATACCGGTTGCCAGGCGGCAGCGCGTGATCAAGCTTCGCCCCTGGATCATATCTGTCGGTGAAAAGCCTCATGATGTGCCCGGCCATACTACTTTCCCTTTATTGGCGTTGCCGCCATACTAGCGGAACTGGGCTGTCACGCTCAATCGCCGACACGCTTGGGGCGCCCAGGCTCCAAAGAGTGTTTCCTGGGACCAGCGATGGATACGCGTGTTCTGATATATTTAACCGGCGTGATCGTTGCAGCGGCGCTTTTCACCGTCGATATCCTGTTTCCAATTTTATTTGACGGCGGCGTTCCGTATTTCGCGCTGGTTATCCTGGCTTGGTGGTCGCCAAGGCGGGGCGATGCATGGCTGTTTGCCGGGCTGGCCGGGTTTCTCACAATTTTGGGACATTTTTTCCCCGTGGGTGACGCGCCGGCCGGCGGCGAGCTGAACCGCGCCGTGGCCTTGGCGGTTATAGGGGCGGTGTCGGTTTTGATGTCGTACTGCAAGAACATGGCGGAGGAACTCCGGCGAAGCGGAGAAGTATTCCGGTCCCATTTCAACGACGACCCGGTGCCGATTTATTCCTGGCGACGGGTTGGCGATGATTTTGTTCTGGCGGATTTTAACAACGCGGCGCGGGAGATAACCTCGGGCGCCGTGGCCGGATTTATCGGACATTCGGTCGATAAAATTTCGACCAACATACCTGAATCCCGCGAGTATCTGGAGCGTTGCGTACGCACGAAATCCATTCTGCGGCGGACGGATAACCGCATCGCGTTTCCGTCGTCCGAGGATGGCGAGGAGAGACATCTCGATCTCGTATATGTTTACGTTCCACCGGAATCAGTGATGGTTTACACGTTGGACGTTACGGAGAAAATCGAGGCGGAAAAGGCGCTCCGTGAAATGAACGAACAGCTTGAAAGGCGGGTGGCCGGGAGAACCGAAGAGCTGGCCCGCCTGAACAGCGATCTTCAAAAAGAAATTGCCGGACGGAAGGATGCCGAAATTGTTCTGCGTGAAAGCGAGGAACGATACCGCACCCTTGTCGAGCAATCCCCGGAAGCGGTCTTGGTTCACTATGGGAAAGAAATAATTTTCTCAAATCAGGCGGCGCTCGAATTGTTCGGCGCCTCCGGAATGGACGAAATGCTGCGGACCGATCCGTTCGATCTGATCCGCGAGCAGGATAAGTCGGCGATAATCGAACGACGCCGAAAGGTTATGGAGGAGGGGCAGGTTTTCGCCGATGCCGAAACCATACTCAAGAGAATTGACGGCACTGAGTTTTTTGCCGACCGATTTTTCGCATCGGTGCTTTGGGACGGACGTCCGGCGTTTCAACTCGTTATTCGGGACATTACCCTGCGCAAGCAGGCGGAAATGGCGCTCCGCGACGCCAAGGAAGCGGCGGAACGCGCCAATTCCAGTAAATCGCGCTTTCTTGCGGCCGCCAGTCACGATCTGCGCCAACCTATTCAGGCGCTCAATTTGTTCGTCCATTCGCTCGGGCGCAAGACCGAAGGTAATGTGGAAATCGAGGAACTTGTCGGCAATATCCGATTGAGCAGCGAGGTGATGTCCGGGCTTCTCAATGCATTGCTCGACATATCCAAGCTTGATGCCGGAATGGTCGACCCGGAGATCGAGGATTTTCCCGTCGAGGCCGCGCTAGACGATGTCTCGAACACGTTTTTCCAACAGGCGCGGAAAAAAAATATTGATCTTCGTGTCGTCATGTCGAGCGCATTTGTTAAAAGCGACCCGGCTCTGGTACGGCGCGTTATCTACAACTATGTCTCCAACGCCGTCCGCTATACGGACTCCGGCCGCATATTGCTCGGATGCCGAAAAGCCGGAGACAAGCTCCGCATGGAGGTCTGGGATACCGGACCCGGAATTCCGGAAAGCGATCAAGCGCAGATTTTCGAGGAATTCTATCAGTTGAAAAATCCGGCGAGGGACCGCAGCCGCGGGCTGGGGTTGGGGCTTGCGATCGTGAAACGCACCGCTGATCTTCTCGGGCTTGAGATCGGATTGCGGTCGGTTCCCGGAAAAGGATCGATGTTCTGGGTTGCCGCGCCCCTGTCGACCGAACGCGCCTTAATGATGCCGGAGACCGTTCCGTCGCAGGCGACAAATATCAATTCCGGCAAAATAGTGCTGATCGAGGACGACGCCATTGTGCTGCGCGGGTTGGAGGAGATGCTGCTGGGTGCGGGGTATGATGTCATTGCCGCTGAAACCGTTCAGGAAGCCGTTGATCGTTTGCGCAAGCAATCCGGTTCGCCCCATCTGATTGTCGCCGACCACCGGCTCGGCGCGGAAGCGACCGGAATCGACGCCATCGACCTATTGCACATTCAATTCGGCGAAGGCGTGCCGGCGATAATTATCACCGGCGACACCGCGCCCGACCGACTGCGCGAGGCCAGCGACGGCGGTCATGTCCTGCTGCACAAACCGGTAATGCCCGAACTGTTGCTCAATACCGTGGCGCGGGTATTGCTGCAGCGAGATAATCTTGCTCTGTCGGGATGACCGGTTTTCGCCGGGGTCCGAATTGACCCCGCAGAGCATTGCGCTATGATGCGGCGAATTGAAAACTAGCCAAAATTCATAATAAAATCATGAAAAATCATATAGTTAAAGTCTATCCGTCGAAGACATCCCCGGACCGGAATGACCAGCTCGCGTGGAAATTCGCCGAACTCGCGGTCGATTCCGTCGCGGTCGCGCCGGATGTCGCCGATATGTTGATCTGCCGGATTATCGACAATGCGTCCGTCGCCGTGGCGGCGATCAACCGCGGCCCGGTCGCCAGCGCCCGCGCCCAGGCCTTGGCCCACCCACGCGATGGCGGGGCGTGCGTTTTCGGGTTGGGGGGCGAACAACGATTTCACGCCGAATGGGCCGCCTGGGCCAACGGCACGGCGGTGCGCGAGCTCGATTTTCACGACACGTTTCTGGCCGCCGATTACGCCCATCCAGGCGACAACATTCCGCCCATTCTCGCCGTTGCGCAACAGTTGGACCGCAACGGCCACGATCTGCTGCGCGGACTTGCGACCGGCTATGAAATCCAGATCAATTTGGTCAAGGGCATCTGCCTGCACGCCCACAAGATCGATCACATCGCCCACCTCGGCCCCTCGGCGGCGGCCGGGATCGGCACGCTTCTGGGATTGGATGCCGAAACCATCTATCAGGCGGTGCAACAGGCGCTGCATGTGACGGTCTCGACGCGGCAATCCCGCAAGGGCGAGATTTCGAGCTGGAAGGCGTATGCGCCGTCCCATGCCGGCAAGCTGGCGATCGAAGCGGTCGACCGCTGCATGCGGGGCGAGGGCGCGCCGTCGCCGATTTACGAGGGCGAGGACAGCGTTATCGCCTGGGTGCTCGACGGCCCCAACGCCGAATATACTGTGCCGCTGCCCGAGCCGGGCGAAGCCAAGCGCGCCATTATGGAATCCTACACCAAGGAACATTCGGCGGAATATCAGAGCCAGGCGATCATCGATCTCGCGTTCCGCATGCGCGGCGGGATCGACGATTTCGACGCCATCGACAACATCGTGCTCCACACCAGCCATCACACCCACTACGTGATCGGAACCGGCGCGGGCGACCCGCAGAAAATGGATCCGACGGCCAGTCGCGAAACGCTGGATCATTCGATCATGTATATCCTGGCGGTCGCGCTGCAGGATGGTGACTGGCACCACGTCAAATCCTATGCGCCGGAACGCGCCGCGCGCGACGATACCGTCCGGCTGTGGAACAAAATCTCGACGGTCGAAGATCCCGGCTGGACAGAGCGCTATCACGAACCCGATCCCAACAAGCGCGCTTTTGGGGGGCGGCTCGAAATCACCTTCAGGGATGGCCGCAAGCTTATCGATGAGCTGGCCGTGGCCAACGCCCATTCGGCCGGCGCACGGCCCTTTGCGCGCGCCGATTATATCCACAAATTCGAAATTCTAACTGAAGGCTTGATCGATCCGGCTGAAAGCAGCCGTTTTCTCGATCTGGTCCAGCGCCTGCCCGATTTATCGGCCGAAGAAGTTGGCCGGATCAACATCGCTCTCGACCCGTCGAATTTGACCAACAACACACGCGATAGCGGGGGAATATTCTGATGCTGTTTGGCGAAAAGACCGCAACCGAAAAGCGCGCGGAATTCCGCAAGACCCTGGCGTCCGGCAAGCTCATGCAGTTTCCGGGCGCTCATGCCCCGCTGGTGGCGCTGCTGATTCAGGAAAAGGGCTTCGACGGGGTCTATATTTCCGGTGCGGCATTGTCCGCCGATCTCGGCCTGCCCGATATCGGACTGACCACCTTGTCCGAGGTCGTCAATCGCGGCCGGCAGATTGCGCGGGTGACCGATTTGCCGTCCATGATCGATATTGATACTGGGTTCGGCGAGGTGATGAACGCGGCCCGCACGATCCAGGAAATCGAGGAGGCCGGTATCGCCGGCTGCCACATTGAAGACCAGCTCAACCCCAAGCGCTGCGGCCATCTCGACAACAAGATCATTGTCAGCCGGGATGAAATGGTGCAGAAAATCCGCGCCGCCGCCGACGCCAAGCGTGACCCGAACTTCCTGCTGATGGCGCGCACGGACGCCAAGGCGTCGGAAGGGATGGAGGCCGCCATCGACCGCGCCAAGGCCTATGTGGATGCGGGGGCGGATGCGATTTTTCCCGAGGCCATGAACAGCGGGGCGGATTTCGAAAGGTTCCGCAAGGAATTCGATGTGCCTTTGCTGGCCAATCTGACCGAGTTCGGCAAGACGCCGCTGCTGACCACCACCCAACTTGAAGACCTTGGCTACAATATGGTGATTTACCCGGTGACCACCATGAGGCTCGCCATGGCCGCGGTGGAGGAAGGGCTGGACACGCTTAAACAGGCCGGCACCCAGGCCAACAGCGTCGGCAAGATGATGACCCGCCAACGGCTTTACGATGTGATCCAGTACGAGGATTACAATCAGTTCGACAAGAACCTGTATAATTTCAAGCTATAGCATTCCAGAGTTTTGGCGCGAGGGAGATCGTTGATGGCGGCAAGAAAATCCAAAGCGAAGCCGAAGGGCCCCGTGATTCATAAAGGCCTCGACGGGGTGACGGTGGATGAGACGGCGGTGTCCAAGGTGATGCCGGAAACCAACTCGCTGACCTATCGCGGCTACGCGGTGCAGGATCTGTGCGCCCATTGCTGTTTCGAAGAAGTCGCCTATCTGCTGCTGAACGGCGAATTGCCGTCCAGAAACCAACTCGCGGCGTTCAAGCGCGACGAACGCAAGCGGCGCGACATTTCCCGCGACCATGTCGAAGTCATCCGCCGCTTCCCGAAATCGGCCCATCCCATGGACACATTGCGCACGGCGGTCAGCTATCTGGGGACCACGGAAATCGCTTGGGGTGGCGAGACGGAACGCACCGACAAGCGGCGCTCGATGGATCTGCTGGCCAAAATCCCCACCATGATCGCGACCGATTACCGGTTCCGCAACGGCAGGAAGCGGTACAAGCCAAAAGCCAATCTCAGCATGGCGGAAAATTTCTTTCACATGTGTTTCGGAAAAGTGCCGCCGCCGGAAGTGGTCAAGGCGTTCGATATTTCGCTGATCCTCTACGCCGAGCACAGCTTCAACGCCTCGACCTTCACCACAAGGGTAATCACCTCGTCGCGCTCCGATATCTACAGCGCGGTCACCGGCGGCATTGGCTCGCTCAAGGGACCGTTGCATGGCGGCGCCAATGAGGCGGTGATGCTGATGATGCTGGAGATCGGCGACCCGGCCAAGGCGGAGCGCTGGATGCGCAACGCCATCGCCAAGAAGAAGCTTATCATGGGCTTCGGTCACCGGGTCTATAAGTGGGGCGATTCCCGGGTGCCCACCATGCGCGCCTGTCTCGACGATCTGGCGGCCTGGAAGGGCGACGACAGCTGGACCCGCATGTCGGATGGGCTGCAGAAAGTCATGCTGGAAGAAAAAAACATCCACCCCAATCTCGATTTCCCGGCGGGCCCGGCCTATTACCTGATGGGGTTCGATATCGACATGTTCACGCCCATATTCGTGATGAGCCGCATCACCGGCTGGGCGGCGCATTATCTGGAACAGAACGCCAGCAACAAGCTGATCCGACCTTTGTCGGGCTATAACGGCAAGGCCCAGCGTAAGGTTAGGGCGATCGCCAAACGCTGAATGGCCTCAAGCTTATGGAAAAACGGCAACATCTGCCGACGCCACAGCGCCCGGCGGACGATGACCTCTCCACCGTCGTCAATCGCGTGAACCTGGAAAACGTTCTTGGCCAGATCGAGGCCAATAATGCTAACATTCATGGCGGATGGCTCCTTTTGCTCGTGGTCCTTGATGGAAACCACACTTTGGCACATTGCGATGCCGGGAGCGGGAGCCATCCACACCATCTCCTTTAATTCTAATCGTAGCGGGCCTCAAACTCCATGATTTCATCGAAGCCCATCAGGGCGACAAAATCCTTGAAGGCATACAGCTCGGCGCCCGATGCGGTGGAGGAGCCCTGGTCGCGCAGACCCTGATAGACGTTGGTCAGGATTTGGGTCATGGCCAGAAAGCCCGAGGCCGGAAAGATCGCGATCTGGTAGCCGATTTCGGCGAGCTCATTCGGGGTCATGATCGGCGTCGCACCGCCCTCGACCATGTTGGCCATCAGGGGCAGATCGAAATTGCGCCCGATTTCGCGCATTTCATCCAAATCCGCCGGCGCTTCATAGAACAGGATATCGGCTCCCGCCTCGGCGAAGGCCTCGCAGCGGCGCATGGCTTCGTCCTTGCCCGCCGCCTTGCGCGCATCGGTGCGTGCGATGATCAGGAAATCGTCGCTGTCGCGGCAATCCTGCGCGACCTTGATGCGGGTCAGCATTTCCTCCAGCGGCACCAGCTTCTGGCCGTCCACATGGCCGCATTTCTTGGGGAAAGCCTGATCCTCGATCTGGATCGCCGACACCCCGGCGCGCTCATAGCCGCGCACGGTGTGGCGTACATTCACCGCACCGCCATAGCCGGTATCGGCGTCTGCGATCAGCGGCGTGGAGATGCCGCCGGCGATGCGGGCCGCGTGGCCGACCATTTCCGTATAGGTTGCAATGCCCGCATCGGGCAGGCCGAGCCCCGAGGCGACAACGCCCGAGCCGGTCATATAGACTGCCGGGAACCCCATTGAGTCGGCGACCCGCGCGGAGATCATGTCGAACACGCCGGGCGCGGTAATGAATTCGCCATCACGGATGCGCCGCGCCAGGATTGATTTCGCTGTTGTCGTCACGACTTTTCCTCGTTTTACATAATCTTGCCGGCGATCCAGGCGCCCGCCGTGATGACCGCGTCGCCGGTTCCGGGCGGGCCGACGATCTGGACGCCGACCGGCAGGCCGTTGGGCCCGGTGTAAGCCGGGATCGTCAGGCAGGGGCCGTGCATCAGGGTCCAAATGCTGTTGAAGGCGGAATTGGAAATGCCCGCGAGATCGTCGCTCGCTTCGCCGGTGACCGACGGCGTCAGCAACACATCACGCGACGCAAACAATGCGCGGAGCGATGTCCGGCACGCCGCGGCATGGGCCAGCGCATCCTCATATTCGCCCTCGGCCCAGCCGCAGCCGGCCGCCGCGCCTTCCTGGATCCACGAATTGAGCTGATCGAAATGGGAATCGAGTTCATGGGCGATGGCATGGCGGCCTTCGGTGGTGGCGATGATGCGGAACGACTCCTCGATACCGTCGAACACGCCGGGGAGTTCCACGTCATTGACTTCCGCCCCGGCCGCGGCGAGCGTGTTCGCCGCGCTTTCCAGCGCGTCGGCGGCTTCGGGCGCGGCCTGGTTCCAATTGAAGGTGCGGCACACCCCGACCCGGAGCACTTCGCCGCGGGACACGAAATCGGCTGGCGACGCGTTCCGCGTCATGGCGGCGCGCAGCAGGGCGATATCGTCCATATGGCGGGACAGGATCCCAAGCGTGTCAAGAGTCGGGCGCAAATGCCGAATGCCGGTCCGGTCGAGTCCGGTGAGGCTGGCCTTGAACCCGAACACGCCGCAATAGGCGGACGGCAGGATGACCGATCCGCCGGTCTGGGTGCCAAGCGCCAGCGGAACCATGTAATCTGCCACCGCCGCCGCCGAACCCGAAGACGAAACACCCGGCGAACGCCTGAAATCATGGGGGTTCTTCACCCCCGCGGGCACGGGAGAAGCGAATTCCGTGGTCGCGGTCTTGCCGAGAATCACCGCGCCGGCATCCCGGAGCGCGGCGACGCAGGCGGAATCCTGGTCGGGACGATGGCCCTTGTGGATCGGAGAGCCGTATTCGGTCGGCATGTCGTGTGTGTCGAGGATGTCCTTGACGCCGACCGGAATGCCGTGCAGCGGACCGATTCTTTCCTCAGCCCGTGCTGCAACGTCGCGGGCGCGCGCCTGTTCCAGCGCCTGATCCGGGTCAATGAAAGCCCAGGCGCCAATTTCCGGGTCGCGCGCGGCGATGCGGGCAAGGCAATCGGCGACCAGCGCTTCCGACGTAATCTCGCCGGCGGCGAGCCTCAAAGACGCCGCATGCGCGGTTAACAGATTGAGCCCGGCCGGACCCTTGTTTCTCAAATCGGCCATTGCCCGATTGTCCTAGACCGTCACGCCCGGCGCAACCTAAAGCGCTGGATTTTCCCGGTTGCGGTCTTCGGAAGTTCCTCAACGAAATTGAACCAGCGCGGATATTTGTAGCGCGCGAGACCTTGCTTGCAATGTTCCAGCAGTTCATCCGCCAAGCCATCTGTCGGGTCGTCCGGGTCGTTCAGGATAATGAACGCGGCCGGCTTGGTCAGGCCTTCATCATCGTCATGACCGACCACGGCGGCTTCCAGCACCTTGGGATGTTCGATCAGCCTGGCTTCGATTTCGGCCGGGGAGCACCAGATACCGCCGACCTTGTTCATGTCGTCGGACCGGCCGCAATAGGTGAACCAGCCTTGCGCGTCGCGGATATAGGTATCGCCCGTATCGACCCAGTCGCCCTTCATGGTCGACGCCGTGCGTTCCGGCTGGTTCCAGTAATAGGCCGCCATTGAGCCGCCCTTGACCATCAGCCTGCCGGTCTCGCCGGGTGGGATTTCATCGCCCGCCTCATCGACCACCTTTGCCTCATAACCGGGCACGATCAGCCCGGACGAGCCCGGCTTGTGGTTATCCGGCGTGTTGGAAATGAAGATATGTAGCCCCTCGGTCGAGCCGATGCCGTCGAGCACCGTGAGCCCGGTGCGTTCGGTCCAGCGCCGGTAGAGATCGGCGGGCAGGGTCTCGCCGGCGGAAATGCAGAGCCGTAGCGACGACAAATCCCGGTCCTGGCTCTCCAGCGCGCGCAGTTGGGCGGCGTAGAGCGTCGGCACGCCATAGTAAATCGTCGGCTTGAATTGTTCGATAATTTCGAAGGTCATGTCGGGGGACGGCGCCCGGTCCGACAAGATGGCGCAGCCGCCGGACCAGAGCGGGAAGTTCATGCCATTGCCGAGCCCATAGGCGAAAAACAATTTGGCGGCCGAAAACGTGACATCGTCCGCGCCATGGCCGATCACGCCGTGGCCGTAATGCACCGCGGTTTCCACGATGTCGCGCTGGCGATGCACGGTCCCCTTGGGACGTCCGGTCGAGCCGGAGGAATAGAGCCAGAAACAATCATCGTCGACCGCCGCCGGCGCGGGGTCGAGCCGGTCCGACGCCGACGCCATCAAATTTCCCAACCCGCTATCACCATCGGTGCGCAGCACGAAGCCTGGTTTATGATCCGCCGCCGCCAGGGCCGGTTCCACTTCGGCGGCGTAATCCGGTGAATAGAGCAACCCCGTGCAGGCCGAATCCGCAATCATGTATTGGTAATCCGCCGACCGCAGAAGGGTATTGACCGGCACCGGCACGATGCCCGCCTTGATCGCGCCATAGAACACGTAAATGAATTCCGGGCAGTCCTTGATCATCATCAGGACGCGGTCGCCGCGGTTTGCGCCCCGGTTCAGCAGCGCATTGCCGCACCGGTTGACCCGCTCGGCAAGCTCGCCGTAGGTCACCTCGCCGTCCACGGAGCGGATCGCGACCTTGGCTCCGCGCCCATCGGTAAGATGCCGGTCGATCATCGGGACCGCCGTATTGAAGCGTTCCGAGAATTCGATGGTCGCGGGCGTCGTCGAATGGTCAACGGTGACAATATTATCGACCATGGCGGCCTCCCCGAAAGGCAACAGAATCCTGTTTATTGCCTTTCAATATAGGGGAAGTCGCGGGCCGGCATCAAATCCGGCTATTTGTTGAACCGCACATACTCGTATTCGGCGGGGTCTTCCTTGTTGACGCCACGAGCCGGCGGCGCAATCCAGCTGGCGATTTTGTCCGGTTCGACGCAGCGCACCATGAGGCTCTTGACGAAGGCGCGGTCGTCGTCGCTGGGCAACCAGTCGTCGTGCCGATGGGTCCAATCGTCCTCGGTGACTATCCTGCCGTCGGGCGACGCCTTGATTTCGGAGAAGCTTCCAATCGCCCGGTGAAAGGCGCGGTGGGGCAGCTTGAATTCGAAATCAATCTTGGCTTTCTTGACGGCCTGGTTCCATCGCCTCAACCCGCGCCCGCAATCAATGATATATTCATCGCGCAACCGTTCATTGACCGTTTGCATGGCGGGCAAATCCTCAAGCACGATCTCGTCGCCCTTGATGACATTGACCGCCCAGGTGGCGTCGCCCAGTTGATGGTCGTCGTCGATTTCGGTTTCCTGATAGCGGCCTTTGAGGCCCTGATTGAAAAAAGTCGCCGCGTTGGTGGAAACTTCCTGGCCGAACAGATCGACCGACACCGAGAAATGGAAGTTCATGAATTTCTGCAGGGTCGGCAGATCGATGGCGCCGGCTTCGCGAACGCGCTGGGGGTCGTCGGTGCCGAGTTCGTTCATCACTTCGCAGCTGCGCTGGATGATCCGCCCGACGCCGGTCTCACCGACGAACATATGATGGCCTTCCTCGGTCAACATGAACTGGCATGACCGCGCCAGGGGATCGAAACCGGATTCGGCCAGGGACGACAATTGATACTTGCCGTCCCGGTCGGTGAAATAAGTGAACATGAAGAAACTCAGCCAATCGGGCGTCTTTTCGTTGAACGCGCCGAGAATGCGCGGCTTGTCCGGATCGCCGGAATGGCGTTCCAGCATGGCCTCGGCCTCTTCCCGTCCATCGCGCCCGAAATAGGCCTGCAGCAGATAAACCATGGCCCAGAGATGACGGCCTTCCTCCACATTGACCTGGAAGATATTGCGCAGATCAAACATCGATGGGCAGGTCAGCCCGAGCAGGCGCTGCTGTTCGACTGACGCCGGTTCGGTATCGCCCTGGGTGACGATCAGACGGCGCAGGGTCGAGCGGTATTCGCCGGGGACTTCCTGCCAGACATCCTCGCCCTTGTGTTCGCCGAAGGTGATCTTTTTGCCTTCCTCGGCCGGGGGAACGAAAATTCCCCAGCGGTATTCGGGCATTTTCACATGCTCGTAATGAGCCCAGCCATCCGGCTCGACGCTGATCGCGGTGCGCAGATAGATGTCGTAGTCGGAGGTTCCCTCCGGCCCCAGTTCCTTCCACCAATCGAGAAATTTCGGCTGCCACGCCTCAAGCGCGCGCTGCAAACGCCGGTTATCCGAAAGATTGACGTTGTTCGGGATGCGTTCGTTGTAGTTGATCGCCATGGTCTAGACCCTCCGCTTGTCGTATTGGCTCTTCTTGCCGCTGCCGTAAAGTTTCAATGCGCCGTCCGCGCCGACCGCGTTGGGGCGCTGGAATATCCAGTTTTGCCACGCGCTGAGACGGCCGAAAATCTTGGTTTCCATGGTCTCGGGACCCGCGAAACGCAGGCTGGCTTCCATGCCGGTCAGGGCGTCGGGCGAATAGCTGGCCCGTTCCTCGATCGCGAGGCGTACTTCATCCTCCCAATCGATATCGTCGGGGATAAAAGTCACCAACCCGAGATCGTCGGCGTCCTCGGCTTCCAGATCCTCGCCGACGCGCTGTTTCGCTTCATCGAGATTCTCGGGTTCGCCCAGGAAGCGGTGTTCGATCCGCGTCAGGCCGTTCGACATGGTCAGGGGACCGAAATTCATGCCGGTCAGGCGAATTGTCGCCGCCGGCACGTTCGAGCCCTCGAAGATACCGTCCAGCATATAGCCCCGGTCGCAGACCAGCGCGATATCCAAGAGCGTTCCCGTAAAACAACTGCCCGGCTCAATCAACGCAATAAGACTGCGCGCGCTGACATCGATCCGTTTCAGGGAGCGCTTGAGATAGAGCGTGATCTCGCGCACCAGCCAGTGATCGGCGTTATCGAGCAGCGCCTTGTCGGCGGCCTCGACCATGCTGGCGTCGCCGGTGGTGCGGAATACCCAGGTGCCGATTTCGAGTTCGTTGGCGCGCAGTTCCAGCACCGCGTCGTCGAGCTCGCGGGCCAGCGCCAACGGCCAGAACGCGGCGCCCTGAGCCTGGATCGCCGCCGGATCGGAAGGCGGCATCTCGACCGGCGCGAAAATGGTAATGGTCGCGGTCGCCACCTGGCGGTCGATATCGACCACGACGTTATCATATGCGATGCGGTCAACTTCGATGGTCCGGTTCAGGGTTGTAAGGGCCACGCCGGCGCCTTCTTTCGGGCGGTCGCTTTTATCGGCGAATTCGCGCGCGCGCTCAATGACGGTTTCATCAAAACGAGAGCGGGGGACCAGCTCGTCGATCAGCCGCCAGTCCACGGCGCGCTTGCCGCGCAGGCCTTCGAACGTGGTGCAGAAAAAATCGGCCCGGTCGTGGCGCACCATGCGCTTATCGACCAGCCTTGTCAGGCCGCCGGTGCCCGGCAGCACCGCGAGCAGAGGCAATTCGGGCAGGCTGACCGTCGACGACCCGTCATCGATCAGCATGATGTGGTCGCAGGCCAGCGCCAGCTCATACCCGCCGCCGGCCGCCGTGCCGTTGATGGCGCAAATATAGGTCTGGTGCGAGTTGGCGGTCGCGTCCTCGATGCCGTTGCGGGTTTCGTTGGTGAATTTGCAAAAATTCACCTTGTGATTATGGCTCGAGACGCCGAGCATCTTGATATTCGCCCCGGCGCAGAACACGCGCGGCTTGTCCGATGTCATGATGACGGAACCAACCTTGGGATGTTCCAGTCGAAGCCGCTGGATCGCGTCATACAGTTCGATATCGACGCCGAGATCATAGGAATTGAGCTTCAGCTCATAGCCCGGGACTAGCGTTGCATCCTCGTCCACATCCATGGCCAGACGGGCCACATTCCCGTCGATGGTCAGGTTCCAATGGTTATAACGATCGGGATGGGTCTGAAAATCTATCCGCTTGCCGCTTTGCGTGGACGGCGACCGTGCCTGTTCTTGCGCGCTCGACATTCGATTCTCCGTTATGAGCGACATTTCGTCGCGAATTGTCGGGGATTCCGACCCCGAGGCATTATACTGTCACGCCCTCTATCGCCGGATGCATGAAATTTATAGACGCTTCGAAAAGAAAACTCGACAAATAACTGTTGTGTAATCAACTATTTTTAAATCAACGAATCTTGAGTGAGGCCGTCAGAAGGTTTATTTTCTTCCTCACCGGAATCACTCGACCAAATAAATAGATGGATATCAATAGATTGCAGAAGACCCAGCCCAATAAAATCTCAAGCGACGGTAACGTCCTGAGTTGGCTCGAGAGCAATAACCAGCGCGTCCGGGATAAGGTCTTTATCCACAGCATTGAACAGGACCGGTCGATCACCCACGGCGAGATGTATGATCTCGCTCGCCGCATCGGCCGGGATCTGCGGGCGCGCGGCGTGGGGGTCAACGACCGGGTGGCACTGCTGTCCAATAATTCGCTGGAACATCTTGCGGTCTATATCGGCGTGCTTGCCTATGGCGCGACGGTTTGCACGATCCATGTGGAAATGAACGCGGCCTATTTCGAATCCATATTGAATGCCACCAACGCCAAGCTGGTGCTGTACGAAGACGGTCTGGAACTTGAAAATCTGGCCGACAAGGTTCCCGGCGATTGGATGCCGCTTGGGTCGCTGGTCCCCGGGGGAAACACCGGATATTTCGCGGAGCTTGAAAGCCGGGCGGATGGCGATTGGCTGACGCTGCCCCTTGACCGGGATCATATTGCGTCGGTTTTCTATACCTCGGGCACGTCTTCGACGCCCAAGGGCGTCGTGTGCGGCTTCGGCGAGCTTTACGACAATGTCGAGCCGACGGCGGACGCGTTCGGCATGACGGCGGATGACCGGATCTTCGATTTTCGCTCGTTCAACTGGATGTCGGCCCAGGTGCTGTCGGCGTTGGGTCCGCTGTGCAAGGGCGCGACGCTGCTGCTGGCGCGGAAATTTTCCCAGAGCCGTTTTTTCGACTGGCTGCGCGACCACGAAGCCACCATAAGCGCCGGCAACCCGACGATCATCAATATGATGATCAACCGGCCAAGCGACATCCGCGCAGCCGACATTCCCGATCTCCGATTTATCACGTCGAGCTCCGCGCCGCTGATGGTCGAGGACTGGCGGCGTTTCGAGGATTTGTACGGCATCACGATATGCCAGGGATACGGATCAAGCGAAACCGGCTGGATCGCCGGGTCACACGAAATATCGCGCCGCATGGGAACCGTTGGCCGGCCCCTGCCCTATCAACAGGTCCGGGTCGTCGACAGCAGGGGCGATGCGCTGCCGACCGGCGAGATTGGGCTGGTCGAGCTTGGCAGCGGGCCCGATACGGAATTCCGCTATCTCGCCGAAGACGGGTCGATCCAAATCAATGCAAAGGGCCGGACACAGACCGGCGATATGGGCTATTTCGACGCCGACGGATATTTGACCGTCACCGGGCGCGAAAAGGATTTGATCATCCGGGGCGGAGTGAATATCGCGCCGGTGGAAATCGACAACATCGTGCTCGAAATGCCGGAAGTGGCCGAAGTCGCCACCATCGGCGTGCCGGACCGAATTTATGGCGAGGAAGTCGTGGTCTATATTACGGCGCGCCCCGGCGCAAATATCGATGACGCAAGGGTGATCGATCATTGCCGGAGCCGGCTGCCGGAGATAAAACTGCCCAAACAGGTGATCTTTCAGGACTCGCTCCCGAAGACGGGACGGGGCAAGATGGACCGCAATGCGCTCACCAAAGCCTGGAAGAGCGCCGCAAATTAATTTCGAGGAATTCACAATGGAGACGACCGAAAAACCCCGTGCGCGCGGCGCCAAGACCGCCGCGCCACGCGCGCCGCAGACCTTCAAATACGACAAGCCCGAGGTCAAAAGCTCCGGCAAGGGGATCGTCCGGCTATGTCAGACGGACATCATCCGGGGCGCAGTTCAGGTCGTCAAACAGGGCGACGGCGACTACAATTTGCATTCCCATACCGGCATGGACGGTTTCTGGATGGTGCTGAAGGGCCGCGTCCGCTGGTACGGCCCGGACGACGAATTCCTCGGTGAGTTCGGCCCCCATGAAGGCATCGTCATGCCGCGCAACCAACAATACTGGTTCCAGGCGATCGGCGACGAGGACCTCGAAAGCCTCCAGGTCGGGGCCTTCGACCGCGACGACAAAAACGCCCGGGTCGACG
>JAYZAW010000151.1:0-6527 GCA_036339495.1 Pseudomonadota bacterium | reverse complement strand
TGAAGGCTGGCGTACCAACGGATTTTTCAACACAACCCGGCGCGCTGCCAAATGCGGCGGTTCGCTGAGACGGATACGCCGTGGCACCAGGCGGGACGGGATGGGACCGTAATATTTTTCCGCCAGCGGCCTGATTTCATTGATTGTGACATCGCCGGCAATGATAAGAATGGCGTTATTGGGCGTGTAATATTTCCGGTACAATGCCAGCGCGTCTTCGGTGCTCAGCTTTTCGATTTCGTTTTTCCAGCCGATCACCGGATCGCCATAAGGGTGGTGCAGATAGAGCGCGGCCTGGCTGTGTTCACGAAGCTGGGCGCCGGGATTGTTATCAGTTCGCGAACGGCGTTCTTCCAGCACCACGTCCCTTTCGAGCAGGACTTCCTTGTCGGTCAGTGTCAGGCCGGTCATCCGGTCGGCTTCAAGCCGCATGACGAGTTCAAGCCGGTTTTTTGCCACGCGCTGGAAATACGCCGTGTAATCCTGGCTGGTGAAGGCGTTGTCCTGCCCGCCATTACGCGCGACGATTTTCGAGAATTCGCCCGGTGGAACGGTCTCGGTTCCCTTGAACATCAGATGTTCAAGGAAATGGGCGATGCCTGACTTTCCGGCCGGCTCGTCGGCCGCGCCGATTTTGTACCACACCATCTGGATCACAATCGGCGCCCGGTGATTGGAAATCACCACGACCTGCATTCCGTTGGCGAGCGTGAATGTCTTTGGGTCGAACACCTTGGCGCGAACCCCCGGCGGCATCGAAAGAACGGCGGCGAACATGGCCGAAACCGTCATGAGAACTCGAACGCAACCTCGAATATCGATCCGCAACATCGACTGGTCTCCCGCCGGGTGAGTGCACTGCATTGCTATATGGTCCGCCGATCGGGCGACGCAATAGACGATCGATCACGATTCGGTCATGGGCGCCTGGGTTAGAAGTTCCCTTGTCCGGGGGGCGATAGTACAATTTTCGGGAATTTGGATGAACGGAGAGGGTTATCGATCATGGATGCGCGTAGTCTCGTCATTCGCGACGACCTTGCGACGGCGCGGGAAAATTCATGGGACCGCCTGGCTTCACCGGGAACATGGTGGACCGGACCGGAACGGATCGCGATCGCGGCCGAGACCCGCCGCGCCACGAATTGCGCACTATGCCGCGCGCGCAAGGAAGCGCTTTCCCCTTTTGTTATCGACGGCGCGCATGACGGCGGCGGCGAATTGCCGGATAATATCGTCGAGGTGATCCATCGGATCCGCACCGACAGCGGCCGGCTGCGCAAGGCTTGGTTCGACGAGGCGCTGGCGTCCGGCCTGACCGATACCGGCTATGTGGAGATCGTCGGCATCATCGCCACAATTGCGGGGTTGGATACGTTCGACCGCGCCATCGGACTGCCGTTGCGACCGTTGCCGGCGGCCAAACCGGGCGAACCGTCCCGCCGCCGGCCGCGCGCCGCGCGCAAGACGCTTGCCTGGGTCGATACGCTGGCCGATGAGGACGCCGCGAAAGAGGACCCCAACCCCTATCCCGACTTGGAACCGGTCAACGTCCATCGGGCAATGAGTCTGGTGCCGGCGGAAGTCGCGGGTTTTTTCGAACTCGATCAGGCGCTCTATTTACCGCAAGCGGCGATCCGCGATCTGGAAAATGAATACCGCGCGCTGACGCACAGCCAATTGGAGTTGATCGCGTCCCGAGTCGCCGCGCTCAACCAATGCCTTTACTGAACCGCCAGCCATGTGGTGGTGCTCCGTGCGAGCGGCCGGGTGGACGGCGAAGATTTCGATCTGGGGAACGTGATCGGTTCCGGCGACGGGGAAACGGGCGTGGCCCACGGCGAAATATTGCTGGCGTTCTCGGACGCGGTGGTTGGCGGCGATGATGCGGAACTGGATGCCGCCCGCGTGGCGGTGATTGACGCTCTCGGCCAGGAAGCCTTCGTCGACGCCGCCGGCGCCGCCGCCTCGTTCAACTCGATCGTCCGCATTGCCGATGCGACGGGCATACCGGTCGATGAATTCAAACAGGACGCGGCGCGGGAAATCCTGGACGATCTCGGGATTGAGGAATTTTCGTCCGGGATGGCGAATTAACCGTGTCACGAGGAGATCACAAATGCAGTTTGGGATAAATTTCTTTCCCAATGTGGGACCGGATGAAAAATCCGGCGCGCAATATTGGGATGACGCATTGCAGCTCGTCGATCTCTGCGATCCGCTGGGCTTCACCCATGTCCGCACGGTCGAGCACTACTTCCATCCCTATGGCGGCTACACGCCCAATCCGATGGTTTTTCTGTCCGCCGCGTCGCAGCGGACCCGGCATGCGCGGCTGGTGACCGGCGCGGTGCTGCCCGCGTTCAACAGCCCGCTAAAGATCGCGGGCGAAGCCGGCATGCTCGATGCCATATCCGGCGGACGTCTGGATCTTGGCCTCGCCCGCGCCTTCCTGCCCCATGAATTCGCCCGGTTTGGAGTTAGTCTGGACGAAAGCCGGGCCCGCTATGACGAAGGCGTCGAACAAATTCATCGGCTGCTTACGGAAGAAAATCTAACGATGAGCGGCGACTATCATAGTTTCACCGGCGTGACATCCCTGCCGCGACCAACACAGCAACCGCATCCGCCGATCTGGGTGGCGGCCCTGAACACGCCGGAAACCTTCGAGTTCGCCGGCCGCAATGGGTATCACTGCATGGCGAATCCGATCGGCGGCGCCAAGTTGGCGGAACTATTGGACATCTACCGGGACGCGTGGAAATCGGCCGGACATCCCGGCCAGGGTCAAATCGCGCTTGCCTTCATGATGTATTGCGCGGAAACCACCGAGCAGGCGATCGACGAGGCGGGCCCCGAGGTCGGATCGTATTTTCAGACCCTTGCCGACGCCGCGTCGGGCTGGTCGTCGGGCGCGAGCACCAAGGATTATCCCGGCTATGACAAGATCGTCGCGGTTTTGTCGAAAGAGGATGTCCACTCGCAACGCGAAAAACGCGCTGCCTGGGTCGGTAGTCCGGCGGAAATTTGCGACATGATTTCCGAATTTTCGCGCGGGATCGGCGGATTCGACATTGCCTCGCTGCAAGTCAACACCAAGCTGGTCAATCTCGACGCTGCAAAAGCGTCGATGCGCCTGTTTTCAGAACAGGTAATGCCCAACTTCGCCGGTTAGAATATACCGCCGAGGATACCGCGCTTCTTGCGCTGAATGACCGGGGTCGCTCCCTTGGTCACCGGATCGCCCATGGCCGCGTTTTCGTTAAGCCGTCGGGCCTCGCGCGACGCATCGATTTCGGAATGTTTGGGATCAGGCTTGCGCCAGAATATCAGCCGGTCCACGAAGCCCGAATCTCCGGCGGCGAGGAGTTTGTTTTCGCGGCTGACCGTTTGCCGGATCGACGAATCCGTATTGGCCGCGCCGGCTCTGTTCAGCAATGCCGATTCACCGACGCTGGGAGCGGCGCCGGTCCTGGTCGACGCGCCGCCGGTCCCGCTGGTCACCAGGATTCGGCGCGCTTCATCCTTGATATCGCGCTCCTGTGGCCGCTGGACTCCGGGGGTCGGCGGACGCAATCCGTAATCCGGCGGCATGCTCAACGGCGCACGGGTCACGACGGCAAATTCATCGGGCGCGGATTTATTGAGCCCAAACGCTTCGCGGGTCTTCTGACACCCGCTCAAACTCAGCCCAAGCGCCAGCACGCCTATAACGGCAAACCGGCCAAATCTTCCAGATTCCTGATACTTAACCATTTTTCCATCCAACAGGACGCCATCCCGAACCGCCAATCTACGGAGCTAGCGGCGGATGATCAAGCCATCCAGCAATATAATAAAGACGCCGACCACGATCGCTGAATCGGCAACATTAAAGGCCGGCCAATGATAGGCCCCTACGTAAATATCAATGAAATCGACCACCGCGTGTCGGTCGCGTACCACTCGGTCGACGCCGTTGCCGACCGCGCCGCCGATGATCAGCCCGAGCGCGGCGGCGAGAAATCGATTTTCCGCCCGCCGCAGCCAGACCAGCAGAGCGATCACCATCACGATGGCGACGCTGGTCAGCAGCCACGGCACCCACTGGGCGATCATATTTATATTTCCGAAACTAGCGCCGCGGTTATAGACCAGCACCAGATCGAAAAAAGGCAGAAGCTTGATGACCCGGGGCGGGTCCATGAAAATTTCCAGAACCGCCCATTTACTGAGCTGATCCAGCGCCGCGACCAGCGCCGCCAGCGCCAGGCCGAACCGCATCCTTACGACGGTTATATACCGCCGCAATGGGAAAATGCTCCACCGCATCGGCGCAGCGCCCACACAAAGTCGGGTGATCCGAAAGCGACCCTACATCCGGCATGAAGCGCCAACAGCGTTGGCATTTCTCGCCCTCGGCCAAGGCCGGCGTCACGCTGATGCCACTGCCATCATCGGCGTGATGGGCGTCCCGCGGCGCGTCTCCTTCGCCGAAAACTGCTTCAGACGTGATGCAGATTTCCGCCATATCGATACCGTCCAACGCGGCGCGGTATTGATCGCCGGCGTAAATCACCAGCGCGGCCTGCAGGCTGGAGCCGATGCGTTTGGCCGCGCGTTCGATCTCCAGCGCGCCGGTGACCGCGCGCCGGAAAATCCGGATGGTTTCCCATTTTTCGGCCAGCGCGTCGTCGCGCCAGTCATCGGGCAATTCGGGGAACTGCCGCAGATGGACGCTTTCGTCATCGCCCGGATTGCGCGACAGCCAGGCTTCCTCAGCCGTAAAACACAAGATCGGCGCGAGCCAGGCCGTCAGGCAGGAAAACAGTTCATCCAGCACGGTTCGTGTCGCGCGGCGCGCGGCATCGTCACGGCGGCTGCAATAGAGAATGTCCTTGCGCACATCGAAATAGAACGCCGACAGATCGACCGCGCAGAAATTATGCAGCGCGGTGAACATGGCATGGAAATCAAATTTATTGGCCGCATCGCGGACCAGCTCATCGAGCTCGGACAGCCGATGAAGTACCCAGCGGTCCAGCTCCGGCATATCCGAGGCCGCGACTCGCTCGTCCTCCGCGAACCCGTCGAGATTGCCGAGCAGGAACCGCAGGGTGTTGCGCAGCCGCCGATAGGCATCGGCCTGATGCTTGATGATCTCCGGGCCGATCTTGAGATCCTCGGAATAATCCGACGCCACCACCCAGAGCCGCAGGATATCCGCGCCATGGCTTTTGATGACGTCTTGCGGGGCCACCGTATTGCCCGAGGATTTCGACCTCTTCAGCTTGTCTTCGGCCAGCACGAAGCCATGGGTCAGCACGCCGTCATAGGGCGCGCGGCCGCGCGTGCCGCAGGATTCAAGCAAGGACGAATGGAACCAGCCGCGATGCTGGTCCGACCCTTCCAGATAAAGCGAGGCGGGCGACTGCAATTCGTCGCGGGCTTCCAGTACGAAGGCATGGGTCGAGCCGGAATCGAACCAAACGTCGAGAATATCGGTGACCTGTTCGTAATCGGCTGCGTCATAGTCGTCGCCGAGGAAGCGTTGCGGATCGGAGGCAAACCAGGCGTCGGCGCCCTCTTCCTCGATAACCGCCACGATACGGTCCATCACGCCGGAATCGCGTAACGGTTCGCCGGCTTCCTTGCTGACGAACACGGTGATCGGCACGCCCCAGGCGCGCTGGCGCGACACGCACCAATCGGGCCGGGTTTCGATCATGGTCCGCAGCCGGTTGCGTCCTGCTTCGGGATAAAATGCAGTTTCGTCGATCGCCTTGAGCGCCTTTTGCCGCAGATCATTCGTGTCCATGGAGATGAACCATTGCGGCGTATTGCGGAAAATCAGCGGCGCTTTCGAACGCCAGCTATGGGGATAGGAATGGGTGATCGTCCCGCGCTTCAGAAGCGCGCCGGCTTCCCGCAGCGCATCGGCGACCTTGCCGTTGACCTTGTATACGTGGTCGCCGGCGAATAGCGGAACGTGGTCGTAGAACAGACCGCCCGGCCCAACGGTTTGCGGTACTTCAATGCCATGGGCCTGGCCAACGATGAAATCTTCCGCGCCATGCCCCGGCGCGGTATGGACAAACCCGGTGCCGTCTTCCGCCGTGACATGATCGCCGGGCAGCAGCGGCACGTCGAAATCATAGCCCTGGCCGCGGAACGGATGACGGCAGACCGCGGTCGAGAGGTCGACGCCGTTGAGATTTGCCACGACCTTGTAATCAGTGACGCCGATATCGGCGGCGACCTGGTCGACAAGCGGTTCCGCCATCACCAATTTCTCACCGAGTTGGGCGAGCCCGTCATCGGCAATGCCCGCAACCTCGATCACCACGTAATCCATGTCCGGGCCATAGGCGATGGCGCGGTTGCCGGGAATGGTCCAGGGCGTAGTAGTCCAGATCATCACCGATGCGCCGGCCAAGGCATCATGGTCTGTCGTCACAACCAGAAACCGGACCCAGATAGTGGTCGATTTATGATCCTTGTATTCGACTTCGGCCTCGGCGAGGGCGGTTTTTTCGACCACCGACCAC
>JAYZAW010000150.1:0-3878 GCA_036339495.1 Pseudomonadota bacterium | reverse complement strand
GGCAAAGATAATCTCAATTACAGTTCTCGAAATAATCGCCCCTGAGACGCCACTCGGTGTCAGCCATAATCGTCCTCCCTCAAAACCCTGTTTCGCACGAAATTATATGCAACAACCATTAGCCTAGAATTTCTTCTAATTGTAACGATAAGCCGGGAACCAATCGCTGAACCCGAAACCAACTTGAAAGAACAAAAATGCTGTCGACACTACAAAATATCTGTATGCCATGACATTTTCCCCCGTCAGTGCGATGGGCGCTCAAAGCATACTATTGGTTCGTTTCAATTTCCAATGGGAAGTGCCGCCCCGGCTCAGCTTTCGCCGTCGAAAACGAACCGCCAGGCGCCACCCGCCGCCGCGATCCGGCCCGCCGTCGGCGTTGGAAAATGCGCCGGCAGGATCAGGGCGCCGGTCTCCGCGTGCTCGGCGAGAAACGCCCGCCGCGTCCGGCGCGCGTGTTCGGCATCGACGCAGAAGCAGCTCGACCAGTCGGGCTCGGCGCATTGCACGGGATGGTGCATCAGATCGCCCGACAGCACGGCGCGGGAATCGCCGGATGCAACCTCGACGCAGACATGGCCCGGGGTGTGACCCGGCGTCGGGACCAGCCGCACCCAGTCGTCGATCGCGTGATCGCCGGCGACGGTCTCGGACTGGCCGGAATCGAACACGGGCGCGATGCTGTCCTCGTAATAGGGGTCGTCGGCAAACGCTTCGGTCCCGTAATGCGCCTGCCAGAATTTCAGCTCGTCGCGCGCGAACAGATAGCGCGCGTTGGGAAATGTCGGGACCCAGCGTCCATCCACCAGCCGCGTATTCCAACCGACATGATCGACATGCATATGGGTGCAGAGAACGACATCGACATCCTCGGGGCGGAATCCCGCCGCGTGTAGATTGGCGAGATAGCAATGGTTTTGTTGGTGATAGCGCGGCTTTTGCGGGCGATGCTTATCATTGCCGCCGCAGGTATCGACCAGGATTGTATGAAGGGGCGTTCGAATGACAAGCGAATGAAACGAAAGAACCAGCTCGCCGGTCGCGGGATCAAGCAGATCGGGCTCGAGCCACGACCGGTGGCGATCGATCCCGACTTCGGTCGAGTCGGGCAGCAAAACTCCGGGCGCAAGCAACGGCCCCTCGAATTCCAGCACGCGGTGGATCGTCACACCGCCGATCCGCCACATGCTCATATCGTACGCCCCCCACTCCTCCTACCGCAATCCATCCTCGCCCACGGCTTCATCCGTGGTCAGCCCGCCCACCCTTGGGAACGGCCGGCCGGAATCCGTGACCGAGACCGCGACCAGGATTTCGTTGGCGCGGGGCGCGTCGGAGAGGCTGACTTCCATGCCGTCGAAATGGGACCGGACATAGGCGGCGTCCTTGTGGCCCAAGGGCACGTCGATGGTGGTGCCGGGTCCGCCGAGTTTCTTGACCGATGGTACAAGGGCCGCGCCCTTTTCGACTTCCTTGCGCAGCGGCGCGCCGAGCTTGGGGTGCAGGATGGCGGCGGCGTGTTCCCATTCGCCGTTCTCGCCCACGATGGCGGCCTTGCCGTAGCTTTCCGCCTGATCGGGCCGGATGCCGAGCGCCTTGACGCACATCTCGCCGAGCAACCCGCCGAGCTCCGCGCCGATATCCATCAGCTCGCTGAGGTCCTCGACATATTTGCCGGCGAACGGGTTCTCGATCACCGCCACGGCGGCCGCCTTGCGGGTCGCGGGCGAAACCTCCCTGCCCTGCTCGAGCCGGGTTTCCTCGACGATCACCGATGTCTTGCGGATTATGGCGCTCATGATTTTATCCTCTCCGTTAAGGCGCCGCCGAGGCGGGCATGTCGCCGACCACGCGGGTTTGATTGCGCAATATCAGCATCGCGGCCTCGATCCGTCCAGCGGCGCGCAATGTCTCCGCCGCCATCACGCCGAGGTCCAACGCGGCCCGGATCGAACCGCCATCCAGTTCGCCGACCGACACCGTCACCATGCGGTCGCCGAGATCGGTGTCGTCGTCGATCTCATTGGCCGGCTTGCGCTCAATGGCCGGATGGTCCACATCCACGTCATTGGCGATTAGGGTCGCGGCCACATCGGCCGTCGCCGAATCCCCGGCCAGCACGGTGACTGCATCGGCGATTCCGAACGAATGGCTGCGCCCGGCCCAGCCGCTGGTCGCGATGCCGCGCACCTTCATGTCGTGGGTGAATTCGGCCGTGCCGTCGACCGACAGGCGAAACAGATTGCCGACCACGCCGAGCTTGAGAGTTTCGCCGGCCTCCAGATGAAATGCGATATCGCCGGAATTATTGATCCAGCAGGTTTTCAGATCACGGTCCTTGATGGCCGCCGCCAGCATTTCGTCCGACACCGCGCCTGCGACCGCCGCCATCGGCGTGACGAAGACGCCCTGGTGGCGCGAGACGACGTCGACCATGCGTTTCGCGATCGGACCGTCGGGTTGCCAGATCGGTTCGCCGAGAGGCATGCGCAACAGGGGCAGCTCGTCGACCAGCACGGACAGCACGTCCTGGAAGCGATCGATGGCCTGTTGATAGGCGCGCGCGATCTCATCGTCGGCGCCCGCCGCGCGGATCACCAGATCGATCGGGCCATGATGCAGATGGAGCCGCTTTCCATCCTTGAGCAGGCGATGTTCGGGTGCGCCATACATAGTCAGATCTCGATATTCCGGCTCGGATCGAGGGGCCAGGGGTTGTTGCCGCGCCAGACGTCGGAGCGCACCGCGCGGTCCTGGAACGCCTCTTCGAGCTTGACCACGCTTTGGGTATAGCCGCCGATCGCCTCATATTCCTCGCGCGCCAGGGTGAATTCGATCGGCGCGACCAAAGCCGGGGTGGGCACATAGCCGAAGGAATTGTCGGGCATGCGGGTGACGTCGACCATCAGGGTGATGCCGCCGCCGGGCCAGACATAGACCGGCGCGCCGCCGCAGGTCACCCGGGTGAACAAATTGCGGACCGAGCGGGTCAGCCGCACCGGATTGACTGTGACGCCGGCGCGCAACGAGCCGCCGGCACCGCCCATGAACAGCACCGAGCACAAAGCCGGTTCGCAGTTCTCGCCGATCCGATCGGTAACGATTTGAAGTGGTTCGGGCATCTTGCCTTCCACCGGATGGAGGTCGCCATCGAGCTCGAAATATGCGGCGTCCTCGCCCGTCGTCGAGACCATCAGTAACTTGAGGCCGGGCCACGCCTTTTTGGCGTCGATCTTCTCGATGATCGACAGTGGATCGGTCACGTCGGTGCCGCCCCAGCCGCTGCCGGGCTCGGCAACCTGGAAGTAGCGCCCAGGCGTCGAGCGCCGGCCGCGCACCCGAATGCCGGCCGCCGGCATGTTGAGGAATTTTCCCGACTGGTGCTCGGTCAGCACGCCGGTGATGTGGTCGTCGACCACGATTACCTCATCGACGTGACCGTGCCATTGCGGCGCGAAAATACCGATGGTAGCCGAGCCGCAGCCGACGCGCATACGCTCCTCCTGATCGCCGTCGATGATCGGCGACTTGCCGGCCTGAACAGTGATTGTCGCACCGTCATCGATAGTCATCTCAACGGCTTCCTTGTTGCAAAGAGAGAGCATGGATTGGCAGGTAACGTTACCTTCCTTCTTGGTTGCGCCGGTCAGATGGCGAACGCCGCCAATTGCCAGCATCTGCGAACCGTACTCGGCGGTCGTTACGTGTCCAATTTGCTCGCCATCGACGCGTATAGGCGCCGGCTCTGGGCCAATATACCGATCGGTGTCGATCTTGACCTTAACGCCGCAATAGCTGAAAACGCCCTCGCTAACGACGGTGATCATATCGACCCCGTCGTGCTCGGCGGCAACGATATAGGGTGCCGGCTTGTA
>JAYZAW010000149.1:0-12153 GCA_036339495.1 Pseudomonadota bacterium | reverse complement strand
TCCCGCTTTATTTTCTGTCGGGCGATCTGTCGAAACTTCCGTTGGAAGCCCTTGCGGTCAGCTGGTTCATCTCGGTTACACTGCTTCCCGCCCTGTGGAAACAGGCCGGCCTAATGACGCACCAGTCTTAATATCGACTAGTACCGAGTATCCATGGAGCAGACAGCCAGAATTGAGCACGCGGAGATACCGACGCCGTACCACGCGGCAGCGGCAATTCCCGATAACGGCGGAATAGCGCAGCTCGTTCGCGTGTTCTGGCGGCGCAAGATGCTGCTGCTGGGACGGTGTATGTGGTCCAGTGGGAAACCACGCCGCGGCACATCGCCATCGAATCCTATAAGCACCTTCTCGCGGCGAGCGCCAAGATCGCCGGCGTGGTTCTGCAAAAGGTCAACACAAGGAAATCTTCCGCCTACGCCTACGGGGCATCACGCCGCGACGGAGTTCGCCGGCAACGCGCGCAGATACGGCATGACCTCTTTTGCAAACAGCGTCATGCTCTTGTGGGTCAAATCCGCCGGCAGCGTGCCGAACTGCATCATTCCAACCAGAACATTGAAACCGATATCCTTCTGGTGATGCGCGAAGGTGTCGCGCACCGTTGCCGGGCTGCCGCAGACGAACATGCCGCGTTCGATGAAATCGTCCACCGTGGGCGGCGAGTCCGAGGTCGTGCCGCGGCGGATTTCCCGGAGCCGCTTGATTGACTGAGGCGACGTATAGCCCGGCGGCAGCAGCATTTCCGTCGGCATGCGCAGGAACTTGTTGAACAGGGCCTCCACATGGGCGCCGGCTTCCTTGCGCGCGATCTCGTCGGTCTCGGCGACGTAGATCGGCAAGGCCCAGCCGAGCTGGTCGGGCGAGGCTTCATAGCCGTAATCCTCGGCCGCCTGCTTGACCTCATTATGAAAACGCTTGACCACGTCGACGGCGCTGAAGGTCTGCAGATAGGTGTATTTGCGGTCGGGGTGGGCGGCCCACTGGATGGTTTCCCGCGACCCTTGTGACGGGATCCAGATTTCCGGATGCGGTTGCTGATACGGGCGCGGCCACAGATTGACATATTGCATCTTGAAATGCTTGCCCTGGTGATCGAATGGACCGATTTCGGTCCAGGCGCGCAGGATCAAATCATGCGCCTCATGAAACCGTTCATGGGACTTCGCCGGGTTAGAGCCGGTGATGTGATATTCCGCGCCGATGCCGCGGACGAAACCGGCGATCAGCCGTCCGCCGGTGATGTTATCGAGGATGGCGTATTCCTCAGCCACGTTGAGCGGATTGTTGATCAGCGGCAGAGCGCGGCCGAGTACGGCGATCTTGGCGCGCTCGGTGCGCCGCGCCAACGCCCCCGCGAGCACGCCCGGCATCGCCATCAAGCCATAGGCGGTCTGGTGATGTTCGTTGACGCACAGCACGTCGAAGCCCAGCTCATCGCCATATTCGAGCTCGTCGAGATAGCGGTTATAGAGCGCGTGGCCTTCCTTGGGATCGTAGTAGCTGTTGGGCAGCGACATCCAGGCGGCCGGATATTTCTTGTCATAATCCAGATCGAGCGGGCCGTAGGGCATCAGATGGAACAGGCATATTCTCATGATCGGATCTCCGCGATGAAGCGGTTGAAGGTTGCGACAAAGGCGTCGGGATTTTCCACATGGGGCAGGTGGCCGCAATCGGCGAAGATTTCCAAGCATGAACCGGGGATCAATTCATGCCATGCGGCCGCGTATTCGGCCGGAAAAATGTGGTCGTCATCGCCCCAGATGATCTGCGTCGGCAGCTTGATCCGGTGGATCCATTTGCGCAGTTGCGGGTTATAGAACCGAGGCGACCAGGCCAGGTTGGCCGTGGCGAATTCGTTTTTCAGGCCGATATCGATCTCTTCCTCGGTCGGCGTAACGGCCAGCCGGGCCTCCGCCAATGCCGGATCGTGGAACAGATTCCGTATGCGTTCCTCGGGCGTCCATAGAAACAAATCGCCTTTCGCGACGCCGTCGACATGGATGCCGGCGGCGGCGGCAAGCGTCAGGCTCGCCATGCGTGACGGATCGCGGATCGCCATCTCGGCCGCGATCCAGCCGCCAAGCGAACTGCCGATGACATGCACGCCGGAAAGATCCCGGACTTCCAGAAAATCGAGATAGTGGAACGCCAGATCGGTCAATTCATCGAGCCAATCCGGCGTGCTGGAACGACCGTACCCGGGATGGTCGGGCACGATCACAGCATGGTTTTGCGCCAGGTTTTCCATGAAGGGCAACCAGACCCCGGCGCCGCCCGCGCCATGCAGAAACATCACCGGAGGGCCGTCGCCGCCTTGCATTAGGCTGATATCGCAGCCATTGAGAGTCATGTTTTTTGTTTCGTAATTCGGCACTCTTAACAGTCCTTATCAGGTTCTTATGGAATCGCGCGGGCCGGCATTTTCGGCTCCGGCCCCATCAGCAGACGGGACAGCGGATCGAGGGCTTCAAAGATTTCCGACATGGCGTTCACTTTATAGGTTGGATTTCATGGTCTCGGCGGTAACACAAATTATAGGGCAAGACGAACAATTCCGCATCGTCATTGCGGATGATCTCGGGTAAATATTCCATTATGGCCAAACAGTTGGATATTCCAGCGCGATTGCTTGTGGCGATTGGCGGCAATGCGGTTCATCCGGACGGCGTTCAGGGAACGGCCGAAGAACAGACGCACTTCGCATCGGCCACCGCGCACGCTCTATTGCCCTTGATGAAACTGGTGGTGACGCACGGCAACGGCCCCGTGGTCGGCAAAATACTGATGCGGCAGGTTATTGCGCGCGACCGGGTAACGCCCATGCCGCTCGATATATGCGTCGCCCACAGCCAGGGCGGCATCGCCTATTTGCTGATGCAGGCTTTCGAGAACGCACTGCGCGAAATCGGCAATCGGCGTCAGGTCGCCTGTCTTTTGACCGAGGTCGACGTGGATCTGGACGACCCCGCTTTCAGTAAGCCGACCAAACCGATCGGGTATTTTTATGAAGAGGAAGAGGCGCGCGCTATCGCACGGGAAACCGGTTGGCTGATGCGCGAGGAAGCCGGGCGTGGCTGGCGTCATGTGGTGCCGTCGCCCAACCCGGTGCGTATTGTTGAAATTGATCTCATCCGCAACCTGGCCGATCGGGGCGCCGTGGTCATTGCGGGCGGCGGCGGCGGAATTCCCGTCACGCGCAATGAAACGGGCGTTCGGCGCGGCGTCGAAGCGGTCGTCGACAAGGACCTGACCTCGGCATTGATGGCCAATTTGCTGGGCATCGAGGTGCTGATGATCCTGACCGAAGCGCGTGCAGTCGCGCTTAATTTCGGAACGCCGCAACAACGGGATATCGACACCGCCGGCGCAGCGAAAATCCGTTCCTACCAGGCCCAGGGCCAGTTTCCCGCCGGTAGCATGGGTCCAAAAATTGACGCCGCGCTCCGGTTTCTGGACAGCGGCGGCAAGCAGGTCGTGATCGGCAGCATCGATCAGGCTGTGCCGGCGCTGCGCGGCGAAGCCGGAACGCAAATCCTCGCCAACAATGATTGAGATGTTTCGGTTTCGGGCCGGGCTGATCGGCGGCGGCGTCCGGGAATGCATGGTCAATCAACGGACCGCGACAATCTGTGCGGTATTCCGGCGAAGCTTCTATCTGGAAACAGCCGACGGCGGTCTGGCGTGTATCGGTCCCGCGGAAATCGGGGCCGGGCCGATCAATATGATCTGCGACCTGCCCGGCGGCATTGACTGGGATGCACGCGGCCTGGGATTGGGCGACCGGACGACCATTTCGGACCATCGGATTGTCGTCAACGGCCGGTACGAATTCGATTTCGGCGACGCAAAGATCTGGCGGCCCACGACCCTACCGGAACATTGGACTGTCGCGGCGCTGATTAGGGGACTCGACGTGTTGGAGGACGCCGCCTCGACCTATGATTTGAGTGATGGGCTCTCGGCCAAGGTGCGGCGCGACGGCGCGACGATTGCCGCCGCCGACAAAGCCTATGACGCGCTATGTGTTTGGCTGATGGATGCGCTCGACAATTCCATTGTCGAGAAATCAAATCCGCCGCATGAGATCGCATCGCTTATCGGGCTCGGCCCCGGCCTGACTCCGTCGGGCGATGATCTGCTCGGCGGCGCACTGGTGGCGTTGAATATGTTCGGCCGTCAAGACGCCGCCGATTGTCTTGCGCGGTGGTCGCTGCCGATTGCCCGACGCAACACCGGAAAAATCAGCAATGCCCATCTTGCGCGCGCCGCAAAAGGAGAGGGCGCGGACGCGCTGCACCGGACCATCGCAACGATTGCCGGTGGAAATACGGCGGCATCGGAAACCTGCCTTCAGGACATCGATGCGATCGGCCATTCGTCGGGCTGGGATGCGCTGGCCGGAGCGGTTGCCGTCATGCGTTGGATTTCGCAACAATAGCAACCGCGCGTTCGGCGGCATGGGCGTTCGACGGCGTAACCGTTATGCCCGCCTGCTCCAATATGGTGGCCTGCTGGGAATAAACCTGAGGGTCTTCCTCGACGCCACAGACGGAAGCAACAATAGCGGGCCGGATCGCGTTAATCTGCGCCAGCAGGTCGGCGATATCGCCCGCCGGGTTTTCATGGGCGCCATAGCCCAACACGATATCAATCAACAGCACCGCAACTTCGGGATCCGCCAGCGCCTCGCGAATGGGATCATGGCGCACGGTCGGATCGATCATCGGATGGGGCCTGCCCAACGTGTATTCGTCGGCCCCGAGGTCCAGCAAATGATGAATATCTTCCTCGCCGAGCGATGAGGCGCCTGGAATTGCGGCATTCGACGCAACCCCGACGCCCGACGCCAGAAATATCGCCTGCGCCTCGGCGCAAAGCGTGCCGCCGGCAAACAGTCCCCTTACGTGGCCTTCCCGGCGTGGTATTTGCACATCGAACCCCGTGCCGAGCGGCACGCCGCCGAGTGCGTCCTCGGCGGCCGCGCGCAGGGTTGGCGTAAATGTCGCATTGCCCGGCAGGTCGGGCGCTTCCATGCCGAAGAAGCAGACCGTGAAATGCTTGCCGCTGTTCGCCACGCGGTCAAATATCCGCTCGGCGATTTCCCGCGAAGGCGGTTTTGAAATCAACACAATCCGCGCGGTGCCCGGATCGGCATCCAGCGCGTCGATTGCCGCCAACGTGGTCGCGCCGCCGACCGGCCGAGACAAATCGCGTCCGCCGACGCCGATGGCATGGCTGACCCCGCCGCCATTGCGGCCGATCAAGGTCGAGACCTCCTGTAGCCCGGTGCCGGATGCGGCCACGATGCCGATATCGCCACGTGAAACCGCATTGGCGAATCCAAGCGGCGCGCCGCCGATTATGGCACTGCCGCAATCTGGTCCCATCATCAGGAGACCAAGCTCGCCCGCTTCGGCCTTGAGCGCGCATTCCTGTTCCAGCGGCACGTTATCGCTGAACATCATGACATTGAGGCCGCGTCGCAATGCGCGATGCGCCTCACGGGCGGCGAACGCGCCGGGCACCGAGATGATGGCGAGATTGGCGTCCGGCAACATGGCAATCGCGCTGTCCAGCGCGCGCGGAGTCCACTCGCCGTCTTCGCCCGCCGATCGACGCGGCCGGTCGATGGTTTCGCCGGCGAAAAGCAAGGCGTTGTCCGTGGCCTCGGCGGTTTCGCCCCGGATCGCAATTATCAGATCATTGGGGCCGGCGCCGACGGCTTCGTCCGCCAGCAATCCGGCATCTTCCAGCAGCGCCTTGTTGGACGGCGTACCGATCATCATCGATGCCGTGATCACGCCGGCCGCCGCTTCGACCTCACGCGAAAATCGCATCAATGCGACGGAATCGAGATAGAACCCCGACCGGACCTGATTTCGGACGATTGGTCCGGTCACGACACGCCCACACTTGCGGCGAAGGCTTCCAGCGCCTGTTCAAAACAAGCCATGGGCGCCCGCACGATTCCCGCTCCGACCTGTCCGACGCCCGGCTCGCGGTGGGCGATGCCGGTATTGATGACCGGGGCCAGGCCAGTTTCCAGCACCTTGCGAATATCGATGCCGGTCGCGACGCCGGCGAAATCGAGTGCGGGGATGGTCCATTCCGGATTGCGCCCGACGGTGATTTCCATCATCGAACGGGTATGGTTCAAGGCGTCGTTTGCCGACCCCGCCCCGACGAAACCAGCGACCGCGGGCGCCGCCGCCATGGCGAACCCGCCGAGCCCCATGGTCTCCACGATGGTGGAATCCCCCATGTCGGGGTTGGCGTCCTGTACGCTGAAGCCGGGGAAATAGAGCCCGTCCGGCATTTCCACCGGGGCCGTGAACCATTGGTCGCCGGTACTCGAAACCCGAATTCCGAAATCGGCGCCGTTGCGGCTCATCGCCGTAACCACGCTGGATCCGTCGATCCCGCGCGCCGGGTCCATGATCGCCTTGCCCATGACCATGGCGATATTCAGAAAAAACTGGTCGTTGCCGGCGATAAATTTCAGAAGCTCCGCGAGGTCGTCGGGATTGTCGCTGGTGCGGGCCAAAGACGGTGCCAGTTCGCGCAGAACCAGCCCGGTACAGGCGACATTGCGCTGGTGCATTTCATCGCCCATGGACAGACCGCGCGCCACGATCGCTTTCAACGGCAGGCCCTCCCGGTCGGCCAGCGCGCGCGACATTGCGGGCGCAAGGTCACTCGCGAGCCAGCGCAGCCGGTTGAGCACCTCCTCATCATTACCGCCGAAGCGCATCACCTTGCCGAGCCCTTCATTGAGGGTGCAAAAGGCCAGGTTTCCGAAATTCCGGTTTTCCACCACCATCACGGGCATGGAAGGCGTAATCAGCCCGGTCATCGGCCCGACGGCGTCATAATGATGGTTGGGCTGAAACGTGATATCGCCGGACCCGGCAAGCTTTTCCGCCGCCGTCAAATCTTCCGCCCAACCCTCCAGCACAATGGCCCCGCCAATCGCGCCCCGCATGGGGCCGCACATGCGATCCCAGCCGATCGGCGGCCCGGCGTGCAGGATCATGCCGTCGCCAAGTCCTTCGATGACCACGCCGGCGGGCTTGACGTCGACCAGCACAGGCTCCGCATCCAAGATTCTGCCAACAGTGATTTCGTTGGCCCGATCTATTATTTCCACGCGACTATAATTCCCTGTTTGAAAACGTTATTCCGAAAGCCGGTCGAGCAACTCGATAAGTCGTTCATCTCCTCCGGCCGGCGGTGTCCACTCCACTTGGACGACCGGAATGTCCCGACTCGTGAGCGCGCCAGCAAATAAGGGCAAACCGATATTCACCACCTTGACCTTTGATCGGAGTAATTCTTTGCCCGGCATGTCTCCCCTCAGATCTCATTTTTGATCGATTTCCTGGACGCCTTACCCAAGCGCGCGCAGTTTAGATGGCTTGACCGGATTCATACAGCCGCAATGCGTTGCACGGAATGTCTTGACTGCATCCACAAAGAATCTGTTATTTAATCTATATATGGAATGAATTTATACCTTGTATACACGATATTGACGTATCATCCCGAAACTCATATATATGCCTTAAGTTGGATGGTTGAGTTGTCAGTAGAGCGTGCTCACGGCGACACCGTTTGGCGGAAGATACCGATTAGGGACACTCGATAAAAGCCGAAATGCATCCGGTTCGGATCATAATTCGGGAACGTAAGGGTTGCAGTTGTAATGTCGCGGCGCGTGTCCGCGGCGAGTACGGGGTTGAGCCAGATGGGCTGGACGCGGGTGATGCGTTCCGGTTCAAGCGGCGCCGCCATCGCGTGTTCGACATGGAACCCGAGGAGGTAACCCAGTGCAAATCATGGCTTTCGCGCGGCGCTGGAATTGTGCAGTCAGGCCAAGAAACGCCGCATCGCCTGCGTGGTGGTGCAACAATGACCGCAACACAGACCCTGACGAGTATCGAAAGATCCGTTCTCGCCCGCAAAGGTGATGCATCCCCCGTCGGCCGAACGGCGGACCGGCTGGAAAACAGTATTGAGCGCGCGGTAAAATCGTTGACGGCGACACCGGTCGCAACGGCAGTGTCGGAAATTTTGATCTTCGAGGATAACCGGCTCAATTTGAAACTCTATCGGGATCTACTGGAGGCGCGCGGCCATCAGATCGCCCAATCCAACGACGTAAACCGGATCCTGTCGGCCATGCGGCTGAGCCGGCCCGATCTGATCCTGGTCGACATCTGCGCGCCCGGTCGTTACGGGCTGGAAGCCGCAAGCGAGATCAGACGGGAACCGGAGCTATGCGATATCCCGATGATCGGTATCGCGGAACTGTACCGGCCAGGCGCGGAAGTCGAAATCCTGGATGCCGGCTGCGATGCCTGCATCGCCAAACCGATTTCCGTACCCGAGTTCCTGCGCGTTGTGGAGACTTATCTCAGCCGGTGACGGCCGGCGCACAATTTTCGACGCCCATCTCCTCCAGCACTTCCACAATCGCGTGCAACGCGCCCCGCATGTCGGCTGCATGAAGATCGCCGATACAGCCGATCCTGAAACTGTCGATACGGGTCAGTTTGCCGGGATAGATAACGAAACCGCGGCCGTGCAGCGCGTCATAAAATATCTGGAACTCGAAATTTGGGTCGGCCGGGGTCAGAAATGTCACGATGATCGGGGATTGAATCTGATCGGGCAAATAGGTCTGGAAACCCATCGCCCGCATGCCTTCAACCAGAATGTCGCAATTGTCCCGATAGCGCGCGCCGCGCCCGACGACACCGCCTTCATCGGCATGTTGCGCCAAAGCCTGGTCGAGCGCGGCGCAAACATGGGTCGGCGGCGTAAAGCGCCATTCGCCGGATTTCTCCAACGCCGCCCATTGATCGTGCAGATCGAGGCTGAGACTGGGCGCATTGCCGGCCGACGCGTCGAGCGTATCAAGCGACGCCACCACGAAGCCCAAACCGGGGACGCCTTCGAGGCATTTGTTGGACGACGCCATCACCACGTCACAGGGAATTTGGGCCACATCGAGTGCGATGGCGCCGAACGAGCTCATGGCGTCGATCATCAGCCTGCGCCCCGCGCTGGCGACGACGCGGGAAATATCCGCCACCGGGTTGATGATCCCCGAGGTGGTTTCACAATGGACCACCGCGACGTGGCTGATGGACAAATCCTCTGCCAAAAGCCCTGCGATTCGCGCCGGATCGGGCGGGTCGTTTTCATCGGTCTCATATACGGCCATCTGACGCCCGAGAATGCCGCAGATACGCGCGATGCGGTGTCCATACGCGCCGTTGATCACGACCAAAAGCTTGCCGCCGGGCGGCACGAAGGTACCGACGGCGGCTTCCAGAACATAGGTGCCGCTGCCCTGGATCGGCACGCAGTGATGGGTCCCCTCGCCGCCCGCAATGGCGGTGATCCGCGACCGGATGCGCGCCGTCAGGGCGATGAAAGCTCCGTCGCGCGAACCCCAGTCGCGCAGCATGGCTTCCCGTGTTTCCCGCGACGTTGTCAGCGGCCCCGGCGTCAGGAGAATTTCACATTGATTATCCGCCATGATTAACCACCCATCCAGCCCGCCGCCATGCCGCGCAGGCCGCAACTCATAAAATCCAGTTTCGTCAGCGCAACCCGCCCGGCGATGGGGTCGCCCTTGCGCAGCAAATCCGTCAGCCGGTCGGCCAGCCGGACAATGACCGCCGATTCCATGGCCAGCCGACGGTTCTTCAAACGACCGGGAAGCGTCCGCGCCCGCGCCATCATGTCGTCGACCCCGTCGAGCGCCTTATCGATCACGATGCGCATTCCGGGGCTGGCCGCTTCGGCGGCGAGATCGGCTACCACTACGCCGTTCTTTTCCATCCAGTCGCCCGGCAAATAGACGCGGTCGAGTTCGCGGAAATCTTCTTTCAAATCCTGCAGATGATTGAGCACCTGAAGCGCATTGCACAGCGGGTCCGACGCGGCGTAATCGGCCGGGTCCTCGCCATGCAGATCGAGCAGATAGCGCCCGACCGGGGCGGCCGATAGATTGCAATAGCCAATCAAATCGCCCCAATCGTCATAGCGCAATTTGGTCGCGTCCTGCTTGAAGGCGGCGATCAAATCGCAGATATGCCGGTCGGTCACGCCGCATTCGATCAGGCTCAGGCGCAGCCGAAAGCTTTTCACGTATGCAGGGTCATCCATGATATCGCCGCGCACCGCCTGTTCGAAATCATGCAGCCGGGCGAGCTTGTCTTCCGGCGTCAGACCAGGGTTGTCGGCGATGTCATCGGTGGTGCGGGCCACGGCGTAGAACAGCGCCACATGGGGCCGCAACGGCGCCGGAAGCAGCCATGAGCCGACCGGGAAGTTTTCATCCCCCGACCATTTGCCCGAAGGCGTTTCCACCGGCGACGCCGTGTTCATAAATTCCAACCCATTTCATCCACCCGGCGCATGGAACCGCGATTTCCAACTGCCGCCGCGGCCAAGCCAATGGCGGCGCGCCGAATCCATCGTCATCGCCGTATAACACAGCGCGGCCACGGGCAGCAAAACCCCACGCGCCGCGCCGTGACCATAGAGTTGCAGACCCGGCGCATAGGCGATCGTCATTGCCAAAAACGCCGCCGTCGAGACCCCCAATGCCCATGGGTCGCCATGCAGCGGCCAAGCCAGAATCACGCCCGCCGGCGCGAGATATATCAACACCATGGCAAGAACGGCGCCGATCATCATAAGACCCGAATAGCCGAGCTGGTGAAACGCGGTGCGCGTCACCATGGACCAGATTTCACTCAAGGTCTCATAGGGACGCAAGGAGCGCGAGGAGTCCGTCAGCCCGAGCCAGATATCGCCGTCCCGCTTGACCGCCCGGGCCAGAGCGCAATCATCGATCAATTCGTTGCGGATTGCGTTGACGCCGCCGATCCGGGCCAAAGCAGCGCGCCGGATCAGCAAGCTGCCGCCGGCCGCCGCCGCCATGGCGTTGCGCGGATCATTGACCCATGAAAAGGGGTAGAGCTTCTGAAAGAAAAACACGAAGGCCGGGATCAGCAACCGTTCCCAAAATGCCCGGCAATTCAGCAACACCATGGTCGAAACCAGATCGCGCCCATCACATTCGGCCTTGGCGACCAGGCGGCTTAAAATATCGGGGTCGTGTTCAATATCGGCATCGGTAAACCAGATGAACTCCGCCTCGGGGTCAATCTCGGCGGCGCGGGCGACACCCTGGTTCAGGGCCCAGAGCTTGCCGGTCCAATCCTTCGCCAATGCGGCGCCGGAGACGATATCGAGACCACTTTCCGGCCAAGCGCCGCGCGCGGCCGAAGACGTTTCGTCGTAGCTATTATCATCGACCAGGACCACCGAAAACCCGGCCGGGTAATCCTGCCGCGCCAGGGATGCGAGACATGCACCGATAAGTTCCGCCTCGTTACGGGCCGGAATAACGGCGACCACATCGGGCCAGCGGGACGGTTCCCGATCAACGCCCGCAAGAATTTCGGTACACCGCCAGAAGCCGCCGCGCCCGGCCAATAGATACAGCCATGCGGCAAGAGACGCCAATGCAAGCCAAAGCGCAATATCGTGCATGGCGGGATTATAGCGTCCAGGGCGGCAAATCAGACCCTGTATTCATAAACCTTATCGGGATCGCGTTCGCAATCAGGCGGATAGGAATTTCGCTTATCGGCGTAATATTGTTCGCGGTGATCGCCGTCCGACGCCGGATTGTAGGTCACGTAGAGAACCCGGCGCGGCGAGTCGGTCAGATTGGGCGCCGATTGGTGCGGAATGAAGGAATCGAAAAACACCACGTCTCCAGGCTTGCTGGGCAGCGCCACGAATTCGACATCGAGCAGTTCTTCCGGCTGCAATGGACGCCACAACTCGCCGATCATTTCCTTGCGGTGTCGCCAGCGCGCCATCTCGAGATAGCCGTTCTCTTTGGTTGTTTCATCGATCGTCACCATGGCGGTCACCGCAATCGAGACATAATCGTCCCACCCGGCCTGGACGTCCTGATGGGGTTCGAAGCCATCGCCGCCGGGCATTTTGAAATTGACTTTTTCCTTGAACAAAACCGCCGGTTCGCCGAACAGATCGCCGCAGCTACCCAATAGCTGTTCGCCAATACAAAGCTCGGCGAGGCCTTCATGGTAGGGCAAG
>JAYZAW010000148.1:0-2779 GCA_036339495.1 Pseudomonadota bacterium | reverse complement strand
ATATTGGGCCGGCCGGTGCATCTATATTTCAAATCGCCCGATTTTGCCGAGATTGTCGGATTCGATCGGGCGGTTTTAATTCTGCTGATCGACGAACACGGCGCGTTGGCCCATGTGCGCGCCATCGACCCGGCGCAGGGCCTGTGGCGACTGATGATCATCGATACGCCGGAAGATAGCGACCGAGAAAACATCGATATGGACGCCCAGCTGCACCGCGCCGCGGGCAGGGACATCGACGTTGAATGGGTAGGAAAGAGCGTCTGGACCCGGCGCGGCGTGGTCGCCTCGCACTATCGCGACAGGCGCGTGTTCCTGGCCGGCGACGCGGCGCATCAGGTCTCCCCGACCGGCGCGCTCGGCATGAATACCGGGCTCGGCGACGCCGTCGATCTCGGCTGGAAGCTGGCGGCGAACATCGAAGGCTGGGCCGGCGACGCGCTGCTCGACAGCTATGAATATGAGCGCCGCGCGGTCGGCGCGCGCAATGTCGCCATGACCACAGGGTTTCACCAGGACCATGGCCAGTTCCTGGCCCCGCCCTTGATCGATGACCAAACGGCGGAGGCGGAAGCCGCGCGGGAAATACTCGGCAAGAAAGCGGTCGATATCATCGGCGCCATGTTCCGTACCGACGGGCTGCAGCTCGGTTACGTCTATGAGGGGTCGCCGGTCTGTATCGCGGACGGAAGCCCCGCGCCGGAAGACAAATCGGAGACTTATGCCCAAACCGCCCGGCCCGGCGCGCGCGCGCCTCATGCCTGGCTGGCGGATGGACGGTCCACTCTCGATCTGTTCGGGCGCGGCTTTGTGTTCTTGCGCCTCGGGGAAGACGCGCCGGACGGATCCGCCCTGGCCGAGGCGGCCGATGCGCGAAGCGTTCCTTTCCGGATCGAACATATTCAGGATGAAAATATCGCGGCGCTGTATGAAACCGGTCTGGTTCTGGTCCGCCCCGACGGCCACGTCGCCTGGCGCGGCGACATGGCGCCGAAGGATTGCGGAAAATTAATGGACCGGGTTACCGGGCGTCTTGAAATGGAGGAAGCGTAAAATGGATATCGGGTTTGTCGGTCTCGGCAATATGGGGGGTGCGCTGGTTCGCCGTCTGCTGCTGTCACGCAAATTGCGCGCGTTCGACATCAATCCCGATGCTGTTCAGGCCGGCGCTGACAAGGGCGCCGACACCGCCGCGTCGCCAGCCGAGCTGGCCGCTAACAGCGACGTTGTACTGACCTGCCTACCGACGTCGAAGGAAGTCCGTAGCGTCATTTTCGGCGATGAAGGTCTGGTCGACGGACTGGCCCGGGGCAATGTTGTGGTCGACATGACCACCGGCGATCCGGCCGAAACCCGTTCCATGGCGGCCGAGCTTGCCGAGCGCGGCATCGAGATGATTGACGCCCCGGTCAGCGGCGGTCCCATGGGGGCGGATGCCGGCACCATCGCCATCATGGTCGGCGGATCGGATGAGCTGTTCGTGCGGCTCCGTCCGGTGTTCGAGGACATCAGCCCGAACGTATTTCACGCCGGCGGCGTCGGGGCCGGCCATACCATAAAATTGGTCAACAATTTGACATCGGCCGGCAACCGGGCGGTCGCCATGGAAGCCATCACACTGGCCGCCAAGAACGGGCTCAACCCCCGGACAGCGATGGAAATCATGCAAAAGGGTTCGGGCCGCAGTTTCATGACCGAGGTAGTGTTCCCAAACTTCATCCTGACCGACAAGATCGAACAAGGCTTCACGCTCGGGCTGATGCACAAGGATGTCTCGCTCGCCGTAAAGATGGGCGACGACAGCAACACGCCCTTGAAGCTGGGCAATATCACCCGCCAGATACTTCAGACCGCGATCGACGAGATGGGCCCCGACGCCGATCTCAACACCCTGATCAGGCTCTATGAAAATGCCGCCAACGTCACGGTGTCGAAGGGATAGAACTCAGGCGCCGTTAAGCCACGCTTCGGCGGATCGTTTCAGCTCGGTCTCCTCCGGCGTGTAGATGCAGACCACATTGTCGATCGGACGGCGTCCGACCTTGCGCTGGAAATATTGCTGGTATTTGCACGATTCCGGGAACGCCGACAGATCCATGTCGTTGAACAGATCGTCCGGCGCGCCGCGCGGGTCGACCACATCGAGCCGGTCCTGCTCATAGACCGCGGTGTGCTGCAGGATCCGCCAGACATCGTCGCGCTTTTCGATGCGGTCGAAAAAATGGAACCAGCTTTGCAGATCGACCTCATGGCCCTCAACCATGCCGCGAATCAGCAGATGAACATGGCACACGCCCACGGCCCGGTTCCCGTTGATGCGGATATTGGGCCCGGTGATTTCATGCTTGTTCCGCATCCCCGGCTTGCGGTTGGCGGCCAGCGCCTTGGACCGCTCGACAAATTCCCCCGCCGTGCCGTGAATCCAGGAAATCCGGATCATGGCGTCGGAATGGAAACAAGCCTCGAGAGTTTCCCAATCGCCGACATCGCGCGCATGGGCCCAGCGCGCCAGCACATCGGCAATTTCGTGCTCATCGAGCATTTTTCGCAGTCGTTGATCCATGGTCATTGTCGGCCTTCCCGCTAAACGCTTTGGTTCCGTCATGGTAACGGATCAAACCTCTTTTCCCAGCCGGATTATTGGGATCCGAAATTGTGACGTTCGCTTGACGGGACAATCGTCTAGAATTTTTTATAAATATAATTTAAATACAAATAAAATAAAAATTAAATTGATTCTATTAATTTTACCAAAAAATTTAAATCATTTTGTTGATTT
>JAYZAW010000147.1:0-14696 GCA_036339495.1 Pseudomonadota bacterium | reverse complement strand
GCGGAATTGAACATAGAGGGCTGATCGCCGGACCCAGCCCGTTCACTCCGCCGCCTGGCGCAAATTCGTCAGCCGGTCGAGCAGCGCGGCGGCGTTTCCGCGCAGGATGGCCTCGCGCGCGGCGTCGCCGATCCGCGCGTTATTGACCGCCTTGAGCGACCAGTCGAGCCCGAAAGCCGTGCCGTCGCTGCCGAACACGAATTTCTCGGCGCCAAACACCTCCACGGCGCTTTCGATGGCGCGCGGGCCGAATGAATTGCAGTCCAGCATCACCGGCGCGCGGCGGAAACGGCTCGACGGCAGTTCGCGGCACGGATGCCGTTCCTCGGAACGGTGATCCATGCGCTCGACCTCGTAGGGGATATTGCCGCCGAGATTATGGGTCAGGATCATCGCATCCGGATAGTCGTCGAGCAGGTCCGACAGGCAGATCGTGACCATGATGGAGGACAGCGACGATTGCATGTCGAGCGTGGAATCCCTCTCGGTAAAACTGTCGACGTCGCGCGCCGGCCGGTTCGAGGCAATGCCAGGCGCCCGTGCCCGGTGAATAAAGACCAATGCGCCATTACGCTGGGCGACCTCAAGCAGGGGACGATAGGCTTGCGCGTTTTCGTATGTCAGAAAGGCATCGCCGGGCAACATAGCGCCCACCATGCCGGGCAAGGAAAGCGCGCGCTCGAATTCCGTCGCCGCGGCCGCAATATTGACTAGCGGCAGCGCCGCCACCGCGGAAAAGCGGTCCGGATGCTCGCGGCATAGCTTCGAGACGCCATTGTTATAGGCCTGCACCAGCGGAATCGATTCATCGACCGGCAAGCGCTCGATCGAGCCGAATCCCGGCTGCATGCTGAGCAGGGCCTGGTCTATTCCGAAACGATCCATGGAAGCGATATGTTGCGCGGCGATATGAAACGCCTTTTCCACCGGCTTTTCCGGGCCCATGCCAATCAAAACTTCCGTGCCGTCGTCAATTCGAGCGATCATCGGCGGTTCGGACCGGGCGCGGAGCGCTTCCGCCAGATCCCCCGTTTTCCAGTGGTAATGCATGTCGATGGTCACGGCTCGCCCCGATTCAATGGTTGCTGAATTCCCTTTGGGCTCCGAACCTAGACCCGGCTTCGCAAGAGCGTCAACCAGGGAATTCGCCACCGCTTTTCCTTTTTGGGGCGGTGGGTGGTAACCTCAGGGGGACCTATCCCAAACGACAGGAAAGCATATGAACGATACAATTCTCACCCGGGTTGACGGCGGGGTCCATTGGCTGATCCTCAATCAGCCCGAAAAACGCAATGCCCTCTCGCTCGATATGTCGTTGCGTGGGCTGGAATTTGTCGAGCAGTTCGCCGCCGATGACACGGCTCGGGTGCTGATCGTCCGAGGCGCCGGCGATACGGCGTTCAATGCCGGGGCCGATATTTCCGAGTTCGAGGCAAAGCGCAACAACGCGGACGCCGCCGCCGAATACTCGACAATCTCGACTAAAATGTATTATGCCATTGACAATGTGGAAAAACCGACGATCGCCATGATCCATGGCTATTGCATGGGCGGCGGCGTGGCTCTTGCCGCCAGCTGCGATTTGCGGTTCTGTTCCGACGACGCGGTGTTCGCGATACCCGCGGCGCGGCTTGGTATCGGATACCGGGTCGATTTCACGCGCCGCATCACCGATCTGATCGGCCCGGCGTGCATGAAGGAGATGCTGTATTCGGCGCGGCGCTACGATGCCGAGGAAGCAGCCGGGTTGCGCCTGGTCAATCGCGTGATCCCGAAAGCTGAGCTCGAGAATTATGTGTCTGAATTCGCTGAAACCATCGCCGAGAACGCGCCGCTGTCGGTCAGGGCGACCAAAGTCGTGGTGAATGAGCTGATGAAGGATCCCAGCGTGCGCGATCTCGACAGGTGTCAGGCGGTGATTGCGGCCTGCTCTGACAGCGACGATTTCAAGAATGCGCGCCGCGCCTTCATGGAAAAACGCAAGCCGGTATTTATCGGGAAATGATGCAGAAGACCGATGTTCTGATTGTGGGCGCGGGCCCGGTCGGGCTGGGTCTGGCCGTCGATCTCGGACGTCGCGGCGTGCCGTGTCTGGTGGTCGAACAGGGCGACGGGACCTTCGAATTCCCGCGGGCCAACGCGGTCAATGTGCGCACGATGGAATTGTGCCGGCGCTGGGGCGTCGCTGACGATGTCCGTGCCGAGGCCATCCCGCCCGATTACCCCCACACCGCGGTGTATCTGACCAGTCTGGCCGGTTACGAGGTCGGCCGGGTCGAACGGGCCGGCCATGGCGGCGACAAGCCGTCGCAATTCAGTCCGGAGCAGCCGCAACGCTGCAATCAGATGTATTTCGACCCCATCCTGCGACGGCGCGCGGAAAGTTTCCCGCATGTGGAAATGCGGTATTTCTCCCGTTTCGAGAAATTCACCCAGCAGCCCGACAAAGTGATCGCGGAGATAACGGACGTTGCGACCGGCGATGTCGAACGGATGTCGGCGCGCTATCTGATCGCCTGTTGCGGCGGCGCCAGTTCCATCCGTGGCGATCTCGGGATCAAGCTTGAAGGATTGCCCGAAATCGGTACCCCGGTTCATATATTTTTCCGCACCGATGCGCTGTGGGACCATCACGAAAAGGGCCGCGCCGCGCTGCATTATCTGATGGGGCCGCAAGGCCGTTGGGCGACCATGATCAGCGTCAATGGCCGGGATCTGTGGTCGCTGTCCGTCGAGATTCCCGGGCGCGCGGGGACAATCAGCGATGACGAGGCGCGTGGTTATGTGGACCGGGCGCTCGGCATGTCCGTCGAATATGAAATTCGTTCGATCTCCTACTGGACGCGGCGCGAAATGGTGGCGGACCGCTATGGCGACGGCCGGGTGCTGATCGCCGGCGATTGCGCGCATCTCAACGGTCCGGAAGGCGGCTACGGCATGAATACCGGCATGGGCGATGCGATGGATTTGGGCTGGAAGCTGTGGGCCCACACTGCCGGATGGGGCGGCCCCGGGCTGATGGCGAGTTACGAAACCGAACGCCGCCCGATCGCGCTGCGCAATGTCGCCGAAGCAACCAAGAATTTGCGCAATCACGAAGTCGATTATCCCGGCCTTTTATCGGACACAGACGACGGCGACGCGCAACGGCGCGAATGCGGGGCGCAAATCGAAAGCGATGGGCAGCGGCGTCACGGCCATAATGGCCTGGCGCTGGGCTTTCGGTATCAATCGCCCTTGATCCGGCCGTCAAATGAAGGCGAACCGCCGGTCGACGACACGGCGAATTTTGTCCCGTCAAGTTTTCCCGGATGCCGCGCGCCGCATCATTGGCTGGACGGAGACAAGTCAATCATCGATCTGTTTGGTGGCGGATTTGTCTTGCTTCGCCTCGGCTCCAACCCGCCGGATGTGTCCGGGCTGGCAAACGCGGCCGGTTCGCGCAACGTTCCGCTTGAGGTCGTCGACATCGGTGAACCGGAAATTCGCGCGGCCTATGAGCGGGATCTTGTCCTGGTGCGCCCCGACGGGCACGTCGCCTGGCGGGAAAACGCCGCCCCAACCGACCCGGACGCATTGATCGATGCGGTGCGAGGCGCATAGACAGGCGAAGCGTCTTCGGGCCATTATTTTGCGTGCAACACGCGGGAGTCAGCGACATGTCGGATGATCAGATCATTATTGCGGGCGGCGGCATCGGGGGATTTGCGGCCGCTCTTGCGCTGAGCCAGAAGGGGCGCGCCGTCAAGCTGCTGGAACAGGCGTCCGAGTTCGCCGAAGTCGGGGCCGGCATCCAGGTCGGCCCCAACATATTCAAGATGTTCCATGTGCTCGGCGTTACCGACGCGATCAAGGATCTGGCGGTGTTTCCCGACAATCTGGTGATGCGCGACGCCCTGACAGGCGACCGGATTACCAGCGTCCCGATCGGTTCCGATGCATTCCGCGCGCGATACAAATACCCTTACGGGGTGATTTTCCGGCCCGATCTCCATAACGTGATGATCGACGCCTGCGCCGCCTCGCCGCTGGTTGAGTTGCAAGTGCTGCAGAAGGTCACGGGCTACGAGGATTTGGGCGACAAGGTCCGCGTGGTGACGGAAGCCGGCGAGACCCACGAGGGCGCGGCGCTGATCGGCGCCGACGGATTATGGTCGAGCGTGCGCGGACAGCTAATCGGCGACGGCAAGCCGCGCGTGTCGGGCCATATCGCCTATCGCGCCGTGCTGCCGACCCCGGACGTGCCGCCCCAGATCGACCGCAATAATGTGGTGCTGTGGGCCGGGCCCAGAACTCATTTGGTGCATTACCCGCTGCACCGCGGCAATATCTTCAATCTGGTCGCGGTATTCCATAGTGATCGGTATGAGGAAGGCTGGGACACCTATGGCGATCCGGAAGAGTTGAATGTGCGCTTCGCCGGCGAACATGAAGACGTTCTCGCCATGCTCGACAAGATCGAGAGCTGGCGCATGTGGGTGCTGTGCGACCGCGATCCGATCCGCGATTGGAGCAAGGGCCGGGTGACCCTACTCGGCGATGCCGCCCACCCGATGCTGCAATATCTTGCCCAGGGCGCCTGTATGGCGACCGAGGACGGCGTGTGCCTGGCGAGCCGCGTCGCGGTCAATGGCGATGATTTCGAAACCGCGTTCCTGGAGTACCAGAAACTGCGCTATCTGCGCACCGCGCGGGTCCAGCTGACGGCGCGGCTATATGGCGATATCTATCACGCCCACGGCGCGACAGCCGATCTGCGCAGCCAGATGCTGGGCGCCATGGACCCGACCAAACCGGGCGAAGGCATGGCCTGGCTCTATGAAGGCCTCGACGATACCGGCGCGCAGCGGTTCGGAAGTTAGATCGGCGTAATCTCCGACGCCGACCGCCGCGCCGTTTACGAAACCGTCGCGGGTTTTCAGGAATTTGATGTCGGGCCATTCCTCGGCCGCGTGGTCGAGATGCCAGGCATTGCGGGCGAGAAAAATCGGCGTGTCGTCATGGTCGTCGGCGATGGCGGAAGAATTCTTGTCGATGAACTTTTTCATCATGTGAGGGTCGTCCGCTTCAAGCCAGCGCGCGGTATAGAGCGATGTCGGCCGGAAATTCACCGGAACCTCGTATTCCGTCCGGATTCGGTCGGCCATAACCTCGAACTGCAGCGATCCCATGACGCCGACGATCCATTCCGACCCGATCCGGGTCTTGAACACCCGGGCGACGCCCTCTTCGGCGAGCTGGGTCAGCGCGCGGCCGAGATGCTTGGCCCGCATCGGGTCGACCGGCACGACCGATTGCAGCAGTTCCGGCGCGAAGCTCGGCACGCCGGCGAACTGGATCGCTTCGCCCTCGGTCAAGGTGTCGCCGATCCGCAGATTGCCGTGGGTCGGGATGCCGATGATATCGCCGGGATAGGCGTCTTCGGCGGTTTCCCGTTCCTGGGCCAGAAACATTAACGGGTTATGCAAATTGACCAGCTTGCCGGTGCGCACGTTGCGCAGCTTCATGCCACGTTTGAAATGCCCTGAAGCCAGGCGGAAGAAGGCGATGCGGTCGCGGTGCTTGGGATCCATATTGGCCTGGATCTTGAACACGAAGCCGGACACCTTTGTATCATCCGGCGGGACCATGCGTTCGTCCGCCTGCAACTCGCCGGGCGGCGGCGCCATGCGGATCAAGCCCTCGAGCAATTCGCGCACCCCGAAATTATTGATCGCGCTGCCGAAAAACACCGGGCTGAGATTGCCGGCCCGATAAGCCTTGATATCGAACGGCTGGCACAGCCCGGTCGCCATGGGCACTTCGTCGCGCAGTTCGGCGACCGCATCGGCCGGCAACAGATCGTCCAGCGCGGGGTCTCCGATGCCGTTGCATTGCGCCGCAGCGGCAATTGCCGGATCGAGCGCGCCCGTGGCGTTGCCCTTGGGCATCAACACCAGTCGGTCGCCGATGATATCGTAACAGCCGTGAAATCTGAGTCCCATGCCGATCGGCCAGCTCGCCGGGGTGACGTCGAGCGCCAGGGCATCCTCGATCTCCTGCAACAGATCAAACGGTTCGCGGCCTTCCCGGTCCATCTTGTTGATGAAGGTGATGATCGGCACGTCGCGCAGCCGGCAGACCTCGAACAGCTTGCGGGTCTGGGCCTCGATCCCTTTCGCGGCGTCGATCACCATGACCGCCGAATCGACCGCCGACAAAGTACGGTAGGTATCTTCGCTGAAATCCTCGTGGCCCGGCGTATCGAGCAGATTGAACGTGCAATCGTCATATTCGTAGGTCATCACCGACGAGGCCACCGAAATGCCGCGCTCGGCCTCGACCTTCATCCAGTCAGAATGGCTGCGCCGCCGGTCGCCGCGCGCCTTGACCGCGCCCGACATCTGGATCGCGCCGCCGAATAGCAGCAGCTTCTCGGTCAGGGTGGTTTTTCCCGCATCGGGGTGGGAAATGATCGCGAAAGTACGCCGACGGGCAATTTCGCCTTGAAGAGTGGCCATTTTTGATCCGGATGTTGGATTCTGTATGCGATATATAGGGACGCGCGCGCGCGAGTAACAGGAAGAAATTCAGTGTCCGGCGTTGGCCGGCGGCCGGGGCCGCCAGGCGTTAATCCGGGGCATGGCGCGGGACAGCTGGTCCCGGGTCAAGTGCACTGAAAGCTCGTTCCGCTTCGCCACCGCCCAGTCATTGCCGCGCGCCGCCGATAGCGACAGCCACATATAGGCCTCGACCGGATTGCGCTTGACCCTCGCGCCGGTCAAATGGAACTCGCCGAGATTGAGCTGGCCGATCACATCGCCCTGTTCGGCGGCGCGGCGGTACCAAATTGCCGCCTGGACCATGTCGTAATCGCGCCCCAAGCCGTGCCGGTACAGCCCGGCGAGGGCGACCTGGGCATCGGAGTCGCCGGATTCGGCCAGCACGCTCCATTCCGCGAAGGCGGTTTTGTAATCGCCGCCATCATAGGCCTTGGCGCCGGCGGCGAAATCGGCGCGCGCCGGCAGGGCCGCGAAATACAGCGCAACGGTTAGTGCGACCATGGCATTTTTCATGCCGGTTACTCCCTGGCGAGAGCCTCTATCTCGGCGGTTACCCGTTTGCGTTCCGGCGCGCCGGGCGGCAGCAGACTCAGCAATAGGCGCCAATGCCGCCCCGCGGCTTCCCCGTCGCCAGTCGCCTTGGCGGCCAACCCCGCAAGCCAAAGCCCGTTGGCATTCTTGGGGTCGATCGCCAGCATACGTCTGCCCAAATCGGCGAGTTCCGGCGGCGTTTCGCCCTTGGCCGCGATTTGCAGCAAAATCCGGGCATAGCTTGTCAGCACGGTGATATCGCCCGGCCGGAGCTTGGCCGCTTTGCTGTAAGCGTCGCGGGATTTATGCTGGTCGCCCAGTACACCGTATGCGCGGCCCAGGCGCAGCCAGCCATCGGCATCGCCGGGTTCGTCCTTCAGCCGGTCGGCGAGGCGCTGGACCATGGACCGGATCATCGCGCCACGGTCGCTCTTGGACATTGATTGCGCCGCTTTGATGTCGGACGCGGATGGTCCCGGCGCGGCCGGTGCAGCCGGTGCAGCCGGTGCAGCCGGCAGAGATGCCGCCGCGCCGCCATCGAGCTCCGCGCTCAACCGCGCAATCCGTTTGCGCAACGTGGGCAACCAGGGTGCGTCGGGCGCGGCGCCGGCGACCAGCCCGCGCCAGTCTTCCAGCGCCTCCCGGCGCTTCCCGGATTGCAGCTTGGCGAGCGCGAGATAATAAAGCGCCCGGGCGTTCTTGGGATCGATCCTGGCGGCCTCGGCGAATAGCCGGCGCGCGTTGGGCGTGACCTGGCCGTCATTTGCAAAGCTCAGGGACTCGGCCTGACGGGCCATCAACCCGGCGTTGCCGGGGCTCATTGCCAGGGCATTCGCATAGGCCGATGCGGCTTCGCCGAAGCGGCTGACCGAAAACAGCGAGCGCGCCAGCATGGTCCAGCCCTCGAGGTCGTCGGGCGATTGCCGCAGTTTTTCCTTCAGCTTTTCGATCATCGGCGCGATATCGTGCGCATCCGAATTGGCCGCTACTTTCGCCGGCTTGCCGCTATCGGTGAGGTGGGGCATTCCGCCCTGCAAATAGAGCAAAACCGCCAGCACCGGCGCGATGACGCAGACCGCGACGGGAAGCGCGCGCCGCGCGGCCGCGGCGGGCGGCTGTTCGGTGTGGTCTTGCAGCGCCTGGTCGGCGGCCAGAACGCGTCGGCCGATTTCGGCCCGCGCGGCATCGGCCTGGTCTTCCGGGATCAATTCCCGGTCGACGTCGCGGTCGAGTTCGGCAAGCTGATCGCGGTAGATTTCGAGATCATAGGCGTCGCGCGGCAGCTGATCCGGCGCGCGGCGCAGCAGCGGCCAGACCAGCATCGCCGCCGCGAGCAGCGACATAGCGGCCAATATCAGCCATAGGATCATGGGTCCCGCCCGCCGTCGGTAAGTTTTTCCAGACGTTGCATTTCATCGTCGGTCAGTGGCGCGGCATCCGACGGCTGCGCCGCCCGGCGGCGGAACGTGACCACCACGGCGACAAGCCCAATCAGCAGAATTATCCCCGGCCCGCCCCATAGCAGATAGGTGGTCGATTTAAACGGCGGCTTTAGCAGCACGAAGTCGCCGTACCGCGAGGTGACGAATGCGATCACCGCATCGTCGCTATCGCCCGCCGTCAGACGTTCGCGCACGATGACCCGCAAGTCGCGGGCCAGCCCGGCATTGGAATCGTCGATCGACTGGTTCTGACACACTAGACAGCGCAGAATCTTACTGATATCCCGCGCCCGCGCTTCGAGTGCCGGGTCGTTCAATATTTCATGGGGTTCGACCGCCATCGCGGGCGCCGCCACGGTGACCGCAAGCAGCAACAGGATCAGTCTCGCCCGCGCTCTCATTTGCTGAATTTCTCCAGCAACGGCCGAATAGTCATTTCGAGATCTCGTGGCATGATGGGGCCGATATGCTTGTAGCGAATACGTCCCGTGCGATCGATAATGAAAGATTCCGGATATCCATAGACCCCCCATTCGATGGCCGCCCGCCCATTGGCGTCGGCGCCGATGCGTTTGAAGGGATCGCCGAGTCGGGCGAGGAAACCCATCGCGTCCTTGGGCTTGTCCTTGTAGTTGATCCCGTAAAGCGCGAAGCCTTCCTTGGCGAGCTGCATCAATCCGGGATGCTCGGTCCGGCACGGCGGACACCAGGATGCAAACACATTGACCAGCGCGGCCCGGCCCTTGAGATCGGAAGTGTTGAGCCCGTCGCCGCGGCCTTCAATGGGCGGCAGTTCAAATTCGGGCAGTTCCTTGTCGATCAGCACCGACGGGATCTGCTTGATGTCCTTGCCGCCGGGGCCGATCTGATAGAGATAGATTCCGAACAGCGCCGCCAGGATGGCGAATATCCCGATCGGCAGGATAAAGGACAGACGCATGTTAGTCAGGACCCGGTCGGGACAGGCGATGCCGCCCGAGAGGGATTGTCGCGCGCGCGGCGCGGCGCGCCGATCCGGAGCCGCCGATCGGTCAGGGATATGCCGCCGCCCAGCGCCATCACCATGACCCCGGCCCAGATCCACGGCACCAGCGGGTTATGATAGAACCGCGTGGTCCACGCGCCCGACTCGTCCCGGTCGCCAAGCACCGTATAGATATCGGCCATCCAGGTGGTGTGGATCGCGGCTTCCGTGGTTTGCGACTGCTCGGCGGGATAAAAGCGCTTTTCCGGTTTGAGCCGCGCGATCACCCGGTCGCCGCGCCGCACCGTAAATCCGCCGCGCACGGCGTTATAATTCGGCCCCTTTAAATCTTTCGCGCCTTCAAATGTTACCGTGTAGCCGGCCAGCGGGACGCTGTCGCCCGCGCGCATGAGCTGGACACTCTCGGTCTGCCAGGATGACGACGCGGTGACGCCGGCGACAAATATGCCGAGCCCGGCATGCGCAAACGCGGTTCCCCACGCGCTGCGTGGCAAATTGACCGTGCGCCGCCAGGATTCCACCAGCGAGACGCGGAACACGCCGAGCCGCCCGGCGAGATCGATAAAGGCGCCGACGATCAGCCAGGCAGCAACGCCCAGCCCGAGCGCGGAGAGCACCTGATTGCCCGCCGCCATGTACCACACGGCCAGCAGGACGACGACCGCGACCAGCAGCGCGAGCCGAAGTCGCTTTAATGCCGTGCCCAGATCGCCGCGCTTCCAGCCCAGCGTGGGGCCGATCACGCAGGCAATCAGGATCGGCGACATGATGGGCACGAATGTGGAGGCGAAGAACGGCGCGCCGACCGAGACTTTGCCGCCGCCGACGGCGTCCAGGGCCAGCGGATAGAGCGTGCCCAGAAACACCACCGCCGTGGCCGTGGCCAGCACCAGATTGTTCAGCACCAACGCGCCTTCGCGGGATATGGGCGAAAACAGCCCGCCGCCCTTGAGCTGCGGCGCGCGGATCATATAGAGCGTCAGCGCGCCGCCGACGATGACCACCAGCAACCCCAATATAAACACGCCGCGTGACGGGTCGGTGGCGAAGGCATGCACCGAGGTCAGCACGCCGGACCGCACTAGGAACGTACCCAGGATGGAAAGCGCGAAGGTCAGGATGGCGAGCAGTACCGTCCAGCTTTTCAGGGCATCGCGCTTTTCCACGACGATCGAAGAATGCAGCAGCGCCGTGCCGGCGAGCCACGGCATGAAGGATGCGTTCTCCACCGGGTCCCAGAACCACCAGCCGCCCCAACCAAGTTCGTAATAGGCCCACCAGCTTCCGAGCGCGATGCCGACGGTGAGCGCGCACCACGCGGCCAGGGTCCAGGGCCGGACCCAGCGCGCCCAGGCCGGGTCGACCCGGCCTTCGATCAGCGCCGCGACGGCAAAGGAAAACGCCATGGAGAAACCGACATAGCCGAGATAGAGAAACGGCGGGTGAAAGGCGAGGCCGGGATCCTGCAGCAACGGATTGAGGCCCTGGCCCTGCAGCAGCGCGGGATCGAGCCGTTCGAACGGGTTCGAGGTGAACAGGATAAACGCGAAGAACCCGACTGCGATCAACCCATGCACGCCGAGCACACGGGCGTGCAGGGATGGCGGCAGATTGCGGCCGAACTCCGCGACCATCAATCCGAAGATGGTCAGGATCAGCACCCACATCAGCATGGAGCCTTCGTGATTGCCCCAGACCCCGGAAACCTTGTAGAGCATGGGTTTCAAAGTGTGGGAGTTGGCGGCCACTATGGCGACGGAGAAATCCGACGTCACGAAGGCCTGTGTCAGGCAGGCGAAGGCAAGCGCGGTAAACAGGAACTGGCCGCGCGCCGCCGGCTTGGCGAGCCCCATCCAGGCCGCGTTATCGCGCGCCGCGCCGACCAGCGGCGCGATGCCCTGGACCAGCGCCATGATCAAGGCGAGGGTAATGGCAAAATGTCCGATCTCGGCGATCATGGCTTGCCTTTCCATTGGCCGGATTTTTTAAGGGCGTCGGCGACTTCCTTCGGCATATAGGTCTCATCATGCTTGGCGAGAACTTCGTCCGCCTTGAAAACGCCGTCGGCGGCCAGCTTGCCCTCGACCACGGCGCCCTGTCCCTCGCGGAACAGATCGGGCAGCACGCCCAGATAGGATACCGTGACCGTATTGCTCAAATCCGTCAAATCGAAGCGGAGGGTGACGCCGTCCGCGTCTCGCTTGATGCTGTCGGCGACCACCACGCCCCCGATCCGGAAGGTGCGGTCCGTGGGCAGATTCTTGGTCGCGATATCGGTCGGGCTATGAAAGAAAACGATATTGTCCTCGAACGCGGTTAGCACCAGCGCCGCCGCCACGCCGAGCGTCGCCATGCCGAGCAGAACGATATAAAGCCGCCTGCGTTTACGCGTCATCATTGTCGGTCTCCGCGTTGCGTCGCCGCCGTCGCGGGCGGGTCGCCTCGATCTCCCGCACCGCGATTTCATTGGCCTTCAATGTGCGCAAACTCACCATGACCAGCGCGAACAGCACGACCACCGCCACGCCATAGGCCGGCCAGATAAAGGCCGCGTGGCCGCCCATGGACAAAAAATCAGTGAGCGCCGGCATGGCTAAACCGCCCCGGCGCGATGGATTTCGGATAGGCGCAGCGCGCGCAGCCTGCGCGCCAGCAATTCGCTTTTGACGCGGACCAACAACAGGCTGACGAAAAACAGCGTGAACCCGATCGCCATCAGCAGCAGCGGGATCAGCATGGACAGATGGATCGACGGCATGCCGGCGCGGATCACGCTGGCCGGCTGATGCAGCGTATTCCACCATTCGACCGAAAACTTGATGATCGGCACGTTGATGAACCCGACCAGCGCCAGGATCGCGGCCGCCTTTTCACCGCGCGCCGGGTTATCAAACGCGCCCGACAGCGCGATATAGCCGAGATAGAGAAAGAACAACACCAATACCGACGTCAGCCGCGCGTCCCAGACCCACCAGGTTCCCCACATGGGCTTGCCCCAGAGCGAGCCGGTGATCAGACAGATGATCGTGAAACACGCGCCGATCGGGGCCGCGGCCTGGGCGATTACATGGGCCAACGGATGTTTCCAGATCAGCCCCGTGGCGCAGGATACGGCCATCACCGCATAGACGAACAGCGCCATCCACGCCGACGGCACATGGACATACATGATGCGCACGGTTTCGCCCTGCTGATAATCCGCCGGCGAGGTGAAGAACCCCATATAGAGTCCGGCCGCGATGGTCAGCGCGGCCAGCCAGCTACACCACGGCAACACGATGGCGCTGATGCGCAGAAACCGGGCCGGATTGGCGAAGCGGTGCAGCGAGCCCAAATTCCATCATCCCAGGGTGTACGGATCATTTATGTACCTTCTCAGCGGCGCGAAATGAAGGCGGCATTTTGACCTGTCGCAATTGTGACCACGGCGGCGCTTATTCCGCGCGGCGCCATAGCAATAGCGCCTTGCTGTTTTCCCCGCCATAGATGCTGGGCGACGATGAAAGGGTCAATATGGTTCCGTCAAACTCGGTCATTCGGGTCTGTGCCCGGCCAATCAGATTGGGGTCGCTGCCCATCACCACATGATGGATCACCTTGTCGTCCTCGACCTCGAACGGGCCGCTATAGGCGACATGCTTGACGGCCCCGTCCGGCGTATCGACCACGGCGACCACCGCCGACATATACCCATTGGCGGAATAGATCAGCAAACCGTCCGAGCCCTCGAGCCAGGGTTCCGTTTGCGCCCCCGCGTCATCGATCAGCTTAAACCCGGCGAGCCGCCAGGCGCCGATAAAGTCGTCGAATTTCATGCGTTTCCCTCCTTGATAAAGTTTTATTCCATGGATTGGCGCAGCGCGGCGCCCGACGCCCAGGGGCATAATACCAAAGCGCCCAGAAACAGCCCGCCGAGCAACAGAAGATGCTGCCTTGCGCCGAAACCGCCCACCGCGGCATCGACCGCGCCGGCGGCGAATATCAATACCGGGATCAGCAAGGGCAGCACCAGCAGACACAGCAGCACCCCGCCGCGCCGCGCGCCCAGCACCAGCGACGCGCCGACCGCTCCGATCAGGCTGACCGTGGGCGTCGCCAGCGCCATGGCGGCGATCAACGGCGCGTAGCCCGCATCCGGCATGTTGAGGAGCACCCCCATTAGCGGCGCGGCGACCAGCAGCGGCAATCCCGTGGTCAGCCAATGGGCCAGCGCCTTGGCCAGCATGGTCGCTTCAAGCGGAAATGGCAGCAGCGCCAGCAATTCGAGACTACCGTCCTCGTAATCGGCGGCGAACATGCGTTCCAGCGACAGCATGGCCGCCAGCAATGCGGCCACCAGCACAACGCCCGGCGCGATGCGCGCCAGAATGTTGGCTTCCGGGCCGATCCCGAAGGGAAACAGGACCGTCGCCAGCACAAAAAAGATCAGCACCGCGGCCGCGTCCCCCGGTTGCCGAAATGCGAGGCGCAGTTCGCGCCCGACCATCAGGCCGAAACGTTTCACGCCACGCCGTCCAGCAGGGCGTCGTCGACCGAAATGAAATCGTCAATCCGCAGCACGACCGGATCAACCAGCCCGACATCGACATTGGACGACAGCACCGCGATGCCGCCCGCATCGAGGTGATCGGCGATGGCGGCTTCCAGGGCGGCGACCGACTCGCGGTCGAGCGCCACCGTGGGCTCATCCAGCAGCCATAGATCCGACGGCGACGCGGCAATCCGGGCCAGGGCGAGGCGGCGGCGCTGACCGGCCGACAGCAGCCGCGCCGGCATATCGGCAAGCGGTGAAAGCCCGAACCGCGCCAGCCCGCGCGCGACATCGCCATCGCCGCGCAGTATCACCCACGCGGCGAGGTTTTCCGCCACGGTCAGCGACGGCTTTACCGCGTCGAGATGGCCGACATAATGAAGCCGCGACGCGTGCTGTTCGGGTTTGTCTTGGATATTGTCCGTGTTCCAGATCACCGCGCCCGCGACGGGGCGCGCGAGCCCGCTCATCAAGCGCAGCAGGCTCGATTTCCCCGATCCGTTGGGACCGGTGAGCAGAAGCGCCCGGCCCGACGCGATTTCGAAATCGAGCCCGGCGAACACCATGCGCCCGCCGCGCAGGCAGTTCAGTCCGGTTCCTCGGAACATATTCATAACGCCACACTATCAAAGCTAAGCCATGGGAAACAGACGACCCGATTCATA
>JAYZAW010000146.1:0-15088 GCA_036339495.1 Pseudomonadota bacterium | reverse complement strand
ATCCGAATTTTGGACCCGACGCCGATTCAGCGCATGCGGCTGGTCACTTTCGACAAATTCCAGCGGCGCGCGCCACGGGTCTGGACCGATGCGCCGGTCCGCATCATCGATGTGTCGACGACGCTAGCCTGGAACGGCTCGGCCGATGGCCGCGGCCGTGGTGTTCGATGTTCTGTTCGCCGAACCGGACCGCACCTCGCCCAAGCAGATTATCCGGGTCTGGCAACGGCTGACAAAAGACCCGGAGCTTACAAACCTCGCGCCGCGCCTGCCCGATAACGACCAGGTGCTGGCGCGGTTCATCGCAAAAATTCCGACCGTGCTGGCCTTCATCCTGACCGACGATCCGAATTTGTCCAAGCGCCCCCGCGTCAACTGGGGCGTGGCGGTCGCCGGCGGCAATACCGCCTTCGGCGAGGCCACCGGCCTGAACAAGGTGCACATCGGACGGATCACCGTGCCGACCGACGCCAACGGGCAGATCTGGATTTATGATTCGGGCCATGTGCCGGAGCGGTTTATTCCGGCCTGGCGGGTCATGGCGCCCGGGAACAAAGGCGCCGACGTCGAGGGCCGCATCGTCATTATCGGCACCAGCGCGGCCGGGCTGAAGGATATCCGGTCGACGGCGTTGAACCCGGTGGCAGCCGGGGTCGAGATTCAGGCCCAGGCGCTTGATCAGATTAATGGCGAAGTGGTCCTGGCGGTCAAACCGGCGTCGAACCGGGCGATATTGTTCGACGCCCGCATTCCCCATGTCGGCCGCGCGCCAAGCCGGTTCTATGGCGGGCTGCGGGTCACGGTCGCCTTCAAGCTGATTGTCGCCGACGACTCTTCTCAATGAAAGCCGAAGCCGGTTCAGAAAGTCGCGCCCGACTTTAAGTAATGGTCCACGATCTCGCTACCGGTCGCCTTCCATACGTGATCATGACCGCAAATATACTCAAGCGCCGAATCGAGCGCCTTGATGCGGTGCGGCACCCCGATCAGGAAGGGATGCAGGCAAATCGCCATCACGCGACCCGACTCCGCGCCTTCCTCATAGAGCACATCGAATTGCGCCCGGATGCGGCCGGCGAATTGCTCCGGCGTGTGTCCGTGGCGCATGAACGGGCCGAAATCGTTGATCTCCGATGAATAGGGGATCGAGACCAGCTGCCTGCCGTCGATATCCATCAGATAGGGCTGGTCGTCATTGACCCAGTCGCAGACATATTGCACCCCGGCATCGACCAGATGGTCGAGCGTATCCCAGGTCTCGCCCAAGGCGGCGCCGAGCCAGCCCTTGGGCCGGACGCCGGTGGCGGCCTCGATGCGGTCCAGCGTGGCGTTGATGACGGCGCCTTCGGTCGCCGGGTCGATCTGGGTCAAAGGCCGGGAATTGGTCTGATTGTGGCCCATGAGCTCCCATTTGAGCTTTTCGGATTCCTCGATGATCTGGGGATAGAAATTGCAGACGTCGCTGTTGAGCGCGACCGTGCCCCGGACGCCGTGTTTCGACATCACGTCCATCATGCGGTAGATACCGATCCGCGCGCCGTAATCGCGCGGCGCCCAGGAAATCACGTCCGGCACGATGCCGGTGCCGAACAAAACTTTTTCGTCGAGCGGGAAAAATTCGATATTGGGCACGACCCAGAGCGCCACGCGCGCGCCGTCCGGCCAGGTAATCTTCGGCCGCTGATGGATCGGCACATAGGGGAAAGGTCCGTATTGTCGTGGTTCCATGATCGGGTTCTCCTGAATTTGCCGCACCATGGTCATCGCGCCGCCGAGCGGCGTCAAGGGTCATCACGCAACCCGATCCCGTCAAGCATGAAGCAGAAAAATTGAGGTGAATCGGAATTAGGGTTTCGCAATTTCTCGCTTGCGTTAATATCGGGCCCGATAAAATTGCTGGACGAGCTCTAACGGGTCGCAGCGGAATATCAGGGACGGTCCAAAATCGAAGCATCATGTCAAAACCCAGAACGGACTAGCGCATGCTGATCACCCAGCAGGTTATCAGCGGGCTGATGCTGGGCGGCATCTATGTAATGGTGGCCGTGGCGTTTACGCTGACCATCGGCATGCTCAACTTCCTGAACTTCACCATTCCGCCGATTTTCATGATCGCGGGGATGACAAGTTGGGGGTTGTCGTATTACGGCCTGCCGTTTGGCCTGTCCGATGGTGGCCTTCACTGGGCGGTGGCGCTGCTCATCGGGCTGGCGGTGGCGGCGGCGGCATCGTTGCTGGTCGAACGCTTCACCTATCGCTATCTCAAGGCGAAATACGGCGACGCCACCGAACACGCGATCCCTCTGGTCAGTTCGCTTGGCTTTCTGCTGATCTTCGAAAATACCATGATTATCGTGCTGGGCTCCGACAGCCAGGCCTTTCCGGTGCCGTTCCACGATGCGAATTTACGCTTCTCGGGGCTGATCATCTCCATTCCACAGCTGGTCTGTCTCTTCCTGTCGCTCGGCGCGGTGTGGTTGCTGTCATCCCTGCTCAAGGGAACGCGGACCGGGCGCGGCCTGCGCAGCATCGCCGAGAATCCGGATGTCTCGACGCTGCTGGGGGTCAATGTGCACCGCATCGTGCCGGTGATGTTCCTGATCACAGGGCTGCTGTGCGGTCTCGCGGGGATTATCTTCACCCTGAATTATCACGAGGTCAGCGCCTATATGGGCAACGAGGTCGCGGCCAAGGCGATCGCGGCGATGGTGATCGGCGGGCTCGGCAATATCTGGGGCGCCGTCGCCGGTGGAATCATCGTCGGCGTGGTCGAAACCCTGTCGATCCACTTTTTCGGTGCCGACACAATCAAGATTTCGGTCTGGGGCATCCTGTTAATGGTGTTGCTGATCAAGCCGCAGGGCTTGTTTGGCCACACACGCATCGGCAAGGGGAAATTCTGACGTGAGCGGTTACTGGGGCGGGATCCTGGGGATCCTGTGCATCAATATCATCTTCGCCTATTCGATCTTTCTGCCCGCCGCTTCGGGGCAGCTCAATTTGGGCGGCGCTGGTTTCATGGCGATCGGCGCTTATACTGCCGCGTTCCTGAATACCGGGTTGGAAATGCCCATGTGGATCACCATCCCCGGCGCGGCACTATTTACCGCGGCGATTAGTTTCGTCATCGCGTTTCCCATACTCAGGACCCGGGGAGTCTATATGGTGTTGGCGACTTTTGCGTTTGCGGAAGTCGTGGCCGGCATCATCATCAACATGGACGTGGTCGGCGGCGCGTCGGGATATGAAGTGCCGTCCTACGCCGAGCTCGGCCTGCTGTCCGTATTCGCTATCGGGACGATTGTTTTCGTCTTCTATCTGCTGGCGACAAGGTTCGGGCTGTCAATGCGCGCGGTTCATGACGACGAAAACGTCGCCGCCCTGTTCGGCGTAAAGGTGCGCTTTACACAGGTAATGACCTTCACCATCGGAGGCGCGCTGGCCGGGATCGCGGGTGCGCTCTACGCCCACCAATATAATTATATCGAGATTCAGTATTTCAATATTCTGATCAGCATCTTCGTCCTGCTTTATATCCTGATCGGCGGCACGCAGACCGCCTGGGGCCCGCTATTCGGCGCGATTCTGTTTACCTTCCTGCCGGAATTCCTGCGTCTGCCGGAGATGGCGGGGATGGCCAATGGCGGGGTTCTGGCGGAATGGCGCTTCGTGATATTCGGCACCTTTCTGGTGGCGGTCATGGTGTTCCGGCCGGAAGGGCTGATCACAAGGGCGCTGGTCGACCGCTTGCGCCACGGCCACGTGCCGGATGATGCGGCCGGGGAGACGGGCTAAAATGGATTCGATCCTGTCCTTCACCGAGGTTCACAAGAGCTTCGGCGGGCTCAAGGTGATCGACGACGTGACCTTCGATGTCGCGCGCGGCAGCCGGACCGCGCTGATCGGCCCGAACGGCGCCGGCAAGACCACGATTTTTAATCTCATCTCCGGCATTTACGATATCGATGCCGGCGGGATGACGCTCGACGGCGCGGACATTACTGAAACGCCCATTCAGGACAGGATTTCCCACGGCATTTCGCGCAGCTTTCAGAATATCCGTCTGATGCCCCATCTCAGCACCATCGAAAACGTCATGCTGGGCCAGCATACGCGCGCGCGCGGCATGGTCGATTTGTTCAAACCGATGGGCTGGGGGCCGGGCCGCCGCTGGGCTGACATGGCGGAAGACGCGCTGACCCGGTTCGGACTTGAGACCTATCCCGGCCAGGTTGTCGGCAACCTACCCTATGGGATAAGAAAACGCATTGAGGTGGTCCGGGCCATGATGGCGGATCCCAAAATCCTGTTGCTGGACGAGCCGGCGGCCGGACTCAACAAACAGGAAACCACCGAATTGCAGAATCTGTTGCGCCAGGTGTCCGATCAGGGCGTGACCCTGCTGGTGGTCGAACACGACATGCATTTCGTGCGCAGCCTGTGCGAACAAGTTGTGGTACTGAATTTCGGCCGGAAAATCTTCGAGGGCACGCCGGAACAGGTTCACAAAGACCCGGGCGTGCTGGAAGCCTATCTGGGGACCGGCGATGCTGCTTGAAACCCAGGGTCTCGATCTTCGCTATGGCCGCAATCATGCGGTCCAGAATGTAAATTTGACGGTCGATGACGGTGAAATCGTCACCGTGCTGGGCGCCAACGGCGCCGGCAAAAGCTCGCTGTTGAAGGCAATTGCCGGCGCCGAAAAACCCGTTTCGGGAGCAATCCTGTTCGATGGGCGGGACATTACCGGCTGGACCGCGCCCCATCGCGTCGCCGAAGGGCTGGTGCTGGTGCCCGAAGGCCGTCAGATTTTGATCAGCCTGACGGTCCATGAAAATCTGCTGATGGGCGCCTATTGCCGGGACGATGACGGGATCGAGCTCGATTGCGAGGCGATCTACGAACGGTTCCCCAACCTTTATGAACGGCGTGATATGTACGCGTCCGTTTTGTCCGGCGGCGAACAGCAGATGCTGGCGATCAGCCGCGGCATGCTGGCGCGGCCGAAGCTGATGATGCTGGACGAGCCGTCGCTGGGTCTCAGCCCGATCCTGGTGGGCCAGCTATTCGCGCTGATCGGCGACCTCAATAATGACGGCTTGACGATATTGCTGGTCGAACAGAACACGCATATGGCGTTACAGGTCGCCGACCGGGGCTATGTTCTCGAACTCGGCAAGGTGGTGATCGACGGCAGCGCCGAGGAACTTCAACAAAGCGAATTGCAGGAAGCCTATCTCGGATCCGGTTGATTCGGGCAAATAATGAAGGATCGCTTAGTCACGGCATTACCCTTAGTATTTCTTGGAATATAACAAACTGGGAGGAAGACAATGAGACGCATGTATTTGGCCGCTGTTGCGGCTGCGACCGTCGGCCTGATGGCGGCGGGGTCGGCATTTGCCGCCAATCAAATCGTCATCGGCCTGAACAATGTCAAAAGCGGGCCGTTGAAATCGCCCGGCGAGGGCACCGAACTCGCGGTCGATATCGCTGTGGCCGAGATCAACAAGGCCGGCGGCATTAACGGCATGCAGATTAAAATTGTCAAGTTCGACACCGGCAGCGACCCGAAACAGGCCGTGGTCGCAACCCGCAAATTCGCCCAGGATGACGGCGCGCTCGCCATTATCGGGCCGTTCTCAAGCGGCGAAGCGGGCGCGGCATTTCCGGTCGGCGAACGGCTCGGAATTGTCCAGATTCCGAACGCATCATCGGCGCCCGGCCTCACCAAGGGCAAATCCTATGCTTTCCGCCTGACCGAGGACGAAGGCAAGCAGTTCACCCGCCTGATGAAAACCATTCAGCGCAAGAACATTCCGGCAAAAAGAGCGGAAGTGTTCTATGTAACCGATGAACGGATTTCCAAGATCGTCGGCGTTTACCTGATGCCGCCGCTGCTGAAAAAGCATAATGTCAGCGTCGGAAAACCGATCGGTTTCAGCTATTCGAGCTTCGATTTGGCGCCGCAAGCGACCAAGGCCTTGCAATCCAAGCCGGACATCATCGGCGTGGCCAGCATCGGCGCGCCCGCCGCCAAGGTATTGAAGGAAATGCGGCGTCAGGGTTTCAAGGGCCGCATGATCGGGTCGCAGCTGTTCGCCGACCCAAACAACATCGACCTGTTTGGTTCTGAAGCCGATGGGACGCTGTTCGCGTCCGGGTTCTGGTACAAGCTCAACGATCAGACCCGCGCGTTTTCCAAAAAATTCGACGTCGAGGTCAAGCGCCACAAACTTAAACGGCCCTTCCCGCACCATGTCGACGCCCAGGCTTACGACATCGTCTATCTGCTGAAACAGGCGATGGAGAAAGCCGGCGTGACCGGGAATCCGTCCAAACGGAAAGCGGAACGCACGGCGATCCGCGACGCGCTCAAAAATATCGTGTTCACCGGCATCACCGGCAAGAATGTCTGCTTCGACCAGCATGGCGACGCGGAACTTCCGGGCTACATCATTGAGCTCAAGGGCGGCAACTGGACATTGTTCGACCAGCATCCGGCCGATAAATGCAGCTGAGACGCATTTAAAATCACGTGAGACGAAGCGGTGGAGGTGACCCCTCCGCCGCTTTCTTTTTTAATTCCCGCCGATCGACGTGAACGTACAGCTGCTGACCCCGCCATCGACCAGCACATCCGTCCCGTTGATATAGGACGCGCCGTCCGACGCAAGGAACACGGCGACCTCGGCGATCTCCTCGCATTCGCCGGCCCGGCCCATGGGGATATTCGCCGTCAAACGTTCGCCGATCTCCGTCTGTTCCGGGTCCTCGCCCGACCAGTGCCGCGCGGTGGCCGGGGATTTGATCAAGCCCGGGCTGATGCTGATGGCGCGGATATTGTAGGGCGATCCTTCCGCCGCCAGCATGCGGGTCAGCCCCATCACGCCGGCCTTGGTGGCGCCGTGGGCCGCGGTGCGCAGCGGCAGGAATTCAAGATGTCCCGAGATCGACGCGGTGTTGAGGATCAGCCCGGCGCCGCGCGCCACCAAATAAGGCCACACCGCCAAGGTGGTTACATAGGGCATTGTCAACTCGAATTTCAGGGTCAATTCCCATTCTTCGACGGTGGAGTTCGCAAACGGCCCGTGCGCGCGCAACGAACCCGCATTGTTATAAAGCACGTCGATGCCGCCCCATTCCTCGTAGGCGATTTTGGCCCAATCCTCCGCATTCGCCAGTTCGCTGAGGTCGAGTGGCTGGACCGAGCGCATGGTTCCGCCGGCCGCGGCAACCATGCGAACGGTTTCCTCGGCCTCGGGAATTTTCACGTCGCAGCCGAGCACCCTGGCGCCTTCGCGCGCAAACGCCAGCGCCGCCGCCCGGCCCTGCCCGCCGGCCGTGCCCGAGATCAATACGACCTTGTCCTGCAAACCCTTCATAACGCCTCCGCTTGTTTGAAATGATTAATTGCGGCCCATGATATCCCGCAAACCGTTCATTACCAGAGCGCCTTGCATCCCACGACGAAACCGGATAACGCTTTTGTTCGGGTGGGGAGGGTCTCGCATGCGCCTTGGCGCGAGGAAAATCAGTGGCATCGTCTGGGTCTACGGCATCGCCTTCGTCGGGCTCGCCTTCATCCTTGTCTCGCTCATGGGCAATGCGGTGGGCAGCTTTTCGATCGAGGGCGATATCGGGACGTTTACGCTTTCGAACTATGTCGATCTGTTCAAGGATGAGGAACTCGGTCCGGTCACACTCCGCACTCTGATGCTCGGCGTGGGCAGTGTCGCGGTGATGATGCTGTTCGCCTTTCCGTTTGCCTGGCTGATCACCCGGACCGATTTTCCCTGGAAGGGACCCCTGTTCACCCTGTTGACGGCCAAGCTCGCCATTCCCGGCTTTATCACCGCGATGGCCTATATCTGGCTGTTCAATCCGTCGTCCGGGCTGCTCAACAAGATGTTCAACGCGACCGGCATAGGGGCGGAACCGATCTTCAACGTCTATCAGCTGTCCTGGATCTGTTTTTTGCAGGGTATCGTGCTGACGCCGGCCTGCGTTTTCATGATGCTGCCGGCGTTCCGCAACATGGACGCATCGCTGGAAGAGGCCGCCTGGGTCAGCGGCGTCTCAAAGTTTGAAACCATTCGCCGGGTGGTCCTGCCGCTGCTCGGCCCCGGCGTGCTGGCGGCGACGCTGTTCTTTTTCGTCATTTCCATCGAAATTTTCGACATCGTCGCGCTGATCGGCATGCCCGGCGAGATCGAGGTTCTGGTGATCTGGATTTTCGACGCCATGCACCCGGTCATGGGCATTCCCAATTTCGGGCTCGCCGGCGCCATCGGCATGTTGCTGTTCGCGCTCTGCGGCGTCGCGATCATGTTCTATATCCGCATGCTGCGACAGGCCAACCGCTATGCGGTGATCGGCGGCAAGGCGCGCCGGTTTTCACCCCAGCCGCTGGGGAAATGGAAATGGCCGGCCGTCGCCTTTGTAGGATTCTGGGTGTTTGCCGCGGTCGTCCTTCCGGTGATTACCCTGATCTGGGTCGCGCTGGTGCCCTATCTGCAGCCGTTCTCCATGAAGGCGGTGGAGTCCATGACATTGATCAGCTTCGAGGAAGCGCTGACCTATATGGGCGGCCCGCTGCGCAATACCGCCATCATCACCGTGGGCGCGATCATCATCTCGATCACGCTGGCGGCGAGCCTGTCCTGGGTGGTGACCCGCAGCCGCAACCGGGCCGCGCACTGGGCCGACGGAATCGTATTTTTGTCCCCCGCCGTGCCCACCATGGTCGCCGCCGTGGCGTTCCAGTTCATGGGCATCAGCCTCTATAGCTGGGTGCCGCTTTACGGCACGATCTGGCTGATCGCCATCGCCATGGGCGTGCGCATGCTGGCCTATTGCACGCGCACCATGAATGCATCATCGATCCAGATTCATTTTGAATTGGATGAGGTCGCGCGCACGTCGGGCGTCTCGCAGCTGATGTCGTTCCGCTGGATATTTATACCCATCATGATGCCTGCGATTTTCTATTCGGCGCTGATGGTCGGCATGCTGGCGGCGCGGGACCTGACCATTCCGCTGGTCATGAACACCGGCAAGGCGGCGACCATCTCGACCCTGATCTTCGATTTGCAGTCCAATGGCGACCAGAACGCGGCGGGCGCGATATCGCTTTATATGATCGTGCTGCTGGCGCTGCTGGCGGTGGCGGCGCACAAGCTGACCGGGATGAGCGAACTGGGCGTCGGCGCGGGCCGTCCCCGGCGGCGGAAACGGGCCCGCCGGCGCGAACCGGCCCCGAGCCCGGCGGAATGACGGTTGGCGAGCGGGCATTATCGGTATTGGCAAACCATGCGGGATCGGCGTAGCATTTGATCTATCGGGAACGATATATAAACGGGAGGGAACCATGTCACGGTCCATCATTACCAAACTGACTATTTCCGCATTCGTCGCGGGCGGGCTCCTGCTCGGCCAGGCATCGGCGGCCGATCTGCCCGCCGCGGTGAAGGCGCTGATCGCCGGCGCCAAAAAGGAAGGCGAGGTCAGCATTTACGGGCGGACGCTGAAACCGACCCAAATTTCCGAATTCAACAAGCGCCTGAACAAGTTTTACGGCATCGACGTCAAGCTCCACATGGCCGGCGGATTCCATACCGCCAAGGCGGCGGAAATCCAGCTCGCCGTCAAGAAGGGGGCGCCGACCGGGATCGATGTGTTCTGGACGTCGTACGCGACATCGTTCCGGCTCGAGCGGGCCAAGGCGCTGACCAAGTTCGACTGGACGTCTCTGGGCATCGACCCGGCGCTCAAGGCCAGCGACCACGGCGTGAAATCCCACGATGTCAGCCTGTGCTTCGTGTCCTACAACACCAATCTGGTGAAGGAGTCAGAGGCGCCGAAAATTTGGGAAGATTTGCTGAACCCGAAATGGAAAGGCCGCATCACCATGCCCCGGTCGCCGGCGGTCTGGGTTTATGTGACGGTGGCCCTCGGCGAGGAAAAATCCGAGAAACTGCTCAGGGGCCTGATGTCGAAACAGGGCATCAAAAGGATGGCCAAGTTTTCCGACGTGCGCACCCGCGTCGCCAATGGCGAGTTCGCCATCGGTCTCGGCAGCGACGCCTTCTCGCTGATCCGCAAGGGGGCGCCGATCAAGATGGCCAAGGTCGGTCCCATGGGGCTGTCGAACTGGGCCTTCTATATGTTGAAGGACGTTCAGCATCCCAACCTCGCCAAGCTCTGGGCCTATTGGATCACCACGCCAAACGGGCAGAAGGCGCTCGCCGATATCGACGGCACCGGCTTTACCACCAGCGCCGGCGCGCCGATCGCCGAGCTCAGCAAGGGCAAAAAGATTGGCTGGCTGACCCGCGACTATATGAAGAAAAACGGGCGGCGGCTGATCAAGAAATACGCCAAGATCATGAAAATTCGCTAAGCGATTCGGTTTAGTTACAAACGGTTCCGAAACGGGCTGGCGCTTCGGCGAGTTCATTTTTGCGGTAGAGCTTGCAGATAATGCCGGAGGCGACGCCGACGGTGAGCTGGCCGACCGCCGCCATTTTCCGGGACTGGCGGAGCTGTAACTCCCGATCAGGCTCACTGCGTGGGCGCGCGGGCGCCGATTTTCTCGATCCTGACCTTGACGGCCAGAGGACCGGCATTTTCGAACGTCAGGGTCATGTCGAATGTTCCACCGCGCTTCAGAGGCGTTTTCAGCCCCATCAGCATGACATGCAGGCCGCCAGGCCGCAGCAGGACGGATGAGCCGGGACGCAGGGTAAGCTCGCTGAACGGCCGCATGGTCATCATGCCGTCTTTCATCTGAGATCGGTGAATTTCGGCCCGCTTCGCCACCGGCGTCGAAATTGAAACCAGCTTGTCCGGCGCGTCGCCCCGGTTGGAGATCGTCAGATATATCACGCCGCTCTGTGCTTTACCCGGGGTGGCGCGGGACCACGGCGTCTCGACCGTCAGGTTACCGATTTTAAATTCGGCCGCCGATGCGGAGACGGCGGTAGTGTTCAATACCAGCGCCAAAGTCACCCATGAAATTCGCATCATAATCCTTAGCTTTTGGTCAATTCGTTTTGGATCCGGCGCACCATTCCTTTATTGGCAATTCCGACGCGGAATGCCGCTCGGAATTTTCCGGCGTCATCCATCAGAAAGATGAAAGACGAATGGTTCATAAGATAATCCTTGTCTTGACCGGGTTCATTCTTCGATTTTACCCGAGAATAGAAAACGCCGTAAGATTTTGTGATATCCGCAACTTGTTCGGCGGTGCCGGTCAGGCCGGTAAAACGCGGATGAAAATTGGAAAGATAGTCGGCCAGCACGGGGGCGGTATCGCGCTCGGGATCGATGGTCGCAAAAATCGGGTGGATTTTTTCGGCGTCGGCCCCCAGCGTATCGAGCACCTCGCTCATGGTTTGCAACTCGGTCGGACAGATGTCGGGACAAAAGGTATAGCCGAAGAATATCAGCGTGAATTTGCCATGAAAATCCCGGTCGGTGACCTGCCGCCCCTTGTGATCGACCATGGAGAATTTGCCGCCGATGCGCGCGGTTCCGCTGGTTGTGACCGGTCCGGAGATTCCGACCGGCCCTGTTTGTTGTTGATAATCAACGATATAGCGGATCCCGGCGCCGATAATCGCCGCCGCCGCCATCACGGAAAGAATAAACTTAATTCCGACCTTACGGCCCGACATTGTGCTAAACTCCCGGTGCCGGCCAATATCCCATAGCGGATATTCGATGGCGGCATGATGAGCGTTGATGGAAGTTCCGATGGCTGAAGTTGGTGAAATTCATTCCTCGACAGGCCTTTCCGGCTGGAGCGTTGCGTTTGGCGCGGCGGCGTTAAGCGCCGCTGTCGGATTCGGTTTTGGACCGGCTATTCTGGGTGGTCTGGCATATTTCTGGACCGAGCTTCTCCTGCCCACATTCTCGCTGATCTATATCTACGGCGTTGCGCTCTGCACCTGACGGGCTGGCGCGCTGCATTCAGAATTTACCCTCTTGGAAATCGTGAACGGCCTGGATGATTTCGGCCCGCGATCATATCGGTCACGGTCTCGAACCCACGGTGAGGATGATCGGGAAAACCGGCGATGTAATCATCGGCATTTTCCGTATCGAACTGATCCAGCATCAGGAAGGGGTCAAGATGATCGAGCTCGGCCGTTCCGATGCTGCGTTTCAGGCGCACGCCGGCACCATCGCTGGCCGGCGTCGCGGGATAAATCCGGCGAATTTCACGTGGCCGCCGCGTCATGAAATCTCCAATCGGTCCGTCCCAACATTGTTCTGGTTTGTAAACGATCGACCCGGCCGCCGTCCAGCGTCCCGCAACCCTTCACTCCGATTTGAAACGCGGCTATTTCTTCCCATATTAGAGTAACGCATCATTCCTTCAGGCATGCAAACCTTGGACCGCGCGACACAATACTTCCACATGATGGACCCTTCATGGCCGTAATCCAGATATTGGGCGGATTTGTCCTGCTGTTCGTGGGTGGCGAGTTCGTGGTGCGCGGCGCGGTCGCGCTGGCCAATCGGTTCGGCGTCTCGCCGCTGGTGATCGGGCTGACCATTGTCGGGTTCGGCACGTCGCTGCCGGAACTCTGGGTGAGCCTCAACGCGGCCCTTGGCGGCTCGCCGGGGATCGCGGTCGGCAACGTAGTAGGCAGCAACATGGCCAACATGATGCTGGTCATGGGCTGCGCGGCGCTGATCTGCCCGATCATGGTGAACCCGGCCGCGGTGCGACGCGACGCAAGCTTCATGCTGGCGGTGACCGTGATTTTCATCGCCATCGGCATGGCCGGAACGGTTTCGGCGCTGGAAGGCCTCGCCATGGTCGTGATGCTGCTCGGATATCTGGGCTATTCCCTGTGGCGCGATACCAAGGACAATGACGCCGCGGCCGCCCTGCACCGGGAAGAGGCCGAGGAATTGGCCGGCCGGCCCCGCGCGCTCTGGATCAGCCTGATCGAGCTACTGGCCGGTTTCGCCGCCGTCGGATATGGCGCCGATCTTCTGGTCGACGGCGCGACCACCCTGGCGCGGGCGGCGGGCGTCGCCGACGCGGTCATCGGCTTGACGGTGGTCGCGGTAGGGACTTCCTTGCCCGAATTGGCGACGTCGATCGTCGCGGCCTATCGCGGACATTCCGATGTCTGCCTCGGCAATGTGCTGGGCAGCAATATCTTCAATCTGTTCGGCATCATGGGCGTGACGGCGCTGGCGGTGCCGGTGCCGTTTCCCGAACAAATCCTGCAATTCGATTTATGGGCGCTGCTGTTTGTGTCGTTGCTCCTGATCCCGTTCATGCTGTTCGGCCGCCGGATTTGCCGTGTCGAAGGCGGGGTTTTTCTGGCGCTCTACGCGGGATACGTGACCGCGCAATTTTTGGGCGTCGGCGGCGTGGTCGCGGCGGTAACCGGCTGATGGTGGACCAAACAACCCATAATGTTCTGGTTACGGGCGCGGGCCGGCGGATCGGCCGCGCGATTGCGCTGGGTCTGGCCCATGACGGCCATGCCGTGGCCGTGCATTACCGGCACTCAAGAGACGAAGCGGAAGCTGTGGCGGCGGAGATCATCGGGGCGGGTGGCCGCGCGGTGGCGCTCCGGGCCGATCTCAGCCGCGAGGACGAGTCCAAGGGACTGATCGGCGCCGCGGCCGACGCTCTGGGACCGGTGGATTGCCTGATCAATAACGCGTCGGTGTTCGAAGACGATACCGCGCGGGATGTGACGCGCGAGTCGTGGGATGCGCACATGGAAACCAATTTGCGCGCGCCGTTCGTGCTGACCCAGGCTTTGGCCGCATCGCTGCCCGACGATCGCAACGGCAATGTAGTCAACATCCTGGACGAGCGCGTGCGTAATCTGACGCCCCATTTCATCTCCTACACCTTGAGCAAGGCGGGTTTGTGGACCTTGACCCAGACCTTGGCGCTGGCCTTGGCGCCGCGCATCCGGGTCAACGCCGTGGGACCGGGGCCCATTTTGCCGAGCCCGCGCCAGAGCCAGGCGCAATTTGACCGGCAGGCATCGATCATGCCGCTGGGCCGGGGATCGACTCCGGATGAAATTTGCGATGCGGTTCGGTTTATCCTTGCGGCCCCGGCTCTGACGGGCCAAATGATAGCCCTCGACGGCGGCCAACATCTCGGCTGGGCGCAACCGGGCCTGGACGGCAGCCCAATGGACGAATAAGCGGACGAATAAGTGGACGAATAACCCGATCGGAACTCGAATTATGTCCAGTCAATCCAACCTTCAGCCTTTCCCCGGCGCGGAAGCCGCGCATCGCACACGCCAGGTTTTCGTGCGCGATCTGGTTCTCAACTGCCTGATCGGCGTCCACCGGCATGAGCAGGACGGCAAGCAGAGCGTCCGCGTCAATCTCGATCTAACGGTGGAAGATCAGGTTGACGGGGTCGGTGATAAACTTGCCAATGTCGTGAGCTATGAGGATATCGTTTTGAACCTGCGCGCCCTGGCCGATGCCGGGCACATCAGCCTGGTGGAAACCCTGGCGGAGCGAATCGCCGATTTGTGCCTGGTCGACCCCCGGGTTCAACTGGCGCAGGTCCGGGTCGAGAAGCTCGACGTCTTCGCCGACGCCGCCAGCGTCGGGGTTGAGATCGAGCGAAAAAACCCAAAAGCCTAACGATTTCAATAAGACATGTCGGAATACAGACTAGATTCTTCACTCTTACGGCGAACTGTACACATGATATAGGCTTGTAGGGTATGTCCTTTGTTCCCGCCCGAAATTAATTGACTGTTAATCTTCGTTAAGTCTTGACTTTTTTTTCTGCTGTAAAATCAATTACTTATATAATTCTGCCCAAAAATTAGGCGTCTCGTGGTATCCGGCGGATTTCTAAGCATAACACCTGTTGGGCCCGAGTTTTCTACAGAGTTTTCCACACGAGTCGTGGAAAACATGATGTAATCGGATTGCGAGGCTGACCAGCGGATATGGCGCGAACGGCCTCGGGTTCCGTAGCGGAAATCGAAAATATTGGATATGCAAGAGACGAATAAAATCCCCGGGAATGCTGGCGAGCCTTTGCCGAAAGGCCGGCCCATGACGACGCTGG
>JAYZAW010000145.1:0-22538 GCA_036339495.1 Pseudomonadota bacterium | reverse complement strand
GGCGGGGATCGTCGATGATCTTCTGGGTGCGGCGGACGATGTCGTTTTGGATTTCCGACAGGATATCCTCGAGTCGCCATCCGTTCGGATTTTCGGTCGTGATCAGTAACTTGGTCGTCATCGGAGTGCTCCGTTGCGGTGACCTTATAGGGCCATATTTTGCCGCAACGGCGTAAACGCCTGATTAACGAAATTCTACAACTTGAACCCGGCGCGCTCCATCATGCCGCGCACCCGGTCGCGCTGGTCGTTGGCGATGGTCAGCCGTTCGGCGAAATCTCGGCCCGATGGCTTGGTGGCGTCGACGCCGAGTTTGGTGAGCGTATGGTCTTCCGGATCCGAGGTCGGGTCCAGAATGGCCCCCATGGCGCCCGGGATGAAGACGAAATCTTTGTCCGCCCGGGTCCGGGTAATGACCGCCCACATGACGTCGGACAGATTGAAGATATCCACGTCGTCATCCACCACGACCACGCATTTGCAGTAAAACTCGGTGCCGAGCGCCGCCATGATCGCCTGGCGCGCCTGGCCTTCGGCGGTTTTCTTAATGGCGACGATCGTCATCAACCCGCCCGCCGTAATGATCGGGACATGAACGCCGAGCACGTTGGGCAGGTTGCGCTGCAGGGTATTGAGGATTTCGGCCTCGCGGCTGACCGATGAAATCAGAATGTGATCGGCCGCCGTGCCGCTCGCCACGCTGTGCAGGATGGCGTCCTTGCGCATGCTGACCCGCTTGGCGACAAAGACATTTTCCGTGGAACGATAAGACGCATAACCGGTGAATTCGCCGAACGGGCCTTCCGGCTCGTGGGTGTTGGCGAGAATTTCGCCCTCGATCACGATTTCAGCGCCTTCCGGTACTTCGATGCCGTTGCCGGCGCATTCAGCGACCCGGTAGGGCTCGCCGAACAACCCGCCGATGATCTCCAACTTGCGGACTTCCGGCGGGTAGTGATAGGCCATCGAACCCATATAGTGGATCGGGTGAATGCCCAGCGTGATCGACGCCTGCAGGGCCTCGCCCTTGGCTTCGGCGCGGCGGTGAAATTCATACATGCGGCGTCTGGAATGCAGCGACAGGCCGAGTCTGTTCTTGCCCTTTAGCATCAGGCGATGGAACCCGGTGGTGTCGATGCCGGAATCGGGGTCGCGCGCGGAAAGTTGCCCGGCGGTGATATAGGGTGCGGCATCGACCGCGAAATGCAGCGGGATCGGCAGCTTGGTGAGGTCCACATCGTCGCCTTCGAACACGACCTCCCGCCAGGGCGCCTTATCGACCAGCTCGACCGGGATATAGTTCTGGCAGCGTTCCTTATAGGCCGCCGGCAGGGCGTTCGACGGCACCCCCAGCGTCGCGCCGAGCAGCGTGCGGTTGCCGGCCAGATTGGTAACCACCGGCATGTCGAACCCGCCCACGTTTTCGAACTTGATGACCGGCGCGCGACCGGCGCGTTCAAATTCGAACACCATGGACGTGATATCGAATTCCTGCCGGACCGGTTCGGTGATCCGCACGAATTCATCGGGAAAATCCCGTTCCACCATGTCCAGAAAGCCGCGCATCGATTGGTCTGTCACGCCATGTCTCCTTACCTGCGAAGCGCCGGACAATGCATGGGATAACCCGCCCGCGCAACCCTCGCCTTTCGGCGTTCCCATCGGAATGCACGAGACGGTCGCGCAATCGGCCCGGGTCCTCTAAAATCGGCCTTCTCGTCATCGCGGGTGAGGATTAAATCATGGATACCGTCACAACGCTCGACCTGACCTACCAGTCCGGTTTCGGCAATCATTTCGCCACCGAGGCGCTCGCCGGCGCGCTGCCCAAGGGGCGGAATTCGCCCCAGAAAGCGCCGTACGGGCTCTATGCGGAACAGCTCAGCGGCACCGCCTTTACCGCGCCGCGCGATGCCAACCGCCGGACCTGGACATACCGGATCCGGCCATCGGCGGTTCACTGGCCGTTCCGCCCGCTTGACAATGGCCGGCTGCGCAGCGCGCCGATCGGCGATGGGACGGTTTCGCCCAACCAGCTGCGCTGGAACCCGATCCCGATCCCCGACGCGCCGACCGATTTCGTCGACGGTATGGTCACCATGGGGGCGAACGGCGATGCGGGCGCGCATAGCGGCATCGGCATCCATCTCTATGCCGCCAATAAATTCATGCATGACCGGTTCATGTTCGATGCCGACGGCGAGCTGCTCATCGTGCCGCAGCAGGGAAGGCTGCAGATTTATACCGAGATGGGCGCGATGGAAGTCAGCCCGATCGAAATCTGCGTCATCCCGCGTGGGGTGAAGTTCCGCGTCGATTTGCCCGACGGTCCCTCGCGCGGCTATATCTGCGAAAATTACGGCGCGCATCTGCGCCTGCCGGGTCTCGGGCCGCTCGGGTCAAACGGCCTGGCCAACCCGCGCGACTTCCTGACCCCCGAAGCGCGCTATGAAGACCGTGAGGGCGCGTTCGAACTGGTCGCCAAGTTCGGCGGCAATCTCTGGTCGGCGGAGATCGGCCATTCGCCCTTGGACGTGGTCGCCTGGCATGGCAATTGCGCGCCCTATAAATATGATCTGGCGGATTTCAACGTGATCGGTTCAGTCAGCTTCGATCACCCCGACCCGTCGATCTACACGGTGCTGACCTCGCCGTCGGGCTCGCCTGGGGTCGCCAATATCGATCTGGCCATATTCCCTCCGCGCTGGATGGTCGCCGATGACACTTTCCGGCCGCCCTGGTTCCACCGCAACGTCATGAGCGAATTCATGGGGCTGGTGACCGGGACGTACGATGCGAAAGAAGGCGGGTTCGTGCCCGGCGGGGCCAGCCTGCATAACTGCATGGCTGGTCATGGCCCGGACGCCGCTTCGTTCGACGGCGCCTCCAATGCCGAACTCGCCCCGGTGCGGGTCCGCGACACCATGGCGTTCATGTTCGAAACCTGCCTGCCGATCCGCACCACCAAATTCGCCATGGAAGCGGGCGAATTGCAGGCCGATTATTTCGAATGCTGGCAGGACATGCCGAAGAACTTCCGAGACGCCCCGTAGCAGGGGGAGGGCGCGACGGAGGAATTCCGGCGGCGTTAACTATAAGGCGCGGATTTATTACGTTTCGCGATTTCGCATTCGCCTATATCACACGGGGCGTGGCCTATAACGACAAGGGCCTCTGTGACGTCGCGATCCGGGAATATGCCGAAGCGCCAAGCCTTAAACCGGATGAAGCGTTTGCCTATATCAATTTGGGCGACGCCTATGCCAACAAGGGCCAGCTCGACCGCGCGATCCGGGAATACGACCAGGCCATCCGCCTCGAACCCGATAATGAAAGCGCCTACACCAACCGAGGCCTTGCGAATCGCAACTTGGGCTGGTTCGAGCGCGCGATCGAGGATTTCCGGGCGGCGAAGCGTTTAAAGGCGGAGTAGGCGCGCCCTTTTATCGTCGAGATTGCAGTTATTGCACTTTTTTATTTCAATGATATTCTACTTCTAGGATAAATATGAATTTGGGAAGCGTCATGCGGTGTGTTGGGTTTGCGTTTGCCGTCGTCTCACTGATGATCACATCCGCGTACGCCTATGCGGATATTCAGGCGAATTTGCACTGGTGCAAAAGCGGCGCTACCGATCCCAAAAGGAGGATTGCCGCGTGTACGTGGCTGTTGAATTCCGGCGAACTAGCAGAGGAGCATTATCCTTCCACCCATAATTTTCGAGGCATTGCCTACCGCAAAAAGCGCCTCTACGACCAGGCTATTCGGGACTATGACGAAGCCATTCGCCGCAATCCTGATTATACCGCCTCTTACCCCAACCGAGGTTACGCGTATTACAAAAAGCGTCTCTACGACCGTGCGATCAGTGATTACGACACAGCCATCCGCCGCAAACCCGACTACGCCTTGGCCTTTTACGGGCGAGGTAATGCGTATTTTAGCAAGAATGCCTTCGGCCAGGCGATCCGGGATTACGGCCAGGTTATTCGATTGAGGCCTGATTTTGTCCGGGCTAATCGTCTGCGACGCGAAGCCAAGATCAATTACGAAGTTATCATGCGGAAATACCACGAGGCCATCCGCCTCAAACCCGACAGCGCCATCGCCTTTTATGACCGAGCCATTGCGTATTATTCAATGGGCCTCTTCGACAACGCGATCAAGGATTACGATCAATCGATCCGGCTCAATCCGGATAATTCCGCCTATTTGGCACGGGGTATGCTGCATTACAAATTGGGGCATCACGACCAGGCAATCCAGGACTACGCGCAATCTATCCTCCTCAATTCGGAATACGACTACGCGTACCGTCTCCGAGGCGACGCGTATTACAAAAAGGACCTCCATAAACGGGCTATACGGGATTTCAACGAACTAATTCACCTCAGACCCAGGGACCCCTGGGCCTATTTCAGTCGTGGCCTCGCTTTCCGAGAGTTGGGTCTCCACGATCGGGCGAACCGAGATTTTGATGAAGCTGCCCGACTCAAATCAAACTAGGCCGTGGCGGCGACCAGAGTGCGCGACAGAACTGGAGACCTCCGCTATAATTTTCCCGACACGGGGCAAATTAAAGGCGCACCTCCATGGCCATCGGATTTCGCATCGACACCGACGACGAAAAGGTTTTCCGCACCGAGGTGCGGGACTGGCTGCAGGCCAATCTGCCGGAGGATTTGCGCGGGTTGTCGACGCGGCCGCCGTTTGACCGGTCGCAGGTCTGGTTTCACATGATCGCGGATCGCGGCTGGATCGCGCCGCACTGGCCCAAGGCGCATGGCGGGATGGCGGCGACCATCAACCAGCAGATCATTCTACGCGAGGAGCTCGCCAATGTGGGCGCGCCGGAAATCTCCAGCCAGGGACTGAACCATATCGGGCCGATCCTGATGGACTTTGGAACCGATGCGCAAAAGGCGCAACATCTGCCGCCGATCCTGGCCGGCACGGTCAATTGGTGCCAGGGTTATTCCGAGCCTAATTCGGGGTCCGATCTGGCGAGCCTGCGCACCCGCGCCGACCGGGAGGGCGACGAGCTGGTGGTCAACGGGCAGAAAATCTGGACAACCTGGGCGCATCATTCCGACTGGATCTTCGCACTCGTGCGCACCGACCAGAATGCGCCACGCAAACAGGCCGGCATCAGCTTTTTGCTGATCGATTTGACCTCGCCGGGCATCACCATCCGCCCGATCCGCACGATCGCAGGCGATGATGAATTCGCCGAGGTGTTTTTTGAAGACGTCCGCGTTCCGGTCTCCAACATTGTCGGCGAGATCAATGACGGCTGGCGCGTGGCCAATTCGCTGCTTGCCCATGAACGGCTGAATACCGCGTCGCCGACCCATGTGATCATCGCGCTCGACCGGGTGAAGAAAATCGCGCGCGCCAACGGGCTGATGGACGATCCCGCGTTCCGCGACCGGCTGGCCCAGGCCGAGCTCGACGCGGTCGGGCTCGCCGCGCTCTACAGCCACGCCGTCAGCATCACCGCGTCGGGGCGGGGGCTCGGGCCGGATTCGTCGATCATGAAAATCTATTCGACCGAGGCCCTGCAAGCCACCGTCGACTTGCTGTTCGAGGCGGCCGGCGCCGAGGCGGCCTCATTGGAGCGCATCGAGACCGATGACGGCGCGGTCGATGTGGCGACCTTGCTGCTGCAGGTGCGGCGCGCCACGATCTATGGCGGGTCGTCGGAAATCCAGCGAAATATCTTGGCAAAGCGGGTTTTAGGACTTCCTACCTAAAACCCCGCCACGCCGCCGTCGCTGCGCGGGTCGGTGGCGCCTTCGAGCGCGCCGTCGGCATGGCGCAGCACCGCGCCGGCATGGCCCATCAGATCGCTGAACGGTTCGACGATTTCGATGTTGTGGCCGGCGGCCCGGAGCGCCGCAATCAATTCCTCATCAAACCGCGATTCCAGTTTCAGGGTCATGGTCTCGTCGCCCCAGGTACGGCCCAGCAGCCAGCGCGGCGCGGTGATCGCGTGTTGCAGATCCTGGCCGAACATCACATGGCGGGTGAAAATCGCCGACTGGGTTTGCGGCTGGCCCTCGCCGCCCATGGTCCCGTACGCCATGCTCCGCCCGTCATCCAGCAAGGCCAGTGCCGGGTTCAGGGTGTGAAACGGCTTGCGGCGCGGGGCCAGCCGGTTGCGCGCGCCGTCGCTGAGCGAAAAGTTCGAGCCGCGATTCTGCCAGGAGATGCCGGTCCCCTCCAGCACCACGCCCGAGCCGAATTCCCAGTAAATGCTCTGGATATAGCTGACCACGCGGCCCTGCCCGTCGATCGCGCCCATCCAGACGGTGTCGCCGCCGGGCGCGCCGGATGGCGGCCAGGGCAGCGCGTGCGTCGGGTCGATGGAGTTCGCGGCCGTCAGCAGGAAGCCTTCCGACAACCAGTCGGCGGGATCGGCGGTCATGCAGTCCGGGTCGGCGATATGCGCGTCGCGCAGCAGGAAGGCCTGCTTGGCGGCCTCGACCAGCCCGTGGATGTGATGGAACCCGTCCGGTTCGGACACGCCGAGCCGATCGAACAGACCGAGGATCATCAGTGAGGCCACGCCCTGGGTCGGCGGCGGCATGTTGTAGACCGTGCCCGACTTGAGCTTGACCGACAGCGGCGCAACGATTCGCGCCTGATGAGCGGCGAGATCGTCGAGGGTGATCGGGCTGCCGGCGGATTTCAGCTCGGGGGCGATTTTCTCCGCGAGCGCGCCCCGATAGAATTCATCCAACCCGTTTTTCGCCAACTCAGATAGTGTCGCCGAGAGGCGCACATTGCAAAATTTCGCGCCCTCCACATTGTCCTGCAAATACAGATCGGCGAAACCCGGAACCGACCCCAGCTCGCCGCGCTTTTGTTCCACTGTGTGGAACTGGTTTCCACTGAGTGGAAAACCTTCCCGCCCGTACCAGATCGCGTCCTCGAGCAGGCGTTCGAGCGGCAATTTTCCACCCCAACCGGCCGAGATATCCAGCGCCGCCCGCCAGCCGGAAATCGCGCCGGCCACCGTGTTCGCCGCCAGCGGTCCGCGCGATGGAATTGCGTCCATCCCCGAATAAAGATCGTCATCGACCGTCGCGCCGGACGCGCCGCAGGCATCGATGCCGATGGGCGCATTGCCCGGTTCATGGACGATCCAGAACCCGTCACCGCCGATCGCGTTCATATGAGGGTAGACCACGGCGATGGCGGCGGCGGAAGCAACCACGGCCTCGATCGCATTGCCGCCGTCGCGCAACACCGACAGACCGGCCTGGGACGCCAGATGATGCGGCGCGGTGACGATGCCGCGTATGGCGCGTTTTGTGTGCAACATTTACGCGGCGGGCCGGCGCGAAACGTCACCCGTCGCGAGATGCAGCTCGGCAACCGGGTGATGCCCGGCAATCCAGCTCGGATGGCGGTCGAACAGTTCCGGGTCGTGGCCCGGCACGATGCGGTCGATCCGGCCTTCCAACAAAGCAGAGATGTCCTGGTAAATCTCGATCAGCCGCCAGCAATCGCCCTGCACATAGGCCGGCGGCCACATGCGCTCGATATTTTGATACCAATAGACGCAATCGCCGGCCACCACATAGGGGCCGTCCGACGTGCGCACCTCGACATATTGCGAACCGAAGGTGTGGGTGTCGGGCGCGAAACGGCAATGCACCCCCGGCGCGACCTCTTCGTCGCCGTCGAGAAACCGCACCCGGCCGTCGGCAATCAAACCGTCCAGCACCACGAAGTCGTTCTTGTTGATCGACGACATCGGCCATTTTCCAGTGTCGGACCCGAGCCCGTCGGGCAGTTCGAACGCCCGCTTCCAGCCGTCAAGCTCGGCCCGCTGCACCAGGAATTCCGCGTTGGGAAACCGGTCGAGATTTCCGGCGTGGTCAAAATGCAGATGGGTCAGGATCACGGTCTCGATGTCATCGGGGCTCAGCCCCACCTTGGCCAGCACGGTCGCCGGGTCCTCGACATTCTCATACCCCTTGCCCGACGGCGAAAAATCCCCCTTCATCCCGGTATCGATCACGATCGCGCGCGCCGCGCCGCCCACTTCGCCGCCGAGAATCGCCGACCAGACCATGGGATTACGCACGACGCCCTTGTTGGAATTGATCAGCGTGCCGCCGAAAAAATCCTTCGGCATGGAGGAGCGCGCATAGGCGAAGGCCCAGATCGAATAATCCGTATCCATGCGTCTTCCATACCCCGGCGCGGAAATTTGCGCAATCGGGTCGAAGGGTCCGGGGTCCATATGCTCTCTCCCGTGAGGGGAGAGGGGATATTAGAACGAAACCAGTCACGATCTCTGCCATAAGGAATCCCCTACCCGATCCGCAGCGCGGCGCGGCCGGTCACGAGCCCGTTCTCGATCTTGTCATGCACGGCCTCCGCGGTTTCCAGCGTACCGATCTCGGTCACCAGCGGCCAAATTTCTCCCCTGGCCACCAGCTCCAGCGATTCGATGACCTCCTGCCGGGTGGCGTAGCGACTGCCGATCAGTTCAAGCTCCTTATGCAGCATGGCGCGCGCCGGGGCCTGAAAATCCTGACCCGACCCGCCAAGCGTGACCAGCCGCCCGCCGCGCCCGAGCGAAGCCGCGCCGGCCTCCAAGGTCTGGGTCGAGGACACGAAATCGATCGCCACATCGACGCCCGCGCCGCCGGTCAGCTCCAGCAGCGCTTCGGCCACCCCGTCCCGGCCGGGACCGTCCCGGCTCGCATCCACCACGTCATTCGCCCCGGCGTCACGGCACGCGCCCAGCTTGTTGGACGCCGTGTCGACCGCGATCACCCGCGCATGGGCCCATCGCGCCATCATCAGCATGTGAATGCCGAGCCCGCCGCCGGCCCCGAATACGGCCACGGTCTCGCCGGCCGCGACCCGCGCCCGGCGGATCACTTTGAGCGGCGTCGCCACCGCATCGGTGATCACGCCGATCTCGGGCGCGTGGCGGCGGTGATCCAGCCCCTCCGGCAGAGGAATAAAATTCTCCGCCGGCAATTTCATGTACTCCGCATAGCCGCCATCGATTTCGCGCCCCACATACCCGCCGAAATTCTCGCACAAGGTCTCCCGGTCGACGCGGCACCATTTGCAATGGCCGCAGGTCAGATAAAAATACGCCGTCACCGCATCGCCTACGGCGAGCCCGCCGCCGGGGGTTTCTTTGACGCCGTCACCCAGCGCGACCACCTCGCCGGTAATCTCATGCCCGATAATGCGCGGAAACTCCACCGCCGCCCGCCCCGCCTTGACATGCTGGATCGTCAACCCCGACCCGCAAGCCAAAACCCGAACCACGGCCTCGCCCGGCCCGGGCGTGGGGTCAGGCACGGTCTCAAGCGAAAACGGAGCATTCGCCGAATGCAGAACGAGGGCTTTCATGGCGTGGGTGTCCCGTATTGTGGAGGGGCCACCCGCCCCGCCCGCACAATCCGCCCCACCGCCCCATCCACCCGGCCCAAAAACCGATCCAACCTCGGCTGGTCGAGCGCCATGGCGGCGTGAAGGCTGAGCATGTCGAAATTTGCATTCGGCGCGCAGACGCCGACCAGGGCGGTCTTCAGGATCCGCCTAAGCGGGCGGCGCAGGATCAGGCGGTCGAACCACCAAGGCGAGCCCAGCGTGGTGACGACCAGGCAGTGGCGCAGCCCGGTGAGCCGGGGCGTAATGCGGCCGCCGGGCTCGGCCGGGTGTTCGAAGGCGACGCCGGGGCCCCAGACCCGGTCGAACCAGCCCTTCAAGAGCGCCGGCATGCCGAACCACCAGGTCGGGAACACCAGGATCAGGATTTCGGCCCGTTGCAGCGCGGCGATTTCGGCGCCCAAAGCCGTCGCGTCGAAATCGCCTTCGAAATAGCTGCGCCGTTCATCGGCCGTGAGCGGGGCCTTGAAGCCGGCGGCGTAAAGATCGAGATGCTCGATCTCGATGCCATTTTCGCCGAGGTCCGGGCCGCCGAGGTCCGGGCCTTCGAAGCCCTGCTTGACCCGGTCGGCGAGATGGTGGCACAGGCTGTCGGCCAGCGGGTGGCAGGTTACCAGCAGGCAGTTTCGCGGGCTGTTTGAAAGGGTCTCGGTCATGGTCGGGTCCACGCGTCGCGCCAGGGTTTCACGATTGGAGTTTTTCGGGAAAAAGAGACATTTTACTTTTCCTGTTTTACGCCGTTCCAGATGTGCGGAGTGGGCCATCGATCCGATGGATAACGCTCTTCCAAGGCGGGTTGGTTGTCAAGGATCGCGGACCGGCTGCGCCGGCGCCCGGAGGGCGTCCTTGACAACCAACCCGCCTTGGAACACTTGCAATCATCGGGTCGATGGCGCGGCGTGACGAGGAGCGCTCGACGATGGCCGGCCTGAGTGCTTTGCAGTGGAAGTTGCGATAAACCGGAAAATGTAGAATGGCCCCTTTTTGCGCCGATTGCCCCGGACATTTGTGTAGTTTTTGTTTTTCAATCAAAGTGTCGTGGCGAATATTTCAAATCAAATCGGGAAGGTGTGATGCGTTCGGGGGTTATGAGTTTATTGGTTGCCGCTTTCATGGCGACGGGGGTTTTATTGGCCGGTTCCGATCAGGGGCGGGCCGGCGAAAAAGGCGCGAGCACCGAGATAAGTCAAAAGGTTCTGGACAGCTTTTTGACTGCGTTCGGCAAGGTCGATGTTGACGCCCTTGCCGCGCACTATACCCCCGATGCGGTGATCGTAACGCCGGGATCGGTCATTCGAGGGCATAAGAATATCCGGCCGATGTTTGTCGGGCTGGCGGCCGAGTTCGGTCAACCCGGGGTGAAATTCAAGTTGCTTAAAACCAACGTCCATGGCGACATCGCGTTGATCGTCTGGAAGGCGGAAACCGGAAAGAATCTATACGAAATGGGCACCGACACATACATCATCCGCGGCGGCAAGATTATCGCCCAAACGGTCGCCGTCAAGGCGATCCCGAAATAGCGGACACGAAAACGGGGACAAATGGAATGTCCCCGTGTTTCGTTTCCGGCCTCACGCGCCGCAGCATTTCTTGTATTTTTTGCCGGACCCGCACGGGCACGGCTGGTTGCGGCCGACTTTCTCCACGCGCCTGGGTTCGATTTTCGGGTTCACCTCGCCGTCGACATAGAGCCAGTTTCCGTCCTCGCGGCGGAAGTTCGATATTTCGCGGTGGATGCCCGGCGCGCCGTCCTGGGTGAAGTGGGCCGCGAATTCGACCATGCCGGTCTGGTCGTTTTCACCGCCCCCGCCGGTGGCGAGAATTTCGAGCTTGGTCCACTTGATTTTTTCGGCATTGGCTTCGGCCCCCGCGCGGTCGAAATCATCGTCCGCGTCCTTGATCTGGGTGTTTTCGATGTGGTCGAGATCGCCGCGCTGGAACGCGGTAAAGCGCGACCGCATCAGCGCTTCCGGCGTGGGCGCGGCGACGGCGCCGGAGATGACCGGGCCACAGCATTCGTTTACGTCGGCGCCGGAGCCGCAGGGGCAGTTTGTCATGGGTCGTTTGGTCCTTTGCTGTTGTCGCCGGCGGGATTTTCGCAACCTCAAACCAGCGGGACGGTCCAGGCATCATAGCCGTAAATCTCGTCGGTGTCGGTATCGGACGCGGTGCGCATCCATCTGTTTTCCCGCGCGCCAAGCTGGATGTCGGTGGTGCGGTCGCGCCGGTTGCGGTCGCAGGCCTGGAACGCGTCGTCGACCCCGTCCCGGTCCTTGCCTTGCAGGCAGCGCGCCAGCACGACCGCGTCCTCCATGGCGGTTCCCGCGCCCTGGGCCATGTAGGGCAGCATGGGGTGGGCCGCGTCGCCGATCAGAATGGTCCGTTCGGCGGTCCAGCCTTGCAAGGGCTCGCGCTCGATCAGGGCCCATTTATGCACCGACGGCGCGGAGTCGAGGATCAGCCGCGCGTCGGGGTGGAAGCCTTCATAGGCCGCCAGCAGCACATCCAGCTCACCCGGCGCGGACCAGGATTCGGTCTTGAAATCAGGCTCCGGCGTGCTGGCGATGAAGTAGAGCTCGTCCCGCCTCGGGTCGATCTTGTAGCTCACGATGTGGCGGTCCGGGCCCCACCATTTGACGCGGTCGTCGATCTCGCGGCCGAGGCGATCGCACTGGTAAACGGCGCGGTAGGCGACCTGGCCGGTGATGCGCAGCTCCTCCGCGCCGATCATGGCGGCCCGAATGACGCTATGGATACCGTCGGCGCCGACCACCGCGTCGACCTTGACGTGGGTTCCGTCGGCGAATTCGAGCCGCACGCCGCCGGGCGCCCGGTCGCCGTCTTGCGCAATTTCGATGCCGGTCACAATGCGGCCGAATTGGATGGACCCGTCCGGGACGAGCGTCGCCAGCGCGCCGTGCAGCTCGGCCCGGTGCATGGAAAGATCCGGCGCGCCGTAGCGCTCCTCGGTCTCGCGCCCCATGGGGTGCAGGAAGGTGACCTCGCCGGTGTCCCAGACCCGGTTATAGCCGATTTCGGGCAGGAACGAGCGCGCCCGCAGATGGCCCTCGATGCCGAGCCCGCGCAGCACCCGGACCGCGTTGGGGGTCAGCTGGATCGCCGCGCCGACCCGCGCGAAGCCGGGCGCCTGTTCGTAAATCACCGCCGCCATGCCGAGCTTGCGCAGCGCCGCGGCCAGCGTCAGGCCGGCGATCCCCGCGCCGATGATGGCGATGTCGAGTTTTGGAATAGCCCTGGTTCCCGTCGGTCATGTAATGCGCACATCATAGCGCGGCTTGGCTCACCGCGATATCGCCGCTTGCCCGCCCCGGCCCGCAACGCCACAATCGGCCTCCTAAAACAAAGGGGGAGCCGACATGAGCGCGCTGGATGATCTGAAACGCGACCTGGTCCGGGCCAACCGGATACTCGCCAATGAGGGCATCGTCGATGCGTGGGGCCATATCAGCGTGCGTAACTCGGATAACCCCGAGACCTATTTCCTGTCGCGGTCGCGCAGCCCGGCTTTGGTGACGCTCGACGATCTGGTCGAGTTCAATCTCGACAACTCGCTGGTGACCCCGAGCGAGACGCCGCTTTATATCGAACGCCCGATCCACGGCGCGACGTTTCAGGCGCGGCCCGATGTGCAGTCGGTGATTCACCATCACTGCCAAGAGGTTCTGCCCTTCGCGGTCACCGGGTCCGAGATGCGGCCCGCGATCCATAATGCGCGCGCGCTGGGCGGGCCGATACCGGTCTGGGATATCACCGACAAATTCGGCGATACCGACTTTCTGGTCACCACCAACGACCACGGCCATGATCTCGGCGCCGCGCTGGGGAATAGCCGCGCGGTGATCATGCGCGCCCACGGCGCCACGGTCGCCGGCAACTCGATCGCCAACGCGGTCAACATCACGCTGGCCATGAAGCGCAACGCGATCGCGATACTGGACGGGCTAAAGCTCGGGCCGATCAAGTACCTGACCCAGGCGCAGATCGATTTCGTCAATGAAAGCGGCAACCGGACGCTGGCCGGGCACGACCGGGCCTGGGAATATCTCTGCGGGCAGGCCGGGGTGACGGAAATCTAGAGTCTTTCAAATTTAGACGGACCCAGACCGCTCCCCCTCCCGGCCACCGCCTACATTACAAACGGGGGATCATCCCCAATGGGTGGCCGGGAGGGGGCGGGCCGGCGCGATGCCACGTAAGTGGAATATGCTCTAATCCGCGCCGCGTTCGCGCAGTTCGATCTTGCGGATTTTGCCCGTGGTGGTCATCGGCATGGCGTCGATGAAGATGAAGCGCTTGGGGATTTTGTAACCGGCGAGCTCGGCCCGGCACAGCGCCTCGAGCTCGGCTTCCCCGGGCCGCCCGTCGGACGCGGCCACCATGAAGGCGGTGATCGCCTCGCCCCAGCGCGGGTCGGGGGTTCCTATCACGGCGACCTGGGCCACGCCGGTATGGCGCGACAGCACTTGCTCGACCTCGATCGAATAGACGTTGTAGCCGCCCGACACGATCATGTCCTTCTTGCGGTCGACGATGGTGAAATTGCCGTCCGCGTCGCGTCGCGCCAGATCGCCCGAGCGCCACCACCCATTGTCGAGCACCTCGGCGTTGAGCTCGGGGAGGCCCCAATAGCCCTTGAAGACCGACTCGCCGCGCACCACCAACTCGCCGACTTCGCCCGGCGCGACCGGCTTGCCGGTCTCGTCCTCAAGCCGGATTTCGAAGTCGGGCAGTTCCGTGCCGCTCGGCATCACATTGCGGCCCCAGGCATCGGTTTGGCCGGTATCGGCCGCGACGATGCGGCGGTGCGCGTCGGGCGACAGATAGGTGATGCGGCCGCCCAGTTCGGTCGCGCCATAGCTCTGGTAGAAACCGCAGCCGAGGATGTCATGGCCGCGCGCGATCAGGCCGACGGTGGCGGGCGCGCCGGTATAGCCGATCAGATCGAGCGTCGACAGATCGCGCGGACGGGCCGCCTGTTCGTCAACCAGCGAGGCAATCATCGACGACAGCTACGAGAACCAGCTTTACTGAACGGCTCGGCCGCGTGCGGTCTATTTGGCCACGATGTTGGCGCGCAGGGTTCCAATGACCGGGTTTCTGATCTCGCACACATCGCCGGGTTTCAGAAACGGTTCCGGCGCCGACGTGCCGTCATCCCGCATCGGGCTTGAATCGGCCGCCGTGCCCGCCGCCGTGCCGCCGCTGATCATGTCGCCCGGATAGAACGTAAAATCCCGCGACAGATGCTCAAGATATTCGCCGAACGAAAACACCATGTCCCTGGTGCTGTAATGCTGGCGGCGTTCGCCATTGACCAGGGTTTCGACCTCGGCGTCGAACGGGTCGATTTCGTCGCCGACCAGAATACAGGGACCGATCGAACAGCAGCCGTCGAAATTTTTCTGCAGGCCGAATTTCAGCGGTCCCGGCTCAACCGTCAGCCGTGCGCTCCAATCGCCCAGCAGGGTCACGCCCCAGATATAATCCTTGATGTCGCCGGCCGCGATATCCTTGCCCTGTTTTCCGATCACGATGGCGAGCTCGCCTTCATAATCGAGCCGTTTTGTGCGCGCGGGATAGATCAGGTCGCTATCTGTGGCCAGCGATTCCCGGTCGACCTTCCAAAACCCCCAGATGCCGGTCTTGCGGATCTGTTCGTACGCATCGCCCTCAAACGCCCGCATGTCGCCGCGCAAAGCGGCGCGTTTCGCCATGGCCTCGGCATGATCGGCGAAATTGCCGCCGGCGCAGGCCACCTTGGCGCCGAGCGGGCGCGGCGCATGCAAATTCACGTCTTTTGGGGCGAAAACGATCTGTTTGCCGCCCGGCCCGGCCGGGTCCGACGCATCGGCCAATTGATCAAGCGCCGCGCGCGCCTTTTCCAGAACCGTGTCGCCGCCTTCGATGAAAAGCCCGAGTTCCGACGGTACGGAAGCCCCGTCGAGATATTTGGCGCAGGCGAGCGATATATCGACCACATTTTCATCAAGCAAAACGCCAACCCGCTTGTCCGGCCCAAATACGACGATCTTCATTATTCTTAATCTCCCCAAATTTATCGGCAATACTCTAAGCCCCCCGCACCCGATCCGCAAACACCGGTGGAAGGAGGCGGGATTTTAATGGGCTGAAACCAGACGTTCGAGCCAGGCGGCATCGAGATGCTTCGCGCGGTGACGGCTTCTGGACAGCATTTCCTGTTCCGCTTCGTCACGTCGCCCGGCTCTCAGGCAGGCGACAATCAAAGTGTCGGTGACAACATCGCGCTGGGCATGGCTCCCGCCAATCCGTTCAATTTCTCCCCGCGCCTTGACAAGCAGTCCCACCGCGTCGTCAAAATCGCGTCGGGCAAAGGCCGCGATGCCCGCGCAAACCGTTTCAATCACCTGTCCCGGCGGCTGGCGGCCCTCGGCCACCAATTGACGCACTTCCTCAAGGTGCGCCGCCAGTTCATCCTCATCTCCGGCCGCCGCCAGCGCGAGCGCGGTGTGCAAATTGACGAAGGCCTGTCCGGCGTGAGGGAAATGGGTCAGAGCATAATTCGCGGTTTCCCGGGTATCGCTATCCGGCGGGGGATGACCAAATATCACGCCGCGCCACAGGAACGCGGCGCAATCGACCAGCGTGAACATCGGCACGGAATGCGCCGCCGCCGGTCGAATGGATTTGGCGTAGATCGCGGCCGCTTCATCGGCATTGCCGCGCTCCAGCTCAAACAGGGCGTGATGCCAGGATAAATGGCAATGGAGCGGTGAGCGGTTGTCATGGGTGGGCAGCCATTCGACGAGGAAATTGATCCCCGCGGATACGTCCCCGATTTCATAAAACCCATGTCCGTAGGCGTGGGCCGCGTGGCCGTTAAGCGGATTATCCGCCAACGCGCTTTCGACCATCTTTAGCCCGTTTGCGCAGTCGCCGGTTTCGATGTTCGACCAGCCGAGATAGGTTCTGAACCACCAGTCGTCGCCCCAATCCGGCGCGATGCTTTCGAGCAGTTCACGTTGCGCACGGTGATGGTCTGGACGACCCGAAAAGCCGAGAAGGCCATAAACCCCCAAGGCAAACGACAGCGGCAGGGCATCGCGAGGATAGGTCGATACATGCTCTTCGATCAGCCGGTAGGCTTCCGCTCCCCGCCCCTCTACCGCCAGGGACGTAATTTCAATATGACCGCGTTCGCGCGGCGTAAGGCCCGGCATCAAGCGTACCGCCCGGTCCGCCCAGCTTTTGGCCTGCTCGCCTTGCGCCTCCATTTGTTTCAGGCGCGCCTGGGCGGCATGGGCCAGCGCGAAATCCTTATCCTGCGCTATCGCTTCATCCAGCAGGGCGCCGGCCCCAAGATTCGCCGAAAGCAGGAGGTCCATCGCCGTGACGTAAGCCTCGACGGCCTCCGCGCTGCTTGTGGATAACGGCAGTCCGAACCTGTCTTCAAGCATATTTACCCCCGTAAACTGCCTTGCCGACCCGATGGCCCAAAGATCACACGATCGGCCAGTCGCCTTCAAACGGCATTTTCAGCGCACGTTCGACCAGTTCAAGGCGGTCCTGGCCGTAGAACATGTCGCCGTCGACGAAATATGTCGGGGAGCCGAACACCGAACGGGTGACGGCTTCTTTTGTGTTAGCCTGGTAAACCGCTTGGGTTTCGTCCGACCGGGCGGCGTCGAGCAGCGGTTCAGGGTCGATACCAGCTTTTTGGGCCAGCTCCGCCAGGGCATCGCGGTCGTTCAGATCGGCGTCAAAGCGCCAGTGGGCCTCCAGCATGGCGTGGGCCAGGGGGCCGATATCGAGTCCCTGTTGCAGCCCGGCGATCAGCATGCCGTTGGCCGTGTGATAGTCATTGTCGTGGTGGGTCGGGCGGCGGCCCAGCACCGGAGCGTTGCGGTATTCCGCCCAGCGGTCGATCTCGCGCTTGAAGTAATAGGCTTTGTGGGCCGGGTTTCGTCCCGCGAAACCGGAAACGCCCATGCCCTCCATGACGTGGTGCAGATCATACGGTTTGTGGATGATATCGGCCCCGGCCGCTTCGCCGATTTCCGTTAGCCGCGCGTGCCCGAGATAGGCGAACGCCGAATGGGCGGAGTAGAAATATTCGATCGACGGCATGGCGCGCGCTTTCGGTGAGATGAGAACGGGATCAATCAGGGCGCGAGGTCAATGCGTATGATCCAATAGTGACGGGCGAGCATTTTGACGTCGCGCGGCTTGACCCGAAACAGCGTCGACGATTTGCCCTTGCTGCCGCGCATGGCGCCGACATCCTGATAGATTCCCATATGGAACTCTTCCGGCGGGAATTTCGCGGTCACCACGATGTTGACCCGCTTCGGACCCGCGTCGAGCGCCACCTGCAGCCGGTCGGAAATTCTCGACGGGCCGGTGAGATGGCCGGTGACATGACGGATGCCGATCTTCTTGGTAAGAGGATCGACGCTGGGGGCAGGATAATTTCTTCATCGGCGTCGGTCATGGAGCATCTCCGGAAATGGATTTCAGAATTCGGCGTCACGCGCCCTCGATCACCGCGCGGCATTCGCCCAGCCCGATCGAGCGCGCGCCGTCGGCCTCACACCAGGCCCGCATGATCAATTCGTCGCCATCGGCCAGAAAGCTGCGCTCCTCGCCGCTTGGCAGGGTAACCGGTGTTGCCCCACGCTTGGCGATCTCGAGAATACTGCCGAGCGCATCGTCGGTCGGGCCCGAGATCGTGCCGGTGCCCATCAGATCGCCGGGCCTGAGATTGCAGCCGTTCGACGTGTGATGGGCCAGCATCTGAAAAATCGTCCAGTACAGATGCTGCATATTGGTAAGCGCCAGAACCTCAGGGTCCATGCCATCCTTGCGCATCTGTTCGGATGCGATCGACACTTCGATCCGCACATCGAACCCGCCTTGGTCTTCGTTGGCGGCCGATGACAGATAATCGAGCGGCGCGGGGTCGCCGTCCGGCCGCCGGTAGGCCGCGCGGCGGAACGGGGCCAACGCCTCCAGCGTCACAACCCAGGGAGAAACGTGCGACGCGAAGCTCTTGGCCAGGAACGGGCCGAGCGGCTGATACTCCCAGCCCTGGATGTCGCGCGCCGACCAGTCATTCAGGATACAGAGCCCGAATATGTGATCTTCCGCGTCCTCGAGCGAGACCGGCTGGCCGAGCGGATTTCCCGGCCCGACATAGAACGCCATCTCGGTTTCATAATCGAACGCCTTGGACGGCCCGAAGGACGGCGCGTCCGCATCCGCCGCCTTGGTCTGGCCGAACGGCCGCTTGCAGGGCGCGCCCGAGACCGCGATCGAGGACGCCCTTCCGTGATAGGCGATCGGGATATGCTTGTAATTGGGCATCAGAGGGTTATCGGGCCGCAGCATATTGCCCACATTGGTGGCGTGATAAATCGAGGAATAGAAATCGGTGTAATCGCCGATCGCCGCCGGCATCAGCATGGCGATCCCCGCTATGGGGACCAGGATATCATCCGCCGCCTTTTGCGCCGTCTCCGCAACCTCGCCATCCGACCGCAAAGCCCGGCTGACCGCCGCGCGCAGCGCCGACCAATGTTCGCCGCCAAGCGCCATCAGTGGATTGAGGACGGCGCCGTCACAGGCGCGCGCCGCGTCATCTCCCGGTCCGTCGAGCGCGCCGGCTTTGTAGGCCGCTGCCACATCAAGGATTTGATCGCCGATCGCGATCCCGACCGTCGCCTTGCCTGTCCCCGGATGTGAAAACACCCCGAACGGCAGATTCTGGATCGGAAAATCCGCGTTATCCCCATTGGCGCTCTCGACCCAGCTTTCCAGCCCCGGATCATGCGTCTCATTCAATTGCGCCATGGCGGTTTCCCCTCGAAATCGGTTTTGCGATTGGATTTAGCAGAGAAACGACACTAATTCGACTCCCGATGCTTCGTTGGTAAAAATATGGGGGAACCACCATGTCGGAATAATTTGACGCCGTCATTATCGGGACCGGGCAGGCTGGACCGTCGCTGGCCCAGCGCATGACGGGGGAGGGCATGAAGACCGCGACTATCGAACGCAAACTGTTTGGCGGCACTTGCGTCAATGTGGGCTGCATCCCGACCAAGGCGCTGGTCGCCAGCGCGCGCCGCCCATATGGCGCGGCGTGGCGCGGAATTCGGCGTCCCGCTCTGGTGTTGTCCCCAAAGACTTACAACCACGCAACTAGTCTGGCGCTGATGGGTCCGATCACCAGCCGGGTCAAGGGATATCCATTCGAGACGCTGATCCCCGAAGGCTTGAAAGTGTCGCGCGTGGTTTTATCCGACCACCTCAAAAGTCTGGATTGGCGCGCACGCAATGCCGCCTTCGCCGACAAGGCGCCGGAAGGCGTGGTTGCGGACGTTCGCCTGAAACTTCAAACCCTTTTGTAACGACCTCAAGCGAGGGCCGTTCTAGCCGAGCCCGTCGAGCATGTTCGCAAACATCTTTTGCCGCGCCTCGAGATCCGTCGACCACGCCTTGATGTCCTGCCGGATCAAATCGTTCTTCACCAAGGGGTCGTTCTTGGAAATTTCCATCGCTTCCGCCAGCGTGTCGACTTCCAATAAATCCATGCCCCCGGAACCCTCCATGAACCCGCCCGCGATCACGACTTTGCCGGCATCTTCCAGCCCTTTCATATAGGCGGTGTGTTCGATCAGGGCCTTGAGGGCGTCTTTGGATGTCATGACGAGGTCGGGTCTGATCATCCAGTTCATGACGGCATATTTCATTTCATTCCTCCTCTGAATTGATGTCCTGGCACACGCATTCCCAGCCTCTTAAAACGGTAGAACAATCATGTATAAATCGGAAGCGTCGCAGCGTCCGGATTTTAGGGTCTCGCGGTTGCGCGCGACGAGTTGACGCGGACGCCGATTTGGATCAGCCTTACTGTCCACCCGCGGATCAGGAGCTAGAGCATGAGCAGCAATCAGATGACGGCCGAACGCGACCCGGCAATGAAACTCGCCATATCCACGGCGGCGGACGCGGAATATGTCGATGGAAGGCGCGAATTCTTCAAATACCGCGACCTCGGCGTGACGGCGGCGACCGGCGGGCGCATGCGGGCCCAGGTAACGTCGGCGGATGCCGGCATGTCGGAACCGACCGGATGGCATTACCACATCTGCGAAATGCAGTTCGTCTATATGCTGGAAGGCTGGCTCGAGCTGGAATTCGAGGATGGCACGATCAAAAAGTTTGAAGCAGGTGATACAGTGATGATCCCGGGCGGTGAACGCCACCAGGAAACCCGCACGTCGGACTCCATGCGGTTGTTGGAAGTATCCCTGCCGGCTGAGATGGGCACCGTGCCCTGCGACCCGCCGGAAGGCGCCAAGAACTAGCGGAAGCCCACTGTCCGCATATGAGCCGGGATGGAAGTTCGGAATTTGACGTCATTGTTTCGGCGCCGGCGCGGCCGGGCTGATGTGCGCCCTGACCGCCGGCGCGCGCGGAAAGCGCGTGGCATTGTTCGAGCATGCCGACCAGGCGGGCAAGAAAATCCTGATTTCCGGCGGCGGGCGCTGCAACTTCACTAATTTATATTGCACGCCGGAAAATTTCATCTCCGGCAATCCGCATTTCTGCAAATCGGCCCTGGCGCGCTACACGCAGCACGATTTCATCGCGCTGATCGACAAACATCGCATCCCCTGGCATGAAAAGACCCTGGGCCAGCTGTTCTGCAACGGCTCGGCGCGGGCGGTGGTTGCCATGCTGCTGGCGGAATGCGCCGCCACGGGCGTCGATCTCCGCCTCGGCTGCCGAATCATGGACATAAGCCGCGCCGACCGGTTCCGCGTCGACACCGACCAAGGCAATTTCTCGGCTGAATCATTCGTGTTGGCCACCGGCGGGCTGTCGATCCCGAAAATGGGCGCGACCGGTTTCGCCCATAAAGCGGCAAAGCGCTTCGGCTTGAAAATGACCGAATGTGGACCCGGTCTCGCGCCGTTGACCTTTGGCGGCAGCGATCTCGAGTTGATGCGATCCATGAGCGGCATCTCGCTCGAATGCATCGCGACTTGTGAAAAATCGTCGTTCCGCGAGGCCATGCTGTTTACCCATCGCGGCCTGTCGGGTCCGGCAATCCTGCAGATTTCATCGTTCTGGCGCGCGGGCGGGGAGATTACACTGAACATGCTGCCCGATCTCGATGTCGGGCCCTGGCTGATCGAAAGCAAACGCACGCGGCCCAGGGCCGAGCCCCGGACGGTTTTGTCCGAAATCCTGCCGGCCCGTCTCGCCGCCGCTCTGGCCGAGAAACATCTGCCGGCCCGCCCGATGGGTGAACTAACGGACCGGCTGTTGCACGATCTGGGCGACCGGCTTAATCGCTGGCGGCTGACGCCTTCCGGCAGCGAGGGATACGTCAAGGCCGAAGTCACGCGCGGCGGCATCGACACGGTTGGGCTGTCGTCCCAAACCATGGAGGCAAAAGACGTTCCCGGCCTCTACGCCATCGGTGAGGCGGTCGACGTCACCGGCTGGCTCGGCGGCTATAATTTTCAATGGGCCTGGTCGAGCGGCTTTGCCGCCGGCGAAGCGGTTTAACCCAGTATTCAACTCCGCAGGAATTCCCGGACATGGTCCATGAAGATCGGCCATGACAGATCGTCTTCCAGCAGCAGGTGGTTTTTGCCCTCGAGCGCCACGAAGCGGGCGTCGGGGATCATGGCGGCTCTTGTGCGGCCTTCCTCGAACGGGGCCACGGCGTCGTCGTGGCAATGCAGGACCAGGGTCGGCGCCTTGATTTCAGACAGCAAATCCTCCACGTCGAGCTGATCGCCGGCGTCACGGATCCGATAGGCGTTTTCCGGCGTCGTGGTGATGCGCTGCAGATCGTTGAACCATTGCGCCTGTTCCGCTGTTCCGTCCGGGATAAACAGTGAGGTAAAGATTTGGCGGAAAACGGGGATATCCATACCCCACCCATTCAGGATCAGCGACTTCAAGGCCGCGTTCCGTTGAGCTGCGGCCACTCTGATTGCATCGCGAGGGGATAAATTCCAACCGATTGGGGGATTGTTTGGGGGGTAATGGAGCCACCCAAGCGCAATGGATATGGTTTGCAAGGCTTTCAG
>JAYZAW010000144.1:0-6544 GCA_036339495.1 Pseudomonadota bacterium | reverse complement strand
GGCGTGACCGAAATCATCGCCGCGTGCACCGCCTCCAGGTCGGAGCCGGGGAAGGACGGGTTCTCGTCGCGCTCGGTGCCGATCCAGACATAAGGGTGGCCGCGTGGATCGACGCCTCGATTGAGCACATCGCCAATTTTGCGCCTGCCCTGCCGCGTGGCCTTCACGCCGGCCACTTTGTCGTGGGGAAAATCAGGGAAATTGGCGTTCATGAACACGCCGGCGGGCCAGCCCTGCTCGTAAAGACGGCGCACGATATCCGCGCCATGATGTTCGGCGGTCGACCAGCGCACGGGTGAGCCGTTCTTGCGCACCTGGCTCAACGCGATTGCCGGAATGCCCAGCAGGGCGGCTTCCATCGCAGCGGCCACCGTGCCCGAATAGGTCACGTCCTCGCCCAGATTGCCGCCCGCGTTGACGCCCGACAGCACCAGATCGGGCCGATGATCGCGCATGACGTCGTTGACCGCCAGCAGCACGCAATCGGTCGGCGTGCCGTTGACCGCGAACTTTCGCGCCGAAACCTTGCGCACCCGCAGCGGCGCCGTCAGGGTCAGGGAATGGCCGCACGCGCTCTGTTCCGTCTCCGGCGCCACCACCCAGACATCCTTGGAGAGCGACTTGGCGATCTTCTCCATGATTTTGAGCCCCGGCGCGTGGATGCCATCGTCATTGCTCACCAGAATACGCGCGAAGGACAGCTTCATCCACCCGCCTCAATCAATTCCAGCCCGCCCATATAGGGTCTTAACGCCTCGGGGATTTCGATCGAGCCGTCCTCGCGCTGATAGTTTTCCATGATTGCGATCAACGTACGCCCGACCGCCAGGCCGGACCCATTCAGCGTGTGGACGAATTCGGTTCCCTTGCCGCCGTCCGGCCTGAAGCGCGCGCGCATGCGCCGGGCCTGGAAATCGCCGCAATTGGAACAGCTGGAGATTTCCCGGTAGGCCCCCTGCCCCGGCAGCCAGACTTCCAGATCATAGGTCTTGCGCGCGGAAAATCCGAGATCGCCGGTCGCCAGCACCACCACCCGATAGGCCAGCCCGAGCCGTTTCAGAACCTCTTCCGCCGCCAACGTCATGCGTTCATGCTCGTCCGCCGATTTGTCCGGGTGAACGATCGACACCAACTCGACCTTGGTGAATTGGTGTTGCCGGATCATGCCATGGGTGTCATTGCCGGCCGCGCCCGCTTCGGACCGAAAGCACCAGGTCATGGCCGTGTAGCGCCGGGGCAGCGAAGCTTCATCGAGAATTTCGCCGGCGACCAGATTGGTCAGCGGGACTTCGGCGGTCGGGATCAGCCAGTGGCCGGTGGTGGTCCTGAACAGATCATCGCCGAATTTGGGCAATTGCCCGGTGCCGTAAAGCGCGTCATCGCGCACCAGGGCCGGCGGATTAATCTCGATATAGCCGAACTCGGCGGTGTGGATATCCAGCATGAAGGCGGCCAAGGCGCGTTCCATGCGAGCCAGCGCGCCCTTGAGCACCACGAAGCGCGCGCCGGACAGTTTCGAGGCGCTTTCGAAATCCATCAGCCCCAGGGCGTCGCCGAGATCATGATGTTCCCTGGACTCGAATGCGAAGGATTGCGGGTCGCCGAATTTACGGATTTCCGCATTGTCGGCCTCGTCCGCGCCGTCGGGGACGTCGTCGAACGGCAGGTTGGGCACCGCGGACAGCGTTGTCTCGATCTCCGAATCATGCGCGCGGGTCTGTTCCTCAAGCGAGCCCATGCGGTCTTTGAGCGCCGCGACTTCGGCGATAATGTCGTCGGCGTCTTCCCCCGCCTGCTTGGCGATGCCGATTTTCTTCGACGCCTCGTTGCGCCTTGTCTGGATATCCTGAAGCTCGGTCTGGGCCGCGCGCCTTTGCGAATCCAGTTCCAGCACCTCACCTGCGAGGGCTTCCAGGCCACGTCGTTTCAGCCCGGAATCGAACGCGTCCGGGTTCTCCCTGATCCAGCGCAGATCATGCATGTTTCACCTCACGAATCTGAAAATACACGAATCAGGCGTCGGGTTCTTCGTCTTGTTCAGCGTCCTGCTCCGCTTCCTTGGCGGCCCGCTTGCGTTCCGTCATCCGGGCGCCGATGATCGAAACCTCATAAAGCAGGAGAATGGGCACCGCCAGACCGATCTGGCTGATCACGTCGGGCGGCGTCAAAACGGCGGCGACCACGAACACGCCGACCACCGCATAGCGCCGCTTCGCCTTGAGCCCGTCCGAGGTCACAATCCCGGCGCGGGCCAGCAGGATAAGAACCACGGGCAGTTCGAACCCGACCCCGAAGGCGAAAATCAATCGCATCACCAGCGACAGATACTGGTCGACCTTGGGTTCGATTTCGATCGCCAGGGCGCCGGCCTCGCCCGGTTTTTGGAAATCCAGGAAGAAATCCCAGGCCAGCGGCATGATGAAGTAATAGACCAGCGCGCCACCCATCGCGAACAGCACCGGCGTCGCCAGCAGGAACGGCATAAAGGCGCGCTTTTCGCTCTTGTAAAGACCGGGTGCGATAAACATCCAGACCTGCGCCGAGAACAAGGGAAAGCAGATGAAGGCGGCGGCGAAAAACGCCACTTTGACATAGGTGAAGAACGCTTCATGCAGAGCCGTGAAGATCATCCGCGCGCCCTGGCGGGTCTCCATCGCGTCGCCCAGCGGTTCGACGAGAAAGGCAAAAATATCCTCGGCCACGAAGAAGCAGGCGAAGAACGCCACCAGAAACCCGCCCATGCACCAGATCAGGCGCGACCGCAGCTCGACCAGATGGCCCAACAGCGGCATGGATTTTGCTTCCGGAACGACGTCTTCGGCCATGGTCAGGCGCCGCTCTTGCCGTCGTCGGGCGATACTTCGCCTTCAGAGGCGGTTTCCACTTCGATCTCAACCGGTTCCGACGCCTCTATTGCAACCTCTTCCGCGTCGGGATCGTCGTTGAAATCCTCATGGTCGCTGTACCACTCGTCGGAATCGTCCAGGGACAGTGCGCCTTCGATTTCACCGTCGGGGTCGAGCGTCTGGTTGATGTCGTCCTTAAAATCGGCGATCGATCCGGTCGGGTCCGATCCCTCCATGACGTCCTGGCGGATTTGTTCGAACTCCGCTTCCTGAACGATATCGTCGATTCCACTTTGGAATTCGCGCGCCAGACCGCGCGCCTTGCGGATCCACAGCGTGATATTACGCAGCGCGCCGGGCAGTTCCTTGGGACCGATGATCACGATCCCCAGGATAAGGATGAGCATGAATTCCCAGCCGCCGATGTCGAACATGGCGGGTCAGATCTCCTGGATTAGAGCGCGGCAACCGGTCTCGGGGCTCACCCCTTGGCGGCCTCGTCCTTGTTGACCGCTTCACTGGCGGCCGCGGTCTCTGTTTCTTTCTCGATGGTTTTCGCGGCGGCGGTCTCGGCTTCCGGCGCGGTGTCCTTCAAGCCTTTCTTGAAGGAATTGATCCCCTTGGCGAAATCGCCCATAAGTCCGGAAATCTTGCCCCTTCCACCGAACAGAAGCAGCACGATGACCGCAACCAATACCCACTGCCAAATTCCGAAGGCGCCCATGAAAATACTCCTGAAATGCAGTCAAACCCGTTTCGCGCGATCATGGCAGAAAGCATTTTCCGCCGCAATACCGGGAAAGATCATATAACGCTTGAATTTCAGCGGTTTATTCAGTCTTCCCCGTCATCCGGGAACACAAAGGCGCGATCCGCGTCAAACCGAATGCCGATGACATCGCCTTCAGATGGACGCGCGGGCGCCATGGTGCGGATATGCAAATGAAGCCCCTGGCCCCCGGGTTGTTCGACGCTGAGATGGATCAAGCTGGATTGCCCCAGCATGCGGGCGGTCATCACCTTGGCCGTGGGTCCGGAATCTCGGGGTCCGGCAATGCCCAATGTCTCCGGCCTGACCAGCACGACGACCCTTTCGCCGTCCGCGAAATCCGGCGCGGCGACCGGCCCGAGCACCGTATTTACCGCGCTTCCGGAGACCACGCCGGGGATTCTGTTGACTTCGCTGAACAATCCGGCGACGAAAGTGTCGACCGGCGCGTGGTAGAGGTCCTCCGGGGTGCCCTCCTGGACAATTACCCCGTCGCGCATGACGGCGATGCGGTCGCCCATGAACATGGCTTCTTCCGGGTCATGGGTCACGATCAGCGTCGACGCGATGGATTGCTTGAGCACATGTAGCACCAGATCGCGCAGCTGGTTGCGTAGCCGCACATCGAGGTTCGAGAACGGCTCATCCAGCAGCATCACCTGGGGACGCGGTGCGCGCGCGCGGGCCAGGGCAATGCGTTGCTGCTCCCCGCCGGAGAGGACATGGGGGAAGCTGTCGAGATAGCCGAGCATGCCGACCTGTTCCAGAACCTCGCGGGCGCGGGCGTCGCGCTGCTCCGGCATAAGATGGGTCAGCCCGAAGGTCACGTTATCCATCACGTTGAGATGGGGAAACAGGGCGAAATCCTGAAACAGCAGGCTCATGGATCTATTTTCGGGCGGAATGTCTATTCCGTCCCCGGCCATGATGTCGTCATCGACCATCACGCGGCCGTGCTGAAGTTCCTCAAGCCCGGCGATAACGCGCAGCAGCGAAGTCTTGCCGCAGCCGGACGGGCCGAGGACGCATAGAATTTCCTGGGTCGGAATATTCAGACTGACGCCCTTGACCACCTCGCGCGAACCATAGGCGTGGCGTACATCCTCGACAACAAGACCGGTTCCGCTATTCATAAGCTTCACCCATCGGCGTGGCCCGGGCGCGAGCGCGAAATGGCGACGCTCAACAGGATCACCGGCAAAATGCCGACGATAACGATGGCGAGCGCCGGCCCCGCCGCCTCGGCGAGCTGTTCGTCCGACGCCAGTTGGTATGCGCGGATCGCGAGGGTGTCGAAATTAAACGGACGCATGATGATCGTCGCCGGCAGTTCCTTCATCACATCGACGAAGACCAGCATTCCGGCGGTCAACAGGCTGCCCCACATTAGGGGCGCGTGAACCCGGCGCAGCATGGCGAAGGGGTGGAGACCCAGGGTGCGCGCGGCGTGGTCCATATTGGGCGTTACCTTGGCCAGGCTGGCCTCGACCGAATTCAGGGATATGGCCAGGAAACGCACCAGATAGGCGAACACCATCCCGGCCACGGTGCCGGTGAACAATAAACCGGTGGAAAGACCGAAGACAGAGCGCATCCAGCGGTCGATGCCGTTGTCGATCTGGGTCGAGACCAGCAATATGCCGACGGCGATGACAGCGCCGGGAACCGCGTATCCCATTCCGGCGACCCGCAACGCGGCGAGCATGGGTTTGGACGGCCGAAGCCGCATGCCGTAGGTCATCAGGATCGCAACAGTGACAGCCAGGATCGCTGTCATGGCGGCGAGAATGAAGCTGTTGAAAGCGTATTGAAAAATATTTGTATCCAACGTGAATGTTTCCACGGCCCAGACCAGAAGCGCCCCGCCGGGCAGCAGGAAACCGAAAAACACGGTCGTCGAACAGGCCAGCAATGCGCCCCAGCCGCGCCAGCCGCGCAGCCGGTAGCGTGGCAGATTGCGATAGCGCTGGGTGGTGTGATGTACCTGTCCGCCGCTGCGCGACCAGCGTTCCAGCAGGATCAGGCTGAACACCAGAATCAGCAGCACTGACGCCAGCTGCGCCGCCGCCGCCGGCTCGCCGAGCCCAAACAAGGTCCGGTAAATCCCGGTGGTGAAGGTATCAACGGCGAAATAATCGACGGTGCCGAAATCGTTCAGGGTTTCAATCAGGGCGAATGACAGGCCGGCGACGATCCCAGGCCGCGCCAGTGGAAGCGCGACGGTGGCGAAACTTTTCCACGGGCCGCGCCCCAGCGTCCGGCTGACCTCCAGCACGCAGACCGATTGTTCCAGAAAGGCCGCCCGGGACAGCAGATAGACATAGGGGTACAGCACCAGCGACATCATCGCGATCGCCCCGCCGAGCGACCGGATTTCGGGAAACCAGTAATCGCCCCGCCCCCAATCGAAGACTTCGCGCAGCCAGCTCTGAAACGGCCCGGTAAAATCGAACAATCCGGTATAGGTATAGGCTAGCACATAGGCCGGAACCGCAAACGGCAATAAAAGTGCCCATTCGAATACGCGGCGGCCGGGAAACCGGCACATGGTCACCAGCCAGGCCGTGCCGACCCCGATTGTCAGCACGCCGATGCCGACGCCCAGGATCAGCAGCAAGGTATTTCCCACATAGCGCGGCAGAACCGTCGCCGTGAGATGGGCCCAAACGCCGGCCGACGGCGCAAAGATATAGGCCGCAATGACCAGAACCGGCAGCGACACCAGAGCCGCCGCAATCAGGGCAGAAATCGTCCAGCTGTCAAAGCGTGATCCGCGCCCGTTTCGCGCGATACCGCCGGCCTTCTGTTGTGCCGCGTTCAGACTCGCCAATTCACACGCAGCCTTTCGCCGCCCTTGGGATTTAGGTGCCTACAGACACAAGTTATTGCAAACGATTATCATTAACAATGATAAAACGAGAGCCTTTAC
>JAYZAW010000143.1:0-5672 GCA_036339495.1 Pseudomonadota bacterium | reverse complement strand
AAGAAACGTTTGTGAAATCCGAAGCGGCCGTGGTGCGGCGCATCAATCAGGTAATCGACCGCCACGGCGGTGAAAAGCTTGAACAGCTCTCGGATATATTCGATCTTGCCGATAATTTCCTCACCATACTTCCTGAATTCGATCACTATGACCGGCCCGCGCAAGTCGGCCGCTCGGCGCCGGAATATTGAGGGCCGGTCGACATGCCCGTCGAGAGCGGCGATGTCCCGTGGCCCGCCGGCGAGGGCGAGCGGATGTTCGTCTATTACCGCACCGGCTATCCGCTTTTCAAAACAATGATGCGCCAATAACCGCATGGACGCCACCTCAGCGGAATTACATAAGTTAGAATTTCCTGCTAATCTATCGACGATGCAGGGATAAACGGGATCAGGAGATAGCGCGATGATGGTTCAAAACGCCCCGGACAGCGAAGCGCGGTTTGTCAGCACCATGGTGGAACATAATGATCTGTGCGGCCAGTTCGCGCGCGCCTTTGGAAACGACGCCTTCGAACGCCCGGAACCGTTCGAGGAAATGATTTATGTGATCAGCCATCACGACCGCGGTTGGGCCGAACTGAATGAAAACCCGGCCACGGTGCCGGAAACCGGCATGCCGTCCGGGCTCGGCACCACGCCGCCGTCCATCGGGCTCAGCACCAACAGCAAATCACCCGATTATAATGAAGCGAAACATCTTTATTGCGGCCTGCTGTCCAGCATGCATAGCTGGGGGCTGTATCACGAGAGATACGGCTATACGGATTTCCGGGTCCGGCCGGGCGGGTCCACATCGGTGCCCGTCAACCGGGATTTCGCGGCCGAGACCGACGCCATGCTCGACGCGGAACTGGCGCGCCAGGACCGCATAAAGGAAGCACTTTCAACGGATCCGGAATTCAGCGGATGGATTGAGGAAAAACATCTGTTTCAGAATTACAAGCAGCTCCAATTCTGCGACACGCTGGCGCTTTATTTTAATATTCGTCACGAGAGTGAGCGGGAAATGGAAGTATTCACCCATGTCCCGAAATCAAAAGAAGAAGATGTGTCCATAACCGTCACGCCCAGGGGTGACGGAATTTACGCATTTGATCCATTCCCGTTCCAGGGCGACCGGCTGGAGGTGGCGTGCGGCGGACGCTATCTGAAACCGATTGCACGCGAAGATACGCCGGAAGACATGGGCGCGTTGCTGCGCTCATTGCCGACCACGGCGCAGAATTTTACCTTTATCTCTGGTATCCCCGACTGAAAAGAGCCAAGCGCGCCAATCCATGAAAGCGATCGTCATTCATGAGTATGGCGGGCCGGACGTCCTGACATATCAGGACGTTCCCGACCCGGTCGCCAGGCCAGGGGAAATCGTGGTGCGGGTGCATGCGGTTTCCGTCAATCGCACACTGGACGTCGCCGTGCGCGCTGGACGCCAGCAACAGCGCGGCATCACGCTGCCAATAATCCCCGGCGTCGACCCCTCCGGCGTGGTGACGGCGGTCGGCGACGGCGTGACCGACCGGAAGATCGGCGACCGGGTCGCGGTGCTGTCCCATGCTTTCAGCTCTAACCCCCGCGCCCATGCGGGGCGGCCGCGCAACGCCCGGGGCCAGGACGAGATGATCGGCATTCACCGGCCCGGCGGCGCCGCCGAACTGGTCACGTCGCCGGCGTCCCATACATTCCCGATCCCCGACGGCGTGCCGTTCGCGGACGCGACGGTGATCTCGCGCCACGCCCCGACCGCCTATAATTTGCTGGTTCACATGGCTGATTTACAGCCCGATGAATGGGTGATGATCATGGGCGCGTCGGGCAATCTGGGAACCCTCGGCATCCAGATCGCCAAGACCCTCGGCGCCAAGGTAATTGCTGTCGCGGGGTCCGACGACAGGGTCCGGATCGGGCTCGATCTCGGGGCCGATCACGGCATCAATTATAACGCCCGTGATTTGACCGATGAGGCGAAGCGTCTCACCGGCGGCAAGGGCGTCAACGCGGTGTTCGACAACATCGCCAACCCGGAAACCCTGCCCAAGGCAATCGCGAGCCTCGCAACGCGCGGCCGCCTGGTGACGGCGGGCGCTCACGGCGGGCCGGTCGTGCCGGTCGATTTCTATGTGGTTTATCACAATCTGCTGAACATCATGGGTAATCCGGGCAGTCAAATGGCCGATCTCGCACCCTGCTTCGACGCGGCCGCGGCGGGGGCCTTGCGCGCCCGAATCGACCGGATCATGAAATTGAGCGACGCCGCCGAGGCGCACCGCCTGGTCGAGAACAATCCAGGCATGGGGAAAATCATTCTCGATCCCACGCTTGTGTGAGGAGCGGGCCGGCGCCGACTTCGCTAATAAGTCCCGGGACCCGGATCGAGGCTGAGCGCGACGCGCCCGAAGGTGGTTCCGCCCATATCCCATCCCAGCGCGAGATGGGCCACGGCCGCCTTGACGTCGCGCATGCCGCGCTGCAGATCGTTATCCAGATAAAGCCCGTGGCCGCCGGCGCCCTCGAACAAACGGTCGACCGCGCGCCGCGCGATCATGGCCGCGTAACAGCCGTTGCGCCGGCACTCCGCGCGCCGCTTGAGGGAGAGGATTTCGCCCGATCCGAGCGTCTCCATGGCGCGCCGCGCGGTGGTCAGAACCAATAGCCGCGCCGCGTCGATTTCGGCGGATGATTCCGCGATGCGAAGCTGCATGCTTTGCCATTCCGCGACCTTGTTGCCGCGCGAAATGCGGCTTTTCGTCATGGCGATGAAGTCGTCCAGAACCCATTGGGCGATCCCGATGCTGGGCGACGCCAGCCCGAGACACGCGATGGCCCGTTGCGGTATCCGGTAGACCGCGCCCGTGTGCAGGCGCGACCCGGGCGCCGTGCCTTCCTGGGCGTCATGAATGTCGATCATCCGATGGGCCGGCACAAAGATATCCTGAATTTCAAAATCCATGCTGCCCGACCCCGCCAGACCGACCACATGCCAATTATCGATCACGAAGATCTCGGCCGCCGGAACCAGGAAGTAGCGCGGCGTCGGCCCTTCATCCCCGTCCGCATTATCCGACATCGCGCCCACGATCACCCAATCGGCGTGATGCACCCCGCTGCAAAACCCAAAACGCCCGTTCACGATATATCCGTCCGCGACCGCGCGCGCCTTGCCCTGCGGACCGATCGACGCGCAAATCAGCGCATTCTCGTCCGCTTCCCAGACATCGCGCTGCGCCTGTTCGCCGAAAATGCCGAGAATATATTTGTGATCCATCAGGACATCGGCGACCCAGGCCTGCGACCCGCAGCCGCGCGCCAGCTCCATGGAAATTTCGCACAACACGTCCCAGCCCATCTCATATCCGCCGAATTGTCGCGGCTGCAGCGCTTTGAGAATTCCGGCGGCGTGAAAATCCGCAATCGATTCATCGGGACAGCGCCGCATCTCCTCGGCAGCCCTGGCGCGTTCGCGCAGCGTCGGGGCCAGACCCCTGGCGCTCTCAATCAGCTCGGCGGCCTCGGTTTGCGATGAAGAGACATTATCCATGCCATTATTATAGGCATTGCGAACCATGCTTCGAGGAAATTCGTCTGGCCGATCGCGCGTCGCCAGGCAACGAATAGGCATGAATTCCACCGCCGCCCCCTCGGCATGGTGCCGGCCGGGCCTTCATGGCAAACTTGAGCGGCCGGCGATTACGCCGGTCGATAATTCGGAGAGTTCAGAGTGGTTCTTCTGGCGGTTGATATCGGGGGCACCTTTACCGACCTCATGGCCTTCGACGAAGTTTCGGGCCGGTTTTATCAGGCGAAGAGCTTGACCACGCCGAACGATCTTACCCAGGGGATCGTAGATTGCATCGACAAGAGCGAGCTCGATCCGTTGAATGTGGCCGAGCTGATCCACGGCACGACGCAGGCAATCAACACGCTGATCGAACGCAAGGGCGCCAAGACCGCGCTACTGGTGACGAGGGGGACGCGCGACGTCTATATCATCGGGCGCGGCAACCGGCCCGAATCCTATAATCTGCATTTCCACCGCGCGCGTCCCCTGGTTTCGCGCCGGGCGACCCATGAGGTGGCCGAGCGCATGAAAGCCTCCGGCGAGGTTTTCGAGGCGCTCGACGAAAACCAAATCAGCGAAATCTGCGCGCGCCTCAAAGCTGATGATGTCGAGGCAGTGGCCGTTTGTTTCCTGCATTCCTACGCCAACTCGGCGCATGAGCGGGAGGTCGGAAACATTTTGCGCGAAAACCTGCCCGGCAAGTATGTCTCGCTGTCGCACGAGGTGCTGCGCGAATATCGTGAGTATGAGCGCATGTCGACCACCGTGGTCAACGCCTATATCGGACCCAAAGTGGCGGGCTATATCGACAGCCTGCAATCGCGGCTCAACGACATCGGCTTTCGCGGCGCGCTGTCGATCATGCAGTCCAATGGCGGCGTGATGACGCCGGAGATCGCGGTGGAAAAACCGGTCGCCATGATGGAATCCGGGCCGGTCGGCGGCATTAACGCCTCGGCGCGGGTCGGCATGGCGCTCGGCTTCAACGACGTGATCTCCTTCGACATGGGGGGCACCACCGCCAAGGCCAGTCTGATCCGCGACGGCCGGCCCGGCATGGCGGACGGCTATTATGTCGGCGGATATGCGTCAGGCGACCCGGTGATGGCCCCGGTGGTCGACGTGGTCGAAATCGGCGCTGGCGGCGGCAGCATCGCCTGGATCGACGAGGTCGGCGCGCTGAAGGTCGGACCGCAAAGCGCCGGCGCCGCACCCGGTCCGGTGTGCTATGGCGCCGGCGGCGTGGAGCCGACCATTACCGACGCCAATGTCATTCTCGGGCGCGTCGGGGCCGCCGATTTCCTCGGCGGCGAGATGGCGCTCGATCTGGACGCCGCGACGGCCGCAATCGAGCGAAAAGTCGCCGCAACGCTCGGCATGAACGCGCTGGAGACATCGCGCTCGATTATCGAGATCGCGATCGCCAAGATGTCGCTTGCGGTGCGCGAAATCTCGGTCGAAAAAGGCTATGACCCGCGCGATTTCTCCCTGGTCGCCGCGGGCGGCGCCGGTCCGCTGCACGCCGTCGCGATCGCGCGTGACCTGCATATCCCGACCGTGATCATTCCCCGGTTTCCGGCGCATTTTTCGGCGCTTGGCATGCTGATGGCCGATGAACGCCATGATTTCACGCGCACCCATCTCAGCCCCCTCGACCGGCTCGATTTCGCTTGGCTGCGCGACATCCTTGGCGAGATGGTCCGGGAGTCCCAGCGCGTGATGAAGGAAACCCGCGACGTCACTCGGCAAATCTATATGGATCTGCGCTATGTCGGCCAGGAATTCACCTTGTCCGTGCCGGTCACCGTGGCGCAACTGGACAGTGGCGACATCGCCGCCATCCGGCGCGATTTCGATGATCTGCACGAACAGCGCTATGCCCACCACGCGGCCGACGAACCGTTGGAGCTGGTCAATCTGCGCATGGTCGCGCTAGGACGCCGGCCGCGATTGCAGCTTCCCAATGTTGGAATCGAGGCCGCGATGGCGACGGAACCGGTTCGGCGGCCGGTTTATTTCGACGACCCCGCAACGCCGGTCGATTGCCCCGTCCATATGCGCGACGATCTCGCGGCGGGGGCGACGATCGACGGTCCCGCGCTGATCCAGGAATA
>JAYZAW010000142.1:0-5765 GCA_036339495.1 Pseudomonadota bacterium | reverse complement strand
GGCGGCCATGAGAGAGTCCCAACGGGGTGAGAATTTGTCTTCCCATGCCGGCTACGACGGAATGATTGAGGATCTGGACGACTAGTGGTCGACTCCGAATGTCGATACCACGTCGCTCCGAGGGCGGGCTTGGGTGTCGATAAACACAAAGACCACAGAGGGACACAGAGGAATACACAGAGAATTTCCATACTGAACGCCCCAGCAAAGCGGGTGACGATGATCGCGCGGACGGTCGATTTATTTTTCTACTCTGTGGTCTCTGTGTTGAAATTCCCTTCCCCCGGATGTTCCGACCAAACCTCACCCCAGCGGATAATCCATTTCCATCGCATAATCGGCGCCCGATTTGCCGAGGTGGCTGGAATACAGCGCGAATTTGTCGATCGTGAACGGCGTCGTCGTGAACAGGGTGTTGGCCGCGAGCCAGGGCGCGATGGCGTCGGGGGTTGCGTGGCGCAGCCTTGCGAGCGTGACGTGGGGGTGGAACTTGCGATGTTCGGGGGTGAGGCCGGCGCGTTGCAGGGTGGCATCGATGCCGGCCCGCAGAGGGGCGAGGTCAGGCGCGGGTTCGATATCGGCCCAGACCGCGCGCACGCCGCGGTTGGAGCCGAAATGCCCGACGCCCTTCAATCTGAGTTCGAACGGCGCGGCCTTTACCGACGTCAGGGCGAATGCGAGGTCTTCGCCATGATCTTCCGGGACCTCGCCGATAAAGCGCAGTGTCAGATGCAGATTGTGCTCATCGACCCAGCGCGCGCCGTCGATGCCGGTGCGGATCTGCGCCAGACGCCGGCGCTGGGCGTCGGGGATCGGCAGGGCGACGAACAGCCGGATCATATTTACAAAATCAGCGTAAGCACGCCGGTATAGCCGTAGAGGCGGTTGTTGGAGATTTCGCCGTTTGCGAAGAAGCCGATCACCGGCACATCGTCGCCCAGCGTGTCGGCGACGGCGGTGAGTTCCTCCGACTCCTTGCCGAACAGGTTGGGGCCGCGTGCAACGCAGGTGAAATACAGCGCTGCCTGGGGCGCGTTCTCGGCCCGTTCCGCGATGTCGACCAGCATGCGGTCGAGATCATCCTCGGCGCTGGGCGCGTCGCGGCGCACGAACATCAGCCGGTCGCCCGGACTCAGCCGTTCGCCGATCGACAGGCAGTTGGCATCCGTGTCGATGCCCATGATATTGCGCACCAGATAATCACCGCGCACCTGATTGCCCTCGTCATCAGAGGAAATCGGCAATGCGGCGTGAATATAACCGCCGACCCGCTCCAGGTTGCGCGACAGCACCTCGCCGATATCGTCCTTGAACACGTCGAGCGCGGGCTTGCCGTCGAGTTCGAGCAGAATGTGGTCGTTGGACGCGGTGACCTTGTGAATCTCGCCGATCGGGGCGCAGCCCTGGGTCAGGCCAGAAACCGTCGGCAGATTGCGGGAAAACAGCACGCCCGACAACCCGCCTTCCGTCAGTTCGCCGGCGAGCTGCTGGAACTTGGTATGGGAGGCGGTCAGCCCGCCGACCAGAAAACATTCGGCCTCGTCGCCCAGCGCGTCGATGATCGAGGGCAAATAGGGATTGCGCGGGTCGCCATGCACCACGCCGACCAGAGGTTCGTGGTTCTGCGCCCATTCGGCGAGCTCCAGCGGCAGCGGCTCGCCCGGCCGGGTGATATTGGGCAGGATGCGGTAGCTGTCCTCCGGCATGGCGCAGCACAAAACGGTCACCGCCGGGGTATCGAAATATTCCATGCCGCCGACACAGACCCCCAGCCCGACGGTGCCGACCCAATCCTCGATCCCTGTCCGGTCGCGCAGCAGACGCCAGATATTGTCGAAATCCTCCGACAGCTCGTCGGTGACATAGAGAAAACCGAGATTGGCGACCCGTTTTCCCCCACCCTGTTCGTCGTCGAGCTGGTCCAGGCAATCCCGTGTCAGGGTTTCCCAGTCGCCGCCGCTGGCATGGGCGAGGCGGAACTTGCCGAGCGCCGTTTCCATTTGCAAATTACTCCGATGATTTCAGCAACCGGACCACATAGGGCAGGATGCGGTCAACTATTACCGCAACGCCGCGCGCATTGGGATGGATGCCGTCAGGCTGGTTGAACCCGCTTTGCGCGGCGACGCCGTCGAGAAAAAACGGATAAAGCGCCACATTGTGACGGTTCGCAAGCTCCGGGAACACCGCATTGAACTCGCCGCCATATTCCTCGCCCAGATTGGGCGGCGCCTTCATGCCGGCCAGCAGAATGCGCACACCCCGGGATTTGAGCCGGGTCAGGATATCGTCCAGATTGGCGCGGGTGGCGTTTGGATCGAGTCCGCGCAACGAGTCATTGGCGCCAAGTTCCACGATCACGATGCCGGGCCGCTCAGTCATCGCAAAGTCGAGCCGCGCCTTGCCGCCCGCCGAGGTGTCGCCCGCAACCCCGGCATTGACCAGCCGGACAGCGTGGCCGCGCGCCCGCAGCTTCGCTTCAAGCCGGGTCGGGAAAGCCTGATCGACGGGCAAGCCCCATCCCGAGGCCAGGCTGTCGCCCAGCACCAGGATTTTGATCGGCGTCGCCGCATCTGCCGGGCCGGCAAGAAGAGTGCTGACAAATGCCGCCGCAATCACCAAGTTAGGGATGCGCAATTCGCGCCGGACCACGCCGGGGAGTCTAATTCGTTCCATGGATATCAGTCATAACACGCTTGCCATGATTTCGCTCGATGATGTCCATCTGAATCTGGTGAGCGCGGCCGGACCGGTCAATATTCTGCGCGGCATAACACTGTCGATCGGTCATGGCGAAACGGTCAGCCTGGTCGGGCCGTCCGGGTCGGGCAAGACCACCCTGATGATGCTGATCGCCGGGCTGGAGCGCCAGACGTCCGGAAAAATTTTGGTCAATGGCGGCGATCTGGAGGCGCTCGACGAAAACGGGCTGGCGCTGTTGCGGCGCGACGCCGTCGGCATCGTGTTTCAGGATTTTCATCTGGTCGGCGCCATGAACGCGCTGGAAAACGTCGCCATGCCGCTGGAATTCGCCGGCGTGGCGGACGCCTTCGACCGGGCGCGCGACGCGCTCGACGCGGTCGGGCTCGGCCCCCGGGTCGGGCATTACCCGGGCCAGCTGTCCGGCGGCGAACAGCAACGGGTCGCTATCGCGCGGGCTTTTGTCGCCAATCCGAAATTGTTACTGGCCGACGAGCCGACCGGCAATCTCGACGGTGCGACCGGCGGGGCGGTGATGGACCTGCTGTTCGAGATGCAGGCCAGGTCAGGCGCGACGCTGATTTTGATCACCCATTCCATGGATATCGCGGCGCGCTGCGCCCGGCATCTGCAAATTGCCGACGGTAAAATCATCTCGGACACGGAGTCGACATGAGTTCTCTCGGCCTTGCCCAGCGCCTGGCCCGGCGCGAGCTGCGCGGCGGAGTGCGCGGGTTCCGGGTGTTTCTTGCCTGTCTCGCGCTCGGCGTGGCGGCGATCGCGACCGTGGGCGCGCTGTCGTCGTCGATCACCGCGTCGATTGGGTCGGGCGCCAAGGATATTCTCGGTGGCGATGTGGCGCTGACCCGCCCGCACCGCGATCTGCAACCCGATGAGCTGCGCTGGATCGAAAATACCGGGCGCGTGTCGCGCACCGTGCATCTGCGCGCCATGGCCCATGATCTGAAACACACCCAACGCTCGCTGGTCGAGCTCAAGGCGGTCGACGGCCCCTATCCGCTCTATGGCGCGCTTGGATTCTTGCCGGATATTCCGCGCGCCAATGTGTTCGTCCGGCGCGACGGCGCATGGGGCGCCGCCGTGGCGTCGGAGCTACTGCACCGGCTCGGCGTCAAAGTGGGCGGGCGCATTACCATCGGCAAGGCGATTTTTCGCATCCGCGCGGTGCTCCACACCGAACCCGACCGGGCTGGCAATGGACGTATTTTCGGGCTCGGCCCGCGCGTGATGGTCTCCGACATGGCGCTGCCCGCGACCGGGCTTATCCTGTCCGGCAGCCTGGTGCGTTATTCCTACCGGGTCCGGCTCAAACCCAGGCAATCGACGGCGGATTGGCGAAGCGCGCTGGCGCGGGCGTTTCCCGATTCCGGTTGGCGGGTGCGCGATCTGACCGACGCCGCGCCGTCGGTGACAAGGTTCGTGCGCCGCACCGAACTGTTCATGACCCTGGTCGGTCTGACCGCCCTACTGGTTGGCGGCGTCGGCATCGGCAACGCGGTCGGTAATTATCTCAACAGCCGGACCCGGACCATCGCGACGCTGAAATGCCTCGGCGCGCCGTCGCGGCTGATCTTCCAGACCTATCTTGCCCTGATCGCGATCATGACGCTGGGCGGCATCATCCCCGGATTGATCATTGGGGCCGCCGCGCCGATCGCGGTGCGAGAGATCATGTCCGGCATGATGCCGGTCGACATCGCCACCGGGTTCTATCCCCTGCCGCTGGCGCTCGCCGCGGCCTATGGCGCATTGACGGCGCTGGCTTTTTCGCTGTGGCCGCTGGCGCGGGCCCGCGATATCCCGGCCGGCCGGCTGTTCCGCGACCTGATCGCGCCGGTCCGCCAACTGCCGGGCAAGTGGGCGGTCATTGCCACCGTGGCGGCCGGGGGCGCGCTGGCCGCGCTGGCAATCTACGGCGCCCACGACCGGCGCATCGCGCTCTGGTTCGTCGGCGGATCTCTGGCCGCGCTGGTGATCTTTCGCATTGCCGGCTGGGCGGTGATGCGCGCGGCAAGGCTTGCGCTGAACACAGCCGGCGGCCGGATCAAGGCGTCGTTCCGGCTGGCCCTGGCCAATCTGCATCGGCCCGGCGCGCCCACCGTCGCCGTGATGATGTCGCTCGGACCCGGCCTGACGGTCCTGGTGGCGATTACGCTGATCGAAGGCAACATGCGCCACCAGATCGTGCAATCCATGCCGTCGCGCGCGCCGGATTTCTTTTTCATCGACATCCAGCCCGACCAGGTTGTGGATTTCGACGCAACCATCAGCAATGTGGCCGGGGTGACCGAGCTGCGCCGCACGCCGATCCTGCGCGGCCGCATTACCGCGATCAACGGCACGCCGGTGGCGCGCGCGCGCATTCTGCCCCGGGCGCGCTGGATGGTGCGCGGCGACCGCGGGCTGACCTGGTCGCGCACCCCGCCGGACGGGACGCGCATTATCGCCGGCAAATGGTGGCCATCCCATTACAGCGGCAAGCCCCTGGTGTCGCTCTCGTCCGACGCGGCGACCGGGTTCGGCATCGGGGTCGGCGATACGCTGACCGTCAATATTCTCGGCCGCAAGGTGACCGCGACGGTGGCCAATCTGCGTCACATCCGCTGGCGCTCGCTGCGGCTCAATTTCGTGCTGGTGTTTTCGCCCGGCGTGATCGAGGCCGCGCCGCAGACCCAGCTGGCGACCGTGCGCGGCAAGCCCGGTTCGATCACGGCGATCGAGCGCGCCGTGACTAACCGCTTCGCCAATATCTCCGCGATCCGGGTGCGCGATGTCCTCAAATCGGTCGGCGCGTTCCTCGACGCCATTGCCGGTGCGATTCGTTTCGCGGCCGGCGTCACCCTGCTGGCCGGCGCGTTGGTGCTGGCCGGCGCGGTGGCGTCCGGGCATCGCCGCCGGGTTTATGATTCGGTGGTCCTCAAAGTGCTCGGCGCGACCCGGCGCGACGTGTTGGCGGCCTATCTGACTGAATACGGGCTGCTGGGGCTGGCCACCGGCGCGATCGCCATTGGGCTCGGCACGGCGGCCGCCTGGTGGGTGGTGCG
>JAYZAW010000141.1:0-4969 GCA_036339495.1 Pseudomonadota bacterium | reverse complement strand
TGGCCGATTACGGCATGCGTCGACAGCGGGGCATTGCCGAAATGGCCGCGCCGTCGCAAATCGCCGGCTTTAACGAAAATCAATTCAATGCGGCGCTGATCGGCCACGGCATCACGCCGCCGAAAAGCGCCTTTGCCGCCTCGGCGCAAGCCGCCGCCCGGGAAGCCGCCATGATCGGCTTTCCCGTGGCGTTGAAAATCATTTCGCCCCAGGCCAGCCATAAGACCGAAATCGGCGGCGTCGCGCTCAACCTGCTCGATGAGATTGCGGTCCAGGCGGAAGCCGATGCCATGGCCGACCGGCTGTCGCACATCGACGCGAAAGCCGAGCTGTCCGGATTTCTTGTCCAGGAAATGGTGTCCGGGCTCGAGGTGATCGTGGGCGTGCGGGAAGACCCGCAATTCGGCCCGTTCATGGTGCTCGGGCTCGGCGGCATATATGTCGAGGCGCTGAAGGACGTGGCCTTCCGCCTGTTGCCGGTCAGCGAGCAGGACGCCGGCGACATGCTGGATGAGCTGCGCGCCAAGGCGTTGCTGGGCGCGTTTCGCGGCGCGAAGGCGCGCGACCGCGCGGCGCTGATCCGCGCGGCGGCCGGCTTGTCGGCGCTCTTTCTGGATTACAGAAATGTTCTGTCCGATCTGGAAATCAATCCCTTGATCGTGCTGGGCGACGGCGAGGGCGTGCGCGCCGTCGATGTCCGGCCGGTCGAGCGCGTCACGAAACAATAGATCAGGAGACATAATCGTGGAAAACGACACCATCGCGGAACTTGCCGCGCAGATGAATTTCGAGCTGCCGGAAGAGTTGCGCATGCTGAAGGACACGGTGCGCCGCTTCGTTGATGAGGAACTGATCCCGATCGAGCGCGATGTCTGCGAAGGCAACAAGATCAAACCCCACATCCGGGAGGTGTTGGAGGCAAAGGCCAGGGAAATCGGCCTTTGGATGTATGACGTGCCGGAGGAATATGGCGGCCAGGGTCTCGGCCTGCTGGCCAAGGTCGTGGTCTGGTCCGAGCTTGCCCGGTCCATCGCCATGCCGACCCGGGGTGCGTCGATCTTCGGGCCGCCGGTCAGCCCGATCCTGTATTACCTGAACGACGAGCAGAAGGAACGCTATCTGCTGCCGGTTCTGTCCGGCGAGAAACAGGCCTGTTTCGCCCAGACCGAACCCGATGCGGGCGGCGACCCCGGCGGCATGCGGACCACCGCCGTGCGCGAAGGCGACGAATATGTCATCAACGGCATGAAACGGTTCATCACCGGCGCCAACGAAGCCGATTTCGCCCAGGTGATCGCCGCCACCGACCGGGAAAAAGGATCGCGCGGCGGGATTTCCGCCTTTCTGGTCGACATGGATACGCCCGGCGTGAAACTGCTGCGCGAACAGGAAACCATGATGGATGACCGGCCGTGGGAGATCGCGCTGGAGAATGTCCGCATTCCCGTGGCCAATCGCATCGGCGAGGAAGGCGAAGGCTTTAAATTCGCCCAGAACTGGATCAGCTCAGGACGCATCCGTCACGGCGCGCGCGGCATGGGGGTGATCGAACGCTGTCTCGAGATGGGCGCATCCTACGCCAAACAGCGCGTCACCTTCGGCCAGCCCCTGGCCGACCGTCAGGCGGTCCAGTGGATGCTGGTCGACATGCATACCGAGCTGCACCAGCTGACCCTGATGGTTCACAACGCGGCGTGGAAGGGGGACCGCGGGGAGGACATCCGCTACGACGCCTATATGTGCAAAATTTTTGGCGACACCAGATCGTTCGAAGCCGCCGACCGCTGCATGCAAATCCACGGCGGCATCGGGCTGACCACCGATCTGCCGATCGAACGCATGTGGCGCGATCAGCGCAGCTTCGTCATCACCGAGGGCCCGACGGAAATCCTGAAGATGGCGTTGGCGCGCCACGTGCTGCGCAAATACGGATAACCCGCGACGTTGCATAACCCGAGCGCGCGGCTCAGACCGGGTCGAGTTCCGCGTCCCAGTAGAGAAAATCGCGCCAGCTGTCGTGCAGAAAATTGGGCGGGAAGGCGCGGCCATGCGCCTGCAACAAATGATTGGTCGGCTCGATCGGACGGCGGCGCGGATGCAGCCCGCATTCGCCGGGAAGCTTGTTGCTTTTTTTCAGATTGCAGATCGTGCAGGCGGTCACCACGTTTTCCCAGGTCGTGCGTCCGCCGCGCGATTTCGGCACCACATGATCGAACGTAAGATCATTGGCCGGCAATGCGTGCGAACAATACTGACAGGCGAAACGATCGCGCAGGAACACGTTGAACCGGGTAAATGCCGGACGGCGCGACAGCGGGATGTAATTTTTCAGCGCTATCACGCTGGGCAGCCGCATGGCGAAGCTGGGCGAATGAATTTCGTTCTCGTATTCCGAGACGATATTGACCCGGTCGAGGAACACCGCCTTGACCGAATCCTGCCACGACCATAGCGACAGCGGGAAATAGCTCAAGGGCCGGAAATCGGCATTGAGAACCAAAGCGGGACAATCAGCAAAACCGGACACGACTCAATTCTCCGTGGACTTCGTTTAACCCTATGATTCCATAGAATTATCACATCACGCCATCACGCCGCAACCGGGCCTACATCGGGAAGATTTCGCCGAGTTCGTTCAAGCGCCGCTCGAGCCGTTGCAACAAATCTTCCAGTTCAGCGTTATCATCGGCGTCAAGCTTCGGACCCGGCGCGCGGATGGTGGGCGAGGCGAGGACGCCGCGACGGCGCAGGGTTTCCTTGCGGATCGCCAGCCCGATGCCGATCTGCTGTTCATAACGCACCAGCGGCAGATAGGCGTCAAACAAATCCTGCGCCCTTCCGGCGTCCCCCGCCGCGTGTAATTCGCAGACCTGGACCAGCATGTCCGGAAACGCGAAGCCGGTCATGGCCCCGTCGGCGCCGCGCGCGAGTTCGAGCGGCAGGAACAGCCCGCCATTACCGGTCAGGATACTGACCCGGCGGCGCTCGCCGCGCGCCTCGGCGGCGCGGAACTGGGTGATTTTTTTCAGGCCCGGCCAGTCTTCGTGCTTGAGCATTTTGAGCGCCGGCAATTCGGTGAACAGTTTGTTCAACAGCGGCACCGAGAACCACACCCCCGAACTCGGTGGATAATCCTGCAGCACCACCGGCGTATCGCCCAGGGCGTTACAGACCGCGTGGAAATATCCTTCGATCTTTTCATCGGTATTCAGGCCCGACATGGGGGCGACCATCACGCCGGCGGCCCCGAACTCCATCGCCTGTTCGGTCAGCGCCGCCATCGGCCCCAAGGCCGGCGATGACACGCCGGCGATAACCGGAATCCGCCCATCGACCACCGCAAGAACGCGCTTGGTAAAGGCCACGGATTCTTCCTGGGTGAGTTTATGGGCCTCGCCCATCACGCCGAGAATGGTCAGGCCGCTGACGCCGCACTCGATATAAAATTCGACCATCCGGTCGGTGCTGTCCAGATCGACCGCGCCGGCGTCGGTGAACGGCGTCGGCGTGATGGCGTAAACGCCGGTTGCGGTTTCGTCGAGTTTCTGGTCGGCCATTGCCACGCTCTTCGTTAAACTGGAATTACTCTTACTGGCATTATCAGGGAACCAGGCTAGATGGCGCAATACGATCTTGTGGTCCGGGGTGGCCGCGTGGCAACGGCGAGCGATGTCTTTAATGCCGATATCGGCATCAATGACGGCAAGATATCCGCGCTGGGGAAAGGTCTCGACGCCGGCGCCGAAGAAATTGACGCTACTGGTCTGTTGATCACGCCCGGCGGCGTCGACAGCCATTGCCATGTGGAACAGATTTCGGGCTCCGGCATCTGGACCGCCGATGACTGGTTTACCGCGACACGGTCGGCGGCCTGCGGCGGCACCACCACCATCATGCCGTTCGCCTGCCAGCATAAGGGTGACTCGCTGCGCGCCGTGGTGCAGGATTACCACGACCGGGCCGGGCCAAAGGCCGCGGTCGATTACGCGTTTCATCTGATTGTGTCGGACCCGACGCCCCAGGCGATCGGCCAGGATTTGCCCGCCCTGATCAAGGACGGATATACCAGCTTCAAGATCTATCTGACTTATGACGCGCTGATGCTGTCGGACGAACAGGTGCTCGACGTCTTCGCTGTGGCGCGGCGCGACGGCGCCATGGTGATGGTGCACGCCGAAAACAACGACATGATCAAATGGATGACCGAGCGTCTGATCCAGGCCGGGCTGACCGCGCCGAAATTTCACGCAACCTCGCGCCCCATGCTGGTCGAGCGCGAGGCGACCCACCGCACCATCGCGCTCGCCGAGCTGGTCGACGTGCCGGTGCTGGTCGTGCATGTGTCGGGCGTGGAGGCGATCGAGCAGATCCGCTGGGCGCAGTCGCGCGGGCTCAAGGTCTATGGCGAGACCTGCCCGCAATATCTGTTCCTGACCGCCGACGACATGGACCAGCCGGGCCTCGAGGGGGCCAAGCATATGTGCAGCCCGCCGCCGCGCGACAAGGCCAATCAGGAAATCGTCTGGAACGCGCTGGCCGAGGGCGTGTTCGAGGTGTTCTCCTCTGACCACGCGCCCTATCGTTATGATGATCCGGAAGGCAAAATGAAGCACGGCCCGAACGCCCATTTCAAGCAGATCGCCAACGGCGTGCCGGGTCTGGAAGTCCGCATGCCGCTATTGTTTTCCGAAGGCGTGCGCAAGAACCGCATAAGCCTGACCGAATTCGTGGCGCTGACCGCCACCAACGCCGCCAAGCTCGATGGGCTCTATCCGCGCAAGGGCACCATCGCCATCGGGTCCGACGCCGATTTGGCGATCTGGGACGAGACCAAGCAGGTCGTTATCAGCCAGTCGATCATGCACGACGCCATGGATTACACGCCTTACGAGGGCGTCGAGGTTAACGGCAGGCCGGTCATCACCCTGCTGCGCGGCGCGACGGTGTGGCGCGACGGCGAATTCATCGG
>JAYZAW010000140.1:0-7973 GCA_036339495.1 Pseudomonadota bacterium | reverse complement strand
GCCGGTCGCGGCCAAGGGGCCGATCAGGGCGAACCCCGAGACAAGCGGAAATAGGACTGGCAAAACTTCGTAACCGAAGGTCATTCTCGCAAAAATCAGGCCAGCGATGGGATATATCGCGCACAGGATAAACATGTGCGTTGGCCGCAGCATAAAGTCGGAAAAGCCCCTGGCCACCGCATCTTTCAAATCCGCCGTCGTGATCGTGCGGACCACTATTTTGGTGGAGGCCAAATTTGTGTTTTCGGGGAACAGATAAGACGTCACCCTGCCGCGTAATGCATTGAATTCGCCCGCAGAAGTCGTCTCTCTGGCTTCGTCGTAGCCGATCTTGATCAGATTGAATATGAACAAAATGGCGAATAGAAAAAACAGCAGCCCACCGTAATAGGCGACGCCGAATCCGGCGCGGGAAGAGACATAAAGTCCGCAAACCCCCATCACCGCCGTCACCGAGCCCAGAACCCAGTTTCCCATTAGAAAACTCCAATGCTGAAGCAGTACCACGCATTTCAAAGGTCAATTCCGGTAAGATTGCCCAAATTGATCCCAATTGCAATGCAATAGACGCATAGGATTTGAGGGTATTGCGAAGCCGATTCGCGCCGCCGGCGCCGGGTCACAAGGTCGGCGCGCCGGTCAGCGTAGTACGGTACATCTGACGGATCTCGGGCAGGCTGAATCCGCCACAGGCGACATGAATCAGGCATCGATTGTCCCACATCAACAGGTCGCCAACCCGCCATTTGTGCCTATAAACGAATTGCGGCTGTTCGCAATGGTCGAACAGCTCGAGCAAAAGGCTTTCGCCTTCATCGGCATCCATATCTTCAATCGCGATCGTGAAACGACGGTTCACGAACAGCGCCTTGCGGCCGGTGTCGGGATGTCTCCGCACGATCGGATGGGGCACGTTAGGGGTCCGCGCCTTGGTTGCGTCGGATTTTTTGTCCCAGATTGAGCCGGTCCCTTCCTGGCCGGCGATCACGCCTTCCGGCGGATGCAGCCGGGGATTCGCATTGTGATCGAACTGGTGGATCGCCCGCAGATCGGCGATCCGCGCCTTGGCGGCCTCGGGCAGTGTCTCATACGCCGTGTACATGTTGGCCCATTCGGTGTCGCCGCCAATCTCGGGCACCGCAAGCGCGTAGAGCAGTGACCCCTTGCTCGGGACCCTCATATAGGACAGATCGGAATGCCAGTCCGAGCCACCGTCCTTCAGCCCGAGTGCTTCGCCGTTTTCGCCGAGCCGGTTCGTCAGGTTCAAAAGCACCGGAAATTCGCGATGCAAATGTTTCGGGTTTGGGTGGATCTCGAGATCGCCGAAATGGCGCGAGAATTCGATATGGCATTCCGGAGTCAGCGTCTGACCGCGAAAGATCAGCAGCGGATTTTCATGCCATGCCTCGGTGATCTCCGCATATTTCGCCGCGTTCATCGAAACTGACAAATCGATGTCCAGGATTTCGGCGCCGAGCGCTTCGCCCAGGCGTTTAATCTTAAGAGGCATGATCAAAACATCCCTGGATTGTTATTGGATTATCTAGTGGGTAGAATCCATGATTGGACGCAAGCATACCGCCTTGGTGTGCGTGGCGCAATGCGACCGCCCGTGGTCAACCGGCGGTCAAGGCAACGCCGGGCCTGGTCTTGAGGGCTTCCTTGCTCAACTCCGCCAGACCGATATTGTCGGGCGCCACCAGCGTCGCCGACCGCACCCGCTGCGCGGAACCATCGAGACCGGGCGGTTCGCCGCCCGCCTGCATGGTCTTGATCGCGGCGAGCAGCCGGTTGCGCATCATGATGATCGATTTGTCGCTGGCCATCAGGAATTCGCCGGAACGTTGAAGAATCAGGCCCTAGCTTTCCTGGATCGACTGGTCCTGTTGGGCGACCCCCGGGATGCCGCCGAAGGTATCGCCCCTTTGCTGCCCTTCGCGGTCCATGAAATAGTCGTTGTCGATGTTGGCCAGCGGACGCAGCGTTTCCGGATCGACTTCGGCGAACACGCCCTGGCCCGACGCCATGGCGCCGCGTTCATCCGCCGTCAGCGGGCGCATCGGATGGCTCGCGAAATTCCAGCGCCATAGGCTGGTATCGTCGCGCGGCACCCAGGCGTTGGACGGCAGGAAGGGGTCGTCGCCATAAGGCGGCGCGTGCGAAAAGCAGGGCAGGATCATCTCGCTGATCCGCCAATAGTTCGCGCCGTCGCCGGTATTGCGGCGCACCACCACATGAATTCCGCCCTCGGACTCCTCGCTCTCATAGTGCCACGCGGTATCGAGGGTGTAGTCCTGTTCGGGCCCGAAGACATTGAGCGGGCCGGACCCGTTGCCGTCCTTAGGGCGCGCGCCTGGAATACCGTCACGGTGCAGAAACGGCACGTGAACCGGGTCGATTCCGCCCTCGATCCCCTGCAGCCAGTTGCATTCCTGCAGGCGCCGGGCGACGTAGCGGTGCGGATCGGGCGTCAGCGTCCATTCCAGTTCGGGCGGCGCGGGTTTGCGGTCGGGTGGGCCCATATAAACCCAAACCACCCCGCCGTGATCGATCGCGGGATAGGCCTTGATGCGGGGCTTGGTGGTCCATTGGTCGTAGTCCGGTTCGGACGGGATTTCGACGCAATCGCCGTCGACATTGAATTTCCAGCCGTGATAGGCGCAGCGCAGACCGTGGTCTTCGTTGCGGGCGAAATACAGCGAGGCCCGGCGGTGCGGACAAACCTCGTCGACAATGCCGACCCGGCCGTCCGTGGCGCGAAACGCGATTAGATCCTCGCCCAATATCCGCAGGCGCATCTGGGCGCAATCGGGGGTCGGAAGCTCATGCGAAACCAGCGCCGGGAGCCAATAGCGGCGCATGAGATCGCCCATCGGCGTTCCCGGCCCCGTACGCGTCAAAAGCTCGTTGTCTTCGCGGCTCAACATCGCCCGTTCACTCCTCTCCGCCCGGGTCCAACCCATGACGCGGGCATCGACGGTCGAACGCAAACCATATGGGATGCGTGATACCGGGGCAAGCCGGCCGCCAAACTAGAGGCTCGCCCCCGCTTGAAAATTTGTTTAAATTGGGGTTAGATCGGTGCCTATCAAGATGCCAACCGGCAATTGCGGGCATGCCCGCCGGCCGCAGAACACGACGCACGTGAAATTTAAAAATTGGGAGGATTACATGTTCAATAGAAAATTTGTCATCGGTGGACTCGTCGCCTCGATCGCCAGCCTGGCCGCCGCGCCGAGCTGGGCGGACTCTGTCGCCGATTTCTTCAAGGGCAGGAACGTCACCATCACCACCGCCACCGGCGCGGGGTCCGGCTATGGCGTGTATGCCCGCGTGATCGCCAAACACATGAAGCGGCATATTCCAGGCAATCCCAATGTCATCGTGCAGTTCATGCCGGGCGCCGGCGGCGCGAAGCTGCTCAATTATCTTTATAACGTCGCGCCGAAAGACGGCACCTTTATCGGGTTTCCGCTGAAGTTCCTGGCCATCAACACCAGAATCGGCCGCAAGGGTCTGAAATACGACCCGACGAAGTTCGGTTATCTCGGCAGCCTGGGGCCGATCAACTCGGTCATCGCGGTTTGGAAAGCCTCGTCGCCCGCGACCACCTTCGACGGAATGAAATCCGCGCAGGTGATCATGGGATCGACCGGCAAGAGCTCTGGCACCTACATCACCCCGACCATCATGAACAGCCTGCTGGGCACCAAGTTCAAGGTGATCACCGGCTATCGCGGGATGGCGCCGATCGAAATGGCGATGGAGAAGGGCGAAGTGCACGGCCGCGCCGGGTCATGGGACGCCATCAAGTCGGCGCGCAGCCATTGGCTCAAGGGCAACAAGATCTCGGTCGTCGCGCAAACCGGCGTAAAGCGCAATTTCGATCTGCCCGACACGCCGACCCTGATCGAATTGGCCAAGACCCAGGATGCCAAGGACGTCATCGGGTTCTTCGCCAATGCCGACGCGGTCGGCTGGCTGCTGATCACCCCGCCGGGCGTGCCGGGTCAACGTCTGGCGGCTCTGCAAAAGGCATTGGCCGATACCATGTCGGACAAAGCCTTCGTCGCCGAGGCCAAATCCAGGGCGTTCCACGTCGCGGCCAAATCCGCCGGCGCCGTCAAGAAGATGATCGACGATACGATCGGGACGTCGCCCGCGCTGATGGCCAAGATCAAAGCGGCGATGGGCGTAAAGTAGCCTAAACCTCTTACGACGGATTCATTCGTCAAAGTTCGCGCGGGCGGTCGAAAGGCCGCCCGCGCTTATTTTATTCCAACCCGTATTCCTTCCAGCGCCGCTCGACCAGCGCCAGGTCGTCGGCGTGCGGCGCCACGTTGGGCGGGAATCGATCGCCGTCATATTCCGGCTGGGGGTCATGATCGAGGTTCATGGTCGCATCGATCAGCACCCGGGCCCATTTGCCGCCGCCGAACAGCTCCTTGTCGCGGTCGCGATAGCGCACGCTGGGATCGAGCTGTGAACCGATGGTCGCGGGATATATGACAATGTCGTCATCGGCGGCGTTGACCCGATAGGCGAATGCCCAGTCGAGGGCGCCGTAATCGTGAATGTCGATGTCCTCATCGACCACCCAGATGTTTTTGTAGTGCAGCACCGAGGCGCTGGAGCCCCAGATCGCGGCGGCGGCCTGTTTGGCCTGTCCGCGATAGGATTGATGAAGCTGGATCATAAGGGTGGTGCCGTTGTTTGCCGCCGGGCAATGGACATCGGTCACGCCCGGAACTCCGGCGCGGTCCAGCACGTTCCAGGCCAGGGCGGCGCGCTGGATGGAGCTCATGATGCTGTTCTCGTTCAACATCTTGGGCAGGGTGCCCTCCAGCGAACCGACGAAGATGGGGTCGTCGCGGTGCGTGATGCAGGTCACCCGGCAGCGGTGCCGCGGCCGGCGGATGCCGCCGTAATATCCGGTATACTCGCCGAACGGGCCTTCCATCTCGAACGTCTCCGGGTCGCCGGAAACGAACCCCTCGATGACGACCTCCGCGCCAGCCGGCACCAGCAGATCCGAGGTTTCGCATCGCACCAGCTCGACGGGCTTGCCGCGGATCGCTCCCATCACGTCATATTCACAGACCCCGGCGGGGATCGGCGCCGCGCCGCAAAAGATCATCGACGGTTCCCCGCCGAAAACGAGGGCGACCGGCATTTCCTCGCCGCGCGCGTGATACTTGGCCATGTGCTGGCCCATATGCTGGAGCCGCCCGCAGGCGAGCGGGATCGTGGTGCCGGTCCCGATCATGCCGCGATAGACGCCGACATTATGGACGCCGGTGTCGGGGTCCTTGGTGACATTGCCGCAAAAAGTGTTGATGTAGCGCCCGCCGTCGAGCCGGTTCCATTGCGGAACCGGGAATTCTCGGATATCGATTGCACCGCCGGTCACGATGTTCTGCTTGACCGGGCCGGTATCGACCAATTCCAGCGCGATGCGGTCGGAAAATGCCTGGCGTGCCGCCTTGACCATCTCCGTGATCGAGGCGTCTTGCGGCAGCCCGAACATCATCGCGATCCGGGACTATTTCGAAAAGCTGCCGGTGTAGAGACGCCGGCACCGCGCGTGCGAATGATTATAATCCTTGATGTTGCTGAACAGCAGCGCCGGCCCGTCGCCATTACCGAACACCTTGCGGACAATGGCACCGAGTTCCAGGTTCCAGTCGACTTCAGCCGTCACCTCCCGGATTTCGTCGGACGCCCGAAGCGCGTCGATCCACCCTCCCAAATCGCCGAATTCCACCTCTGAATCCTTCCCAATCAATCCAGCAGATAGCCGAACTTGTCGCGCGCGCGTCGCGCGGTATCCGGATGCGGCTTGGTGGTCGGCGCGAACCGGTCGCGCCAGTGGAACGGAATACAGGCGTCGATGATCATGCGCGAGTTGGTGAGATTGCCCTTGGCGCGCTCGTCGGGATGAACCCTGGGGTCGGCCGGCGAGGTCCAGGCGTTGGTGATGAAGTCGATCGAGGTCGCGGGGTCGGCGCGCGTCAGCGCCGCCCAGATCAGCTCGTCCAGATCGGTGACGTTGATGTCGTCATCGACCACGATGACCCACTTGCCGCCATAGGCCCCGGCATGGCACTGGCAGGCGATATGACCGGCCTGCTTGGCGTGACCGGGATAGCGCTGCTTGATACCGACCGCCAACAGCATGCGCGAGCCGCCGACCTCATGCGCCCACACATCGGTCACGTCGGGCACCCCGGCGGCCACGATATTCTTTTTCAGGATCGCGGACCGGGTTACGGCGCGGAAGCGCGAGTACTCGTCGGGCAGGCTCTGCGGCGGGAAACCCAGGATGATCGGGTCGTTGCGGTGATAGATCGCGGTCACCCGGCTCAGCGGACGAATCCGTCCGGTCTCGGTATAGGTTCCGGTCCAGTCGCCGAACGGCCCTTCCGGCACCAGCGTGTCGGGCGCGACGAAGCCTTCCAGCACGATTTCGGCGTCGGCCGGGAACGGCAGCCCAGTATGACGCCCGCGCACCAGCTCCAGCGGCCGGCCGCGGATGCCGCCGACCACGTCGAACTCGCTGACCCCGTCGGGCACTTCGCCGCCGCCGATAAAGAATGTCATCGGATCGCCGCCGAGCACCATCACCACCGGCATTTCCTCGCCGCGCGCGATATAATGCTCATGATGCATGCGGCCATGCTTGCCGGGCGCGGTATTGAAGGTCACCGTCTTGTTGTCGTGCAGCATGATCCGGTAGCAGCCGAGATTGTACCAGCCGTCGACCGGGTCCTGGGTGACGTTATAGCTGCCGGTGCCGATATAGCGCCCGCCATCGCCTTCATGCCAGACCGGCGTCGGGAAAATCTCGAGATCGACCGCGTCGCCCTCGATCACGTTCTCAAAGATTGGACCGTCATCAACAAATACCGGCGGAATCAGCCCGGAATCGTGGGAATAGACATCGGCATAGGCATCGGAAAGTTCGGTCTTGTCGAAATGGTCCGGAAACCCGAGCGTCATGTTCTTTCGCTTGGCGGCGAAAATATTGCTCAGCACCCGGAAACCGGGCGCACAGCCCGGCACCTCGTCGAACAGCACCGCCGGCGCATCGTCGGAATGGCTCACGACCTCGGCGGCCATGCCGATTTCCTCCTGCCAGCTGGCCCCCGTGACATGGCGCAGCTCGCCGAGCCGCTCCGCCTCGGCGAGCCAGTCGCGCAGATCGTCATAGGGCAGGTGGTGGTTCAGATTGCCGTCGGTCGGTTTTGTGTTCATTGAATCCTCCCGAAAGCACTGCATCACAGAGCGTGGGGCATTTCAATGGAGAGATTGATGTGCTTGATCGGCCGTCTCGGCCACAAAAAGGTCTAGGGATCGACCTTGTTCTAAACCAATGTTCGGTGAATTACTTATACGTGAATATGAGAAAATAAAATATTTCACGTTCATGCCCGACTTGGCGGCTGGGGCGAATCGATCCACATGCGAAACCACATTTCAAGGAAAAGCAGCGCCCAGATCCTATAATGATTGCCGCGACGGCCCGACACATGATCATCAAGAATGCGTTGAATTTCACCGCGCAGGAACAAACCGCGCGCCGCGGCCCGATCCGATAAAAGAATATCGTAGGCCGCCTCTCGCCACTCATCGCGCAGCCACCGTTCGATCGGCACGCCAAACCCTAACTTGGGCCGATGCAGCAACTCCCTCGGCAACCGGTCGGCCATGGCGGATTTCAGGACGGCCTTGGTTTGCCAGCCCCGCATTTTAACGGCGGCGGGAATAGTGGAGGCAAACTCCTTGAATGTATGACCCAGAAATGGCGGCCTCGCCTCAAGCCCATGGGCCATGCTGGCGACATTGACCTTGACCAACAAATCATCCGGCAGATAGCTGCGAATGTCGGTGAACGCCGTTCGAGCCGCGATCGGCGCCTTGCCTTCAAACCAGCCGCTGAGCCCCGATAGCGGGTTTTCGCCCAAATGATCACG
>JAYZAW010000139.1:0-5919 GCA_036339495.1 Pseudomonadota bacterium | reverse complement strand
ATCTGGTGAAGATCGATATCGACGGCAATATTCTCGACGATACGCCCCATGAAATAAATCAGGCCGGGTACGTCATTCACAGCGCCATCCATGCGGCGCGAGAAGATGTGGTCTGCGCAATCCATACCCATACCGAGGCGGGGATGGCGATTTCATCCCTCGAGGAAGGGCTGATGTTCACCAATCAGGATGCCATGCGGTTTTACGGCAATACGGCGTATCACGATTTTGAGGGCATCGCCTTCGATACTGACGAATGCGCGCGGCTGGTGGCGGATTTGCAAAACAACAATGTGTTGATCCTGAAAAACCACGGGCTTCTGACGGTTGGGGGAAGCGTCGGAACCGCCTTCGTCTGGATGTATTTTCTGGAAAAATGCTGTTCGTCCCAGCTCCAGCTCATGGCGTCGGGCGGCCGGATCAGCCCGCTTTCGGAGGAAGTCTGCGCGCATACCGCCCGGCAATATAATTCGCAGAATTCGTCGACGGAGCGCCGCGAATGGCCGGCATTAATGCGCATGGCCGATGAACTCGACCCGTCATTCCGCGATTGATCCCTAAATCATGAAAGCCATCATTGTCCGCGAATATGGCGGACCCGATGTTTTGCGCCTTGAAGACGTCACGCCCCTGATGCCCGGCGACGGGGAAGTGCTGATCCGCGTACGCGCGGTGACCGTCAACCGGACGCGCGATCTTCAGATCGCGGCGGGCGCGCCGCACCGGCCGGACGCGCTGCCCATCGTCCCCGGCATGGACCCGGCGGGGGAAGTCGCGCTCGCGGGCGGCGGAGTCAGCATTTTCAAATCGGGCGACCGGGTGGTGGTGTTTTCGCGCAACCCCTGCGGCCAGTGCTGAGAATGTCTTCATGGCGATGACGCGGATTGCGGCGCGAGTACGCAGATCGGCACCGATCGGTGGGGCGGGTATTCCGAATTCATCGTCGCGCCCGCCATCAATGTATTTCCGGCGCCGGAAAACCTCTCAGACCCCACAACATGGCCCGCGGCATTCGCCTCGCTGCGTCATGGCGGGACGCTGGTGACCGCCGGCGCCCATGGCGGCGGCGACGTGACGCTGGATGCCAAGCTGCTCTATCACCGTCGCATCCGGATTCTGGGCGCGGCGGGATCCAATACCGAAAACGTGCTCGCAGCGCTGGAAGGCGCGGGCGCGGGGTTGTTCCGCATGGAAATCGAGGACATTCTTCCGCTGGAACGGCTGCAAGAAGCATATGCGAGGCTCGAAAATCGCGACGTGCGCGGCAAGATCATTATCGATCCCGGGCTCGACGGTTAGCGTCGTTATTTTTTTGAACTTGGTTTCTTCTTTCTCTTCGGCATGGGTCCGACCCGCAGCGCCGGATCGAGCCGGGCGCCGAACAGGCTCAGCCCCCAATGCAGATGCGGTCCGGTCACCCGGCCGGTGGCCCCGATCAGGCCGATGCGCTCGCCCTGCTTCACTTTTTGACCCGGCGTGACCAGCAGCTTGCTGAGGTGGGAATAAAGCGTTCCCACGCCCTGACCATGATCGATCATCACCGTGTTGCCGGTATAGAACATATCGGGATAGGCCATGGTCACCACCCCCGTCGCCGCCACGACCACGGGAACGCCTTCCCGCGCCGCGATATCGACGCCGAGATGGGGCCGGCGCTTCTTGCCGTTGAGAATGCGCTGGCTGCCGTAAACCCCGGAAATCCTGCCGTGAACGGGCCAGACAAAGCCCTTGCGGTACCAGGTGGCCGGGCTATAGCGGCGGCGCGCGCGGCGGATCAGTCGCGATTCCGCCTTGATGCGCTTCAATTCCTCAGGCGGAGGCGTGACCTTGGCCTTGGGCAATCCCTTGATACGCTGGATGCGGTATTTGCGCTGCTTGACCCTCAAAACGCGATTGATCCTTCGTCCATCGGGCAAATTGACCAAAAGCCGCACCTTGGCAGGCGCGTCGCGGCCGAGACCGAACACGAAATATCCGTCCTGATTGACCCGTAATTTGTGCCCAGCGATAGTGACATGCGCGCCCGGATCGGTCGCGCCCCACACCAGCCCGCCCTCGATAACCCTGCCGCCGAGCGTCAAGGGCTCGTTGCCGCCGCGCGCATGAACCGTCCCGCCGCTTAGAACCAGCGACAATCCAATTGCAATGACCCACAGGCGCATCACAATAATTGTCCCTGACGGTCGCCGGGCGTCGATTTGGGCTTGGCGCGCTTGGCGGCGCCGTGCACGGTCGCGCCGATGGCGCCGTCCCCGAACCGGACCGCGATGTCGTCGCCCGGCTTGGCTTGCGCGGCCTTGGTCAGGGGATTGCCGGCGGCGTCGCGCACCAGGGCATAGCCCCGGTCCAGCACCCGTTCATAGGACAGGCTGTCGAGTATATTGCTGGCGGATTTCAGCCGGGTTTGCGCATCGGTCAGTGACCGCGTGGCTGCCCTTTCAAGGCGAGCGGCGGCGTCGAGCCCGTTGAACTGAAGCCCCCACGCGCGCAACACCATCTCCCCGCCCTGCCCCAATCGATCGGCGAACTGATTGACTGAAGCAATCCGGGCTTCAAGCAGGTTTTTCAGGGCGTTGCCGAGCCGCTCCGTCTCGCCATCGAGATTTTGATCGGCGACCTCCAGCAACCTATTTGGATCGGGCAGTCCGCGCCCAAGCCCCTCGATCCGGGTCGCCCGATCGGTGAACATTCTCAACACCGCGCTTTCCATGCGGCGGTGATCGTCCAGCACCTGGGCCAACAATTCATCGCGCACCGGAACCGCGAATTCGGCCGCCGCCGTGGGCGTCGGCGCGCGGAGGTCGGCGGAGTGGTCGATCAGGGTGGTATCGGTCTCGTGCCCGATCGCAGAGATCAGCGGGATATCGGATGCGGCCGTGGCGCGCACCACCGCTTCCCCGTTGAACGGCATCAGATCTTCCAGACTGCCGCCGCCGCGCGCGACAATCAGCACGTCGGGCCGGGGAATTTCGCCGCCGGGCGCGATTCCGTTGAAACCTTCGATCGCCGCAACGACTTCGGACTCCGCCGCGTCGCCCTGGACCCGCACCGGCCAGAGCAGCACATGACGCGGGAAGCGGTCGTCCAACCGATGCAGGATATCGCGGATCACGGCCCCGGTCGGCGACGTGATCACGCCGATAACATCGGGCAGGAACGGCAGCGCCCGTTTACGCTCGGGATCAAACAGCCCCTCCCCGGCCAGCTTCTTGCGCCGGTCTTCCAGCAGCTTCAACAGCGCGCCGGCGCCGGCGAGCTCGACCGCCTCGATCACGATCTGATAGCGCGAGCTTTTCGGATAAGACGACACCCGCCCGGTGCAGACCACCTCCATGCCTTCTTCGAGCCGGAGATTGAGCCGGCCGACCACGCCGCGCCAGCACACCGCATCCATGGCCGCGCCTTCATCCTTCAGCGTGAAATACAGATGTCCCGAGGAATGGTAATTCGGGCGACCGACCTCGCCGCGCACGCGGACATGATCGAACGCGCCTTCGAGGGTCCGTTTCACCGCCTGGGAAATCTCGCTAACGGAGAGTTCGACGACGTTGTGTTCCAGATCCGTATCGGTCGAAATATCGGTCATTGCGGGCATTCTATGCTAAATCATTCGGGTGTCACAATCGCCGCGAAAGGCAATCCGGGAATGAAAGTTTTAGTCGTTGGGTCCGGTGGACGGGAACATGCGCTGTGCTGGACCATCGCCGCGTCGCCCCTGGTGGACACGCTGTATTGCGCGCCGGGCAATGCGGGGATCGCGGATGCCGCGGAATGCGTAGCCGTCGCGGCGAATGATGTCGAGGCGCTGGTCGCGTTCTCGGTAGAGAATCAGATCGAGTTCGTGGTCGTCGGGCCGGAAGCGCCGCTGGTCGGCGGGCTGGTCGACAAGCTTGAGGCGAATGGCATCAAGGCGTTCGGCCCGAGCGCCGAAGCCGCCATGCTGGAAGGCTCCAAGGGCTTCATGAAGGATCTCTGCGCCAAGTACGACATCCCGACCGCCGGCTATGGCCGTTTTACGTCACCCGACACCGCAAAAGAATTCATTCGCGATAACGGCGCCCCGATCGTGGTCAAGGCCGATGGTCTGGCCGCCGGTAAGGGCGTGATTATCGCCGAGACCATCGCGCAAGCCGAACAGGCGGTCGACGACATGCTGCAAGGCAACCGGTTCGGCGACGCCGGCGCGGAGATTGTGATCGAGGAGTTTCTCGGTGGCGAGGAAGCCAGCTTCTTTGTGCTGGTCGATGGCGAAAACGCATTGGCGCTGGCCTCGGCCCAGGATCACAAGCGGGTCGGCGACGGCGATACCGGCCCCAACACGGGCGGCATGGGCGCCTATTCCCCGGCCCCGATCGTCACCGACGAGATGGTCCAAACGGTCATGGACCGGATCATCACCCCGACCATTCGCGGCATGGCGGCGGACGGCCACCCCTATAAGGGCGTGCTCTATGCCGGGCTGATGATCGAGGACGGCGAACCCAAACTGCTCGAATACAACGTGCGCTTCGGCGACCCGGAATGCCAGGTCCTGATGGCGCGATTGAAATCCGATCTGCTGCCGGCACTGATCGCATCGCGCGACGGGGTGCTCGATAATTTCGATCTGCGTTGGTTCGACGAAGCGGCGCTGGTCGTGGTGATGGCCGCCGACGGCTATCCCGGCGATTACGACAAGGGTACCGAGATCAGGGGCCTCGACGCCGCAGGCGCGATCCCCGACGTGACCGTGTTCCACGGCGGCACTAAATCAGATGAAGGCAAAATTCTGGCCACCGGCGGCCGCGTCCTCGGCGTCACCGCGCTCGGCCCCACCGTCGCCGACGCGCAGAAGACGGCGTACCAGGCGGTCGATTCGATCGACTGGCCCGACGGTTTCTGCCGCCGGGATATCGGATGGCGCGCGGTTTAATTTTCCGCCCCGTTGGGCAACAAATTCATTCCGTCATAGAATTTCATTTCTTACGAGTATCGCGCGAGGAACGGCCGGTAGTCGAAGAATTCTAATAGTGAAGCCTTGCCGCGATCTTGCGAATTCCTGAAATGGGGGGAGCGCGATGAGTGAGCATATCAACACTGTGGTCATCGGCGGTGGTCAAGCGGGCCTTTCGGCCAGTTGGCATTTGAAACGTAACGGTTGCGAACACGTGATCCTCGATCGCGGCTCGATCGGCGACAGCTGGCGTCGCAGATGGGATTCGTTTTGCCTCGTCACGCCTAACTGGTTCTGCCGGCTTCCGGGCTTCCCATACGATGGCGACGATCCCAAAGGTTTCATGCCGCGCGACCAGATCGTCTCATATGTCGAACGGTTCGCCGCGAGTTTCAATCCACCGTGCCGCAATGGCGTGGAGGTCCGCCGCGTGAGCGCCTCGGGCAACGGTGGGCGATTTGCACTCGACACCTCCGACGGGGAAATCACGACAGACAATTTGATCGTCGCCACCGGTCCTTTTCAGCAGCCAAATATTGCTGCCTGGGCCGCCACGCTCGCCGATGACATCGTGCAGATTCATTCCGCCGAGTATCGGGATTCGGCGCAGCTCCCCGATGGCGCGGTGCTGGTCGTGGGAAGCGGGCAGTCTGGTTGCCAGATCGTGGAGGATTTGCGCATTGCCGATCGAGAGGTGCATCTATACGTCGGCAAGGCCGGCCGCTTTCCACGCCGGTACCGGGGCCGCGACATTGTGGAGTGGGTTCATGACATCGGCATGGTGGACTTGCCTGTCGATCAGCATCCGGAAGGCCGCGCAATCCGTTTCAGACCCTTTCCTCATCTTTCCGGCCGCGCCGGCGGTCATACCATCGACCTTCGCGCCTTGGCGCTGAACGGCGTCAAATTGCACGGACGCGCCTTGGGTGCGGACGGTCATGAAATCCGCTTCGCGAACGATCTGGCGGAAAACCTCGATGCGATTG
>JAYZAW010000138.1:0-4654 GCA_036339495.1 Pseudomonadota bacterium | reverse complement strand
GGCCGACACTCGTCAAACACGAAACGGCGGCCTCTCGGGGTCGCCGTTTTCGTTGGAATTCAATAATTCTTAGTTCCAGCAAATGAACCCGTTCGCGGTCCCGGTGCCGGCTTGCGACCGGTAGCACGGCACGTAATCAATCACCTCGCCGGCAAGTTCGGTATCGAACAACATGCCGGCGGCGATGATCCAGTTGCGCAGTTCAGACGATCCGGATTGCAGCAGGATCTGTTCCATGGCGCAGAGCGCTTCCCGGTCGCGGGCATCGATCGCGTTGAGAAAGCGCTGGTCGAGCTCTTCGTCGATGCAAAAATGCGACATGCCGCCAGACCCGATCACGGCGATGCGGGCGTCTGATTTCCAGTCTTCCACCGTGCGCCGTAGCATCTCGCCCAATTGGAAACAGCGCTTCGCCGTCGGCTGGTTGGGCGGGAAGAATGTGTTGGCGATCACCGGCAGGGTCGGCACCTTCTTGTCGTGCATGATACGGCGCAGAATGAAGCTGAAGGCGTGCGGTGTGCCGGAGTGGCGATGGTTCTCGTGATGGGGCCATTCCTTGCTGGCCGCTAGATCGAAACCTTCTTCCATGGCGCGCTCGAAAACAATCGCGGCGAGTTGCGGCGCGCCCGGATAATCAATGCGTCTGTCCGGGCGATAGGCCCAGTCGGCGTCCGCGATACCGGGGGGCAGCATGTCGATCTGGGCATCGGTCAACGGCAGATTATGAAAGGTCTCGCCGTGATAGACCGTAAAGGCCGGTTGGATTTCCTCGAGAAACAATTCACGCTGGTCGTTGCCGAGAATAACGCAGAGATCGGGCGCGGCATCGTCCCACATCCGGCCCAGGGTCCCGATCGCCGTCTGGCAGGCATCGTACCGCCACTGGCGCTCGGCATCGGTGATTTTTTCGGCGATCTTTTCCGCCGCGCGCCGTTCCGCCAGCGCATCGAAGGACAGCAATTCCCCCTTGAACCAATGGTCCCGCCCCATATCGGCCTTGAGCCGCCCGACCCATAGGTCCGGCGTGGTGTTGAGCGTCGGACCATGGGTGGTCCACATGCCAAGGACGATTTCCGCCATCTCTCTATCCTCAGTCGAGTTTAAATACCCTGATCGCGTTGCCGCCGAGAATCCGGTCCTGTTCATCCTCCGACAGCCAGTCAAACCCCAGTATGTGGTGGGCGACGTCATCCATGTGGCGGCCAGTGTCGGGATTGACCGACGACCCGACCCCGGGGCATTCCGCGCCGAACAGGCACTGGTCGACGCCGGCCACCTTGATCAATAGCTCGATCGCTTCCGGCGTATAAAGGACGGTATCGTAATACAGCTTGCGCATGCGTTGGCTGAACCGTTCCGTGTTCGGGTTGCGCAGCGTGCCCGATTCGAACCGGCCGAGCTGATACGGAATTGCGCCGCCGCCATGGCTGACCACGATTTTGAGGTCTGGAAAGTCGTCGAACACGTCGGAATTCACCAGCCCGAATACGGCGGTGGTTTCCTCATTGATGAAACGCAGCGAATAGGGTTCCCGGTCGGATTTCGACCCGGTTCCGTGGATATGGGCCGGCACGTCGAGTTCGCACAGTTTTTCATAAAGCGGATACCAGTAACGGTCGCCCAGCGCCGGCGGATGGGTGCCGGTGTTCTCGTACGGGTCCGGGTTCAGCAGGCAGCCCTTGAAGCCGAGCTCGTTGATGGCGCGCTCCAGCTCGGCGATCGCCATGTCGAGCGGTTCGCCGCAGGGCTGCGGCAGCCCGGCGACGCCAATGAAACGGTCCGGGTAAAGCTCGGTCTCGCGGTGGATCATGTTGTTGCATTCCTCGTGAAACCACTGCACCAACATGGATGGTTTCTCGGAATGCATCAGCTGAAAAGGGCGTGGCGACAGCAGCTGTTTATCCGTGCCGAGCTTGTCGATATAGCCCATGTGGCTGTGGCCCGATCCGGGAAAATGCTTCTCCTCGACGGCGCGGCGGATGTCGTCGTCGCTGACATTGACCTTGCCGCGGCCGTGGCTGCCGCGATGCGCCATGATGGTCGCCTTATAGGCCCAGAGCTCGGCCGGGGCGCTGACATGGGCGTGGCAATCGATAATCATTTTATCCGTCCCCGCGTGAAGCGATGTTGTCCCGATGCGATTGTTGACGATACCATAGCCCAAATTTCGGAGCGCGGAGGAATTTCATGTTGATCGTTGATTCCCATGTCCATATCTGGGCGACCGGGACGCCGAGCCCGGCCCATCGCCAGCTGCCCGCGCTGTCGGGCGATGAATTGCTGCGCGAGATGGACGAGGCGGGAATCGACGCCGCGATTATCCAACCGCCCGGATGGGATGTCACGTCGAACGAGGTCGCCGTCGAAGCGGCGCGCCGGCATCCCGACCGGTTCGCCATTCTCGGCTGGTTCCCGCTCGACGATCCGGCCAGCGCGGCGCTGATCGACGGCTGGGCCAACCGTCCCGGCATGCGGGGCCTGCGATTTACCTTTATGCCGCCGAACGACCCGGCCTGGATGACCGACGGAACACTCGACTGGCTGTGGCCGGCCGCCGAACAGGCCGGCCTGACGTTGGCGCTCGCGGCGGGGAACTTCCTGCCGCTGGTCGGACAGATCGCCGAACGCCATCCCGATCTGCGCCTGCTGGTCGATCATCTCGGCATGCCGCTGCGCCAACAGGACGACGCCGCCATGGTCAATTTGCCGCAACTGACAGCGCTGGCGAAATATCCCAACATCGCGGTCAAGGCGTCGGCCGCGCCCGGCGCGTCGACCGAGCCCTATCCGTTCAATAACATTCACGATTATCTGCATGGGGTGTATGACGCGTTCGGGCCGGACCGGATGTTCTGGGGCACCGACATCACGCGCATGCCGTGTTCGTGGCGCGAGTGCGTGACAATGTTTACCGAGGAGTTGGACTGGCTGACCGACACCGACAAGGATCTGATCATGGGACGCGCCTTGTGTAACTGGATCGGCTGGGATTTGAAAAGCTAATGGTAAAGAACGTTCTGATCGTCGGCGGCGGCATCGCCGGGATGACGCTGGCCATCCAGCTGAAGCGCGCCGACATTAATGCGGAAATCATCGAGCTCAGCACCGATTGGACCGTGATCGGCGTCGGGATATCCATGCAGGGACCCGCCTTGCGGGCGCTTGGAACCATCGGCGTTCTGGACCAGGTCATCGACAAGGGCTTCGGATATTCATTTTTCAACGCCTGTGACGCCGACGGCAATATTACCGGAACGGTCGATCTGCCCAGTCTGAACGGGCCGGATCGTCCCGCGACCATGGCCATCATGCGCCAGGAATTGCATGAGGTGCTGAAACAGGCGGTCGCCGAAGGCGGCGCGCCGGCCCAGCTCGGCGTGACCGTCGACGCGCTGGATGATGTCGGCGGACATGTCGATGTCGAATTCAGCGACGGATCGGCCGGGTCCTATGATCTGGTCGTCGGGGCCGACGGCGCCCATTCGAAAATCCGTGAAATGCTGTTCGGCCCCGACTGCACGGCTGATTATACCGGCCAGGCGGTATGGCGCGTCACCGTGCCCCGCCCGCCCGACGTTCTGGGGCGGCAATCCTATTTCGGGGCGCGCAACAAGGCCGGGGTCAACCCGGTGTCGCAGGACCGGATGTATATCTATCTGGTGCAGAACCTGCCCGAATGGACCCGTCTCGCCGATGACCGGCTGCCCGTAATCCTGCGCCACCTGCTGGCCGAATTCGGCGGCCATGTGGGCCGGGCGCGCGACCGGATCGCCGATCCCCGCGACATCGTCTACCGGCCGATCTATTCCCTGATTCTGCCGCCGCCCTGGTATCGCGGGCGCGTGTTGCTGATCGGCGACGCGGCGCACACGACCACGCCCCAGATGGGTTCGGGCGCCGGGCTGGCGATCGAGGATTCGGTGGTGCTGGCGGAGCTTCTTGGCTCGGGTCGCCCGGTCGCCGATGTGCTGGAGGACTTCATGACCCGCCGGTATGAGCGCTGCCGGATGACGGTGGAGAATTCCCGACAGCTCGGCGAATGGGAGAAAGACGCGGCCGCGCCCAATGCCGATCCGGTTGGTCTGTTCGACAAATCGATCCGTATCCTGGCCCAGCCGATATAATTTGGGAGGAAGAATATCTGGCAGCACACACATCGATATCGCGCGGGTCGGACCGGGCTCATTGGGCGAGCGGTATCTCCGGCAGTTCTGGCTTCCGGTTTGCCGCGGCGAGGATTTGACGCCAGGACACGCCAAACCCATGAAACGGCTGGGTGAAAAATTTTTGATCTTCCGGGGCCGGTCCGGCAAGGCGCAGGTGCTGGACTACCATTGCGCCCACCGGCGCGCGCCGCTGCATCTCGGCTGGGTCGAGGGCGATGCGATCCGATGCATGTATCACGGCTGGAAATATGACTGCGCCGGGCAATGCGTCGACCAGCCCGCGGAAGAAGACGGCTTCGCGGAAAAGGTGTCGGTGCGGTCCTATCCGACCGAGGAATTTCTCGGGTTGATCTATGCCTATTTCGGCGATGGCGCGCCGCCCGCCTTTCCGCCTTACCCGGCGCCGCTGGAACAGGGGTTCGTGGAAAACCCGCCGATCAATCCGCTGCCTTGCAACTATCTGCAATCCTATGAGAACAGCTTCGACG
>JAYZAW010000137.1:0-3033 GCA_036339495.1 Pseudomonadota bacterium | reverse complement strand
CGGTCATACCGTCGATGCGAATGGTCGGCGCATCGATGCCGAATTTGAACTCAAGGTCGTCGGCCGGGGTGAGATGCATGAACATGTCCTTCAAATTCCCCGCCACGGTGAGTTCGGTGACCGGATAGGCCGGTTCGCCGTTTTCGATCCAGAACCCGGTCGCGCCCCGGCTGTAATCACCGGTGACGCCATTGACCCCCATGCCGATCATTTCGGTGATATAGAGACCGGATTTGATGTCGGACATCAATTCCGCAGCGGAATTCGAGCCGTTTTCCATATAGACATTGGTCGAACCAGGGGAGGGCGGGGACGACGTGCCGCGCGATGCATGTCCCGTGCTTTCCAGCCCGAGCTGGCGCGACGACGCCAGATCGAGCACCCAGGTCACCAGTTTCCCATTTTCGACAAAGGCGCGGCGCGCGTTGGCGATGCCTTCGCCGTCAAACGGCTTGGACCGCAGGCCGCGCATGCGATGGGGGTCGTCGATGATATTGATTTCCGAATCGAACACCGACTGGCCCATGGAATCCTTCAGAAATGAAGTGCCGCGGGTGATCGACGCGCCGTTGATGGCGCCGGCCAGATGGCGGACCATGCCGGACGAAACCCGTCTGTCATAGATGATCGGAACCTGTTGCGATTTGACTTTTCGCGCATTCAGCCGCTTGACCGCGCGCTCCCCGGCCGACCGGCCGATGTTCTCGGGCGATTTCAAATCCGACCCATAGACCGCGCTGTCGTAATCGTAATCCCGCTCCATGCCGGTGTCCTCTCCGGCGATGACGCAGGCCGAAAAACTTTGCGACGACATGGAATAGCTTTGGGCGAGCCCGTTGGTCGCGGCGATGGCTATGTTGGTGCGGCTCCAGCCCGCTTCGCCGCCTTCAGAATTGGTCACGCCCTCGATGGCGCGGGCGGCGTCCTCGGCGCGGGTCGCCAGATCGGTAAGGTCCTCCGTCGTGGGTTCCGACGGATCGCACATATCGAGGACGGGAATGTTGGTGACGATCTGGCTCGGTTCGGCGATGCCGCAATAGGGGTCCTCCGTCGCGATCCGGGCCATGGCGACGGCGCGCTCGACCAGCTCATCCAGGGTTTCCGGGGCGAAATCGGTCGACGACACGATAGCCTGCCGCTTGCCGATAAAAACCCGCAGACCCAAATCGCAGCTTTCGGCGCGTTCCAGCTTCTCCGACGCGCCCAATCTTTGGGCGACCGATATGGATGCGGCGTCGAAATAAACCGCGTCGGCGGCGTCGGCGCCCGCGCGCGTGGCGCGGCCCATCAGATCGGATAGCAGATTGAGCGGTTCGGCGTTGGCGGCCATCGAGGTCTCCTGTTTTATCGGGGCCATTATATATGCGTTCCGGCGTCGCGTTGCGACAATTGTATTGCGAAACGAAATGCGGCGGCCTGAAAACCGCCGCATTCCAGATTGTCGCCCTGGGATTTGTCTATTTCTTTTTCGCCCGGAAGGCGCGGTGGCAACCGCCGCAGGATTGCTTGCCCATGGCGCCCATGGCCTTGCCGATGGCCCCCTTGTTGCCGGTGCGGGCCGCGGCCGCGAGATTCATGGCCAGCGTTTTGAGTTTTCCGACCGCGTCTTCGAACTTGGCGCGTTCGGACCAGATTTCGGGTTTTGCGCGGGTTTTGCCGACATTGTCGCTTGCCGCGGTGCCCTTGGGATAGAGCGCCACGATTTTGCTGGCGTTGGCGGCGATCTTGTCCGCGCTGGCGGCGACATCGGCGGCGGTCCCCCTGCCTTTCTTGAGGTACCCGCTGATTGCCTTCATGTTTTTCCCGTAATTTTTCATCAGCGCGCGCCGTTCCTTGATCGTATCGGCGGGTCCGGCCTGGACCGGCGCCGACGACGCGACGATTGTGACGGCAAGGGCTGCGCTGAATATCAGTTTCAATGTATGATGCATGAGTTCCGATCCCTGTTGTGGCGTATGCGCAGCCTTACTATGTTAACGCTTTAGAAGGGGATTTATTCCCGTCCGGAGTTATCAGGGTTCGAGTTGTTTCGAAACCGTCGTTGCGAGTTTCAACAATTCCTCGCGCTTCATTTCGCCGAGCAGGGCGAATGCCAGCGGCCCGCCGATCCAATAAAATGCCGAAATCCCGTCGCGGCCCTCGAACTTGAAGGCCGGGTCGCCATTGTCGCGGGTCCGCCTGGTATAAAGCGTGACGCGGCGCTTGGCGGCATCCTCATACATGAATTGCGCCGCCGGCGTGCCTTCATCGGCGACGAGACGGCCGCCGACCAGCCGGAATCCCGCATCCGCCAGATAGGGCACCTTGACCTCGTACTTCAGCCGCTTCGACAGCCATTTGACGAGGTGACGTTCCTCCTTGGCCCAGACTTCGACCGCATGGCGGCGTTCGCCGACATAGACCACGTGGGCACTGACCGCTTGGCGCACGAATTTTTCGCTGTCCGCCTTCTAGCTGCCCGCCGGGGTGAATTCTCCGCGCAGCATCCAGCCCGCGCCCGTGCCGGCAATCAGCAACAGCACCGTCGCCGCGCTACGCCACCAATTGTGACGGTTTTCCGAAGGAGCGCGCTTTGACAGCGCCGCTTCCATTTTTGGCGGAATGGGTTCGTCCAGCACATCGCCGAACAATGCTTGGAGCTGGGTTTTTTGCTCCCCCCATGCGGCTATTTTTTGGGCTTCTTCCGGATGATCGGTAAGCCACGCCTCGATTTCCGCGCGGGAGGCGACGTCGAGTTCGCCATCCACGAAGGCATGCAGATCTTGTTCGGTGATTTTTTCGGGTGAATTCATTTCACCCTCCGCAGAATTTGCGACTCTTCACCGTTAGTCAGGGTGCTCAGCCGGTCCCGGCCGCGCGACAGCCGCGACATTACCATTCCGACCGGCACGCCTAGGATTTCCGATGCGTCGCGGTAGCTCATATCCTCGAGCCCGATCAGGAGGATGACCTGGCATTGCTCCTCGGTCAGGGCATCCAAAGCGCGCGAAAGATCGCGGAGTTCCAGCGCATGGCCTTGCGAGGGCTCGGTCA
>JAYZAW010000136.1:0-8073 GCA_036339495.1 Pseudomonadota bacterium | reverse complement strand
CAAAAATAAGCAATAATTCGTTCTTATTTAGTTTGAAATTTAAAGTTAAGAATAATTTTCCAAAGTCATCTACAATTTTTCCGTATTTTATTGACTTTAACGAATTTTTAACTATGATAATGAGGAACTCAATTGAGTAGTTTGTAACGGTTCCATGATCAGGCCGAAACATCAAATTTTATCTCCAACGGCCGCATTGTGCGACGGACAATCGCGGGCCGTGGCGATCGTGGGCGGCCGGCCCCGGGCAGGAGTGCGCGACGCGCTGTATATTCATATCGGGGCTGAAATCGCGCCGACAGGAGGTTCCGCGGGATTCGTCACGCAGCATCTCGATCAGGAATGGATACACCGGAAACCCTATATCGACCCGCGAAGGGGAATTTCGGCATACCGGCGGGCCAGAAACCTGGAAGTTCAGCGCCTGGATTTACTGCCGCTCATTTGACGACGGGCGCGCGGATTAATCAGCCGCATTTGGAATAACCGCAGGATGTGCAGACGTCGCAGCCTTCCTGGCGGATCAGGCTGGGTTGGGCGCATTTCGGACATTGCCGGAACGCGCCGTTGAGGCCGACGACGCGGCGTTCCTTGTCGATCTCTTGTCGGTCCGCCTTGGCCGGTCCTATCGCCGCCGGCAGGAACCCGATCTGGACCATGTGCCTTTCGATGACTTCGCCCAGGGCAGCCAGCAATGACGGAACATATTTTCCGTCCATCCATTGACCGCCGCGCGGATCAAACACGGCTTTCAGCTCTTCGACGACAAACGACACATCGCCGCCGCGGCGGAACACGGCGCTGATCATGCGCGTCAGCGCCACGGTCCAGGCGTAATGTTCCATGTTTTTTGAATTTATGAACACTTCGAACGGACGCCGGCGGCCGTCCTGCACGATGTCGTTCAGCGTGACATAGATCGCGTGGTCGCTGTCGGGCCATTTCAGCTTGTAGGTGCTGCCGGGCAGTTCCTCTGGCCGGTTCAGCGGCTGGGTCATATAGACCACGCCGCCGGCTTCATAAACATCGTCGGGTTTTGGAATAGGCTGGCCGAGCGGAAGTTCGGGCTCGGACGGGTTTTCGTCCGCCGCGTCCTCAACCGTCGACAGCACGGACCCGGTGACCTCATTGGGGCGGTAGGTCGTGCACCCCTTGCAGCCAAGATCATACGCCTGCTCGTAGACATCCTTGAAGACGTCGAACGGCAAATCCACGGGCACGTTGATGGTTTTGGAAATCGACGAATCTATATATTTCTGCGCGGCGGCCTGCATCACCACGTGATCGCCGGGGCTGAGATCCTGAGCGTTGACAAAGCAGTCGGGCAGCGGCGCTGTCTCGCCTTTTGCGCGGCGGAACAGCCGATAGGCGTAATCCGTAACGTCTTCCTCGCGATGACTGCCGTCCGGCATCAGTACATTGCGCCGGTAGATATAGCTGAACACGGGTTCGATGCCGGACGACACATTGTCCGCGAACAGGGAAATAGTCCCGGTCGGCGCGATCGATGTCAGCAGGGCATTGCGCAGACCGTGTTCGGCAATGCGCTCGCGCACATCCGCATCGAGGCCGAGAATGTTTTCCCCGCTCAGAAATTCATCCGCGTCATAAAGCGAAAACGCGCCTTTTTCTGCGGCCAGGTCGGCCGAGGCGAGATAGGCGTGGCGGCGCATCGCGGCGAACCAGCTTTCGGTCAACCGCACCGCCTGTTCCGAGCCATAGCGCGCGCCGCACATGATCAGCGCGTCGCCAAGCCCGGTCACGCCAAGCCCGATGCGGCGTTTGGCGCGGGCCTCCCGCGCCTGGGCCTCGAGCGGAAAGCGCGACACGTCGGTAACATTGTCCATCATGCGCACCGCGATCGCGACGATTTCGGCGAGCTGTTCCATATCGACCCCGGCATCGTCGGTGAACGGCGCCGATACCAGTCGGGCCAGATTGACCGAGCCCAGCAGACAGGCGCCATAGGCCGGCAAGGGTTGTTCGCCGCACGGGTTGGTGGCGGAAATGGACTCGCAATAATGCAGATTGTTCAGCCGGTTGATCCGGTCGATGAAGATCACGCCCGGCTCGGCATAGGCGTAGGTCGCGCGCATGATCCTATCCCACAGATCGCGCGCGGAAACCGAATTATAGGCGACGCCGTTGAAGCTCAACTCCCAGGGCGCGTCTTCACGCACCGCCGTCATGAACGCATCGGTCACCAGCACCGAAAGATTGAACATGCGAAGCCGGCCGGCTTCCTGCTTCACGTCGATGAACGCCTCTATATCGGGATGGTCGCAGCGCATGGTCGCCATCATCGCGCCCCGCCGATAGCCCGCGCTCATGATCGTGCGGCACATGGCGTCCCAGACATCCATGAAGGTCAACGGCCCCGAGGCATCGGCGCCGACGCCCTTGACCGGCGCGCCCTTGGGCCGCAGCGTGGAAAAATCATATCCGATGCCGCCGCCCTGCTGCATGGTCAGCGCGGCTTCCTTGAGATGTTCGAATATGCCGCCCATGTCGTCCGGGATCTCGCCCATGACAAAGCAGTTGAACAGGGTCACCGAGCGTTCCGTGCCGGCGCCGGCCAGGATGCGGCCGGCCGGCAGGAAGCGGAAATCCTCCATGGCATGATAAAAACGGTCGGCCCAGAATGCCGGATCCTGTTCGGGTTCCGCCAGCGCGCGCGCCACGCGACGCCAGCTATCCTCGATGGTTTTGTCCACGGGGTCGCCGTCCGGCGTCTTGAACCGGTATTTCATGTCCCAGATCTGCTGTGAAATCGAGGCGACGGGATGCATCTGAAGCTCCATTAAAGTCGATCGAGTATATCTCGCCAGACCGACAGAAATTGCTTTTCAGGATACCCCGTATTGGAGGGTTAGGTCAATGTTCCCGTTATGTTCATAAATATCCTCAAAATAATCCGGTGGGTGTCACTATGGCAACCCATTGATCTAAAACATTCAAATGGATTTATCCCAGATGTTCGATGCCTGTGGACAATATTGTACACAGGCCCGGGCATAATTAATGAAGGTGCGGCAGGTATTCTTGCTCCGCTTCAGACACCAGCCGTGCCGTCGCGGTCTCAATCCGATCTTCCAGGACCGACATGAATTCCTTGCGCCGCAGCCCGAGCGGAATCGGCGGCAGGTATTCGACGGTGATGCGGCCGGGCAGAATCACCGAACCGCGACGCCGCCAGAACAGCCCTGAATTGAGCGCAACCGGAACCACCGGCGCATCGAGCGCGGCATAGAGCGCGAAGATGCCGGGATGGTAGCGCGCCTCGGTGCCGACCGACGTGCGGGTGCCTTCCGGGAAGGTCAAAATCGAACGGCCCTCGGACAATCGCCTGCGCGCGGTCTCCACCATTTTACGCAGCGCCGCGCCGCCGCGCGCGCGGTCGATCGCAATCATGCCCGTCTTCACCAGAAACCAGCCATAGAACGGGATGAAACTGAGTTCCCGCTTCAGCACAATGGCCGGGTCGTAAATCAGACGGTTTGCCGCCACTGTTTCCCACGCCGATTGATGCTTGAACGCGAAAAGCACCGGGCGGTCGGGAATGTATTCCTGGCCGCGCACCTGATGATCCAGGCCCACGATCCGCGCCAGCATCCAAAACACGATTAGGGACCATATCTTTCCGACCTCCACGTTCCAGTGCCTCGGTCCGGCGAGCAAAGGCAGGATCGACAAACCGAACAATGCGGTCCAGCCATATAACAGAAACTGAAACGCCACCGACCGCGCCTTCATCACAATACGCCACTCCCCAACCCCGACAAACCGATGACGGCCATCATGTATTTATTATATTCGCGCGCAATCAGACCGGCGGTACCGGGCCACAACCACCATTGGCTTTGTTTGAACCGGGCCGGGAAAACCGGGTGGGGCACCAGCTCGACATCCGGCATGAGACGTCGAAATTCGAGCAGGCTGCGCGGCATGTGGTAGCTCGCCGTGACCAGGCGCAGGGATTTATAACCCTGGGATTTCATCCACACCGCGGTCTCGCGCGCATTGCCGACCGTATCGTCGGCGCTATAGCCCAGCATGATGCAGCATTCGAGCGACCCGGGAGTCTGACGCGCAAGCCGGAGCAGCGCCGCAACGTCGACGCCGCGATACACGCCGGAGACGAAAAGCCGATTTGCGCGGCCGGCGGACAACAGGCGCAATCCTTCATCGAGCCGGCCGGACCCGCCGGTCAGCACTACCGCGCCATCCGTATTGCCGGCGTATCCGGGCCCCGGCTTGGGGATCATGGACGCGAACCAGACCAGCCCGGCAAGCCATGCCAGCACCGCGACGCAAAAACCCGGCAGGCCAAGCCACAGCAACCGGCGGACAAACCCCTTGCGGCGCAATCGCATCATCGACGCCACGCCTCCCGCCGCCGTGGCCTGGAAACGGATCCGGCGAATCCCATCATGACATCCTGGCCAATGACCGCATCACGGTCAGGCGGGCCGTCGAAGTGGCGATCAGGGACGTCGCCAGCGGCAGGGCGGCAAGAACCAGCCACTGCCAAACCGACAGGGTAAAGGGCGGAATCATACCGATCGCGGCCCCTTCGCCGATAAACCCGAGAGCCGTGAGCGCGACAGCGGCAACAATCATGCCGGCAATTCCCCCCTTGAGCGACAGGGTGAGCGCATGGGCCTGAAACTGATGAGCGATGTAATGATCTTCGGCCCCCACGAGATGGAGCAGCTCGATTTCCTTTTCATGGATTGCAAGCCCGGCCCGGGTTGTGAACACGACGGTGGCGATGGCGGCCAGCAGAATGAGCCCGAGGATCGACAAGGCCGCGGTCTCGATGGCGCCGGTCAGGGTGAGCAGCCGGGTCAGCCAGACGCCGTGGTCGTCGATCGCCGAGCCGGGGATCAATTCAGCCAGCCGGCGCGTCAGGTCGGGGATATCGACATTGCCGCCCGGGTCGAGCTCAACGTCGATCAGCTTGGGTATGGGCAGCGCGTCTTCCCGCGAACGGGGACCCAGCCACGGTTCCAGCAACATGGCGATGCGGTCGTCGCTCAGCGTTTCGACGCGGACGATGCCGGGCTGTCCGGCGAGAAATCGCTCCGCCATGCGAACCCGCAGATCGAGCGACGCGGCGGCGGCGTCTCCTTCCCCCTCGGGCATGATCTGCACCGTCAGCTTGCCGGCGAGCTCGACCCGCCATCCCCGCCCGACATCGGCAAGCAGCATCGCGGACGCCAGGGCCAGGGTCCCGAGAATGACCATGAAACCGATGATCCAGACCAGAAAACGGCTAGACGGGTCGCGCCCCAGGGGCAGATCGCGCCCGGCCATGAACATTTTCCGGAAACGGCCGCCGGTCATGACCCGCGCGCCTTGGCCACGGCCGATGGCGCGGTTATCGACGCCCCGGGATCGGCGCCCGAATCCAGCACGCGCCCGTCCTTGATGCGCAACTGTGGAAACTTGAAGCGCGATATCAGCGCTTCGTTATGGGTCGCAATGACGACGGTGGTGCCGATTTTGTTGAGCTCTTCCAACAAATACAGAATTCGCATTGCAATAGCGTCATCCACATTGCCGGCGGGTTCGTCGGCGAGCAGCAAATCGGGCCGACCAATGACCGCGCGCGCTATCGCAACACGCTGCTGCTGCCCGCCTGACAAGCGGCTGGGCAACGAATGGATTTCATTTTCCAGCCCGACCCAGCGCAGCAGTTCGGCCACGTGTTCACGCAGCTGCTGTTCATTGGCGCCGGCGACGCGCAGGGGAAGGGCGACATTGTCGAGCGCCGACAGATGGTCGATCAACCGGAAATCCTGAAACACCACGCCGATGCGCCGCCGCATGGCGGGCATGTTCTTGCGCGCGACGGTGGCCGTGTCATGACCGAACATGTGAATCAATCCGCGCGACGGCCGGTGCGCCAGATACATCAGCTTCAACAATGTCGATTTGCCGGCGCCGCTGGGCCCGACGACGAAACGAAACGCCCCCGCCTTGACGCCAAAAGACACGTCATGGAAAACCTCGGGCCCGAGCCCGTAGCGCATCCCTACATTCTGGAAACGGACAATGTCCTTTTTGCGGTCCAATCCCGCTCCTTACCGACTGTCTGGACGGATCGTCCGGCCCGACCGCGCCATGTCCTCGAAACACCAAAATCAATAACGACAAAATTGCATATGGGTCGTCACCTCGTCCAGTCGCTTGCCACAACTCGCGCGAACGCTTATGACTTACGGGACGCAAGCAATGATAATGCAAATCGCCCCGAACCCGGTCCGAATATTATGATCATATCGTGTCCGGAATGCGCCGCCAAATTTCTTGTTGACGCAGCCGCGCTTGGCGCCACGGGCCGCTTGGTCCGATGTGGAAAATGCGCCCATACCTGGCCCGAGGCCCCGCCCGAAACAATTTCGGAAAATATCGGGACCATGGCGGATGACGATGCCCCGCCCACCCCGACAGGACCGAATGCAGATCCTGTCGGCGAAGACGGTGAAATTCCCGCGTCCGACCCGAATTTTGTTTCCGAATTCGTGCCGGATGGCGAGGAGCCGATTGAAAACCCGACTAGCAGGCCCACGGGCGTTCCAGCTTTACGGCGCAAACGAAAAAGCATTGTCGCCCGTCTGATCTGGTTCATGCTGATTATTCTGGTCATCAGCGTTGCCGGCGGTGGGGTGGTTTTTCAGAACAAAGTGATCGATACATGGCCGGCCGCAATCCGGCTATACACCCTTGTCGGACTGACACAGGAACCCCTGGGCATTGGTCTCAATCTGTTGAATGTAAAATTCAGCCGGCGGGGCGGAAACCGGGGCGGTTTGCTCGTCGAGGGCAAGGTCGAAAATTCGTCCGACCAAGTGCTTGACGTTCCAAGCCTGCGCGCGACGCTGTTCGACCAGAAGAATAAGGCCGTGCAGCGATGGCCGTTCAAGGCGCCGCTGCCGCGTCTGTTGCCGGGCGAAATCGTGAAATTCAAAACAATCATCAAGAACCCCGTAAAAGGCGCGGCGCGCATCGAAATCGATTTTCATGAGGAGCGCCCGCAATGAGCGTGGACGAGCCGGTTATCGACGTTCTGTTCAGCGAAGCCGAAATCGCGGCCCGGGTTGAAACGCTGGCCGGGGAGATCGCGGGCGCGCAGAACGGCGAATTGCTGATCGTGGTCATTCTGAAGGGCAGTTTCGTGTTCGCCGCCGACCTGATCCGCGCGCTCGACCGCGCGGGGGTCGCGCCGCAGGTCGATTTCATGACCCTGTCGAGCTATGGGGTGGGAACGCGCAGTTCGGGCGTGGTCAGGCTGACCCGCGATCTGTCCGAGGATGTCGGCGACCGTCATATTTTGATCGTCGACGACATTCTTGAGTCGGGACGCACGCTGGCCGCAGCCCGTGACATGATGCTCGACCGCGGCGCGGCCAGCGTCCTGACATGCCTGTTGCTCGACAAGGCCGAAAAACGGGTGCTTCCCATTGAGGCCGATTTCAAGGGCTTCGTGATCGGCGACCGCTTCGTGGTCGGATATGGGCTCGACCTTGCGCACCGATTCCGGGGGCTGCCCTATATCGGCGTTGTGCGCCAAGACTAGAGTATCGTCCGGTATCTTTACGATGCGGCAACAAATTTCCCATAATTTGCCAAATCGATCACTGGAGGAAGCGAAACTTGGCCACAATTTTAATCGCGGAGGACGACAGAGCCGTCCGCAAATTCGTCAGCCGTGCGCTGCAACGCGATGGCCATGACGTCACCGCCGTGGGGGACGGGGTGGAAGCGCTTGAAGCGCTCGCCGAAAACAATTTCGATATGCTGCTCTCCGATATCTTAATGCCTCAGCACGACGGCATTGCGCTCGCGCTCACCCGGCAGGGCTACTGGCTGCCGGTCGACGCCCGGAAAGACACGCCGGGAAACTGGGTCTCGGTGCATGACGTGACGCTGATGCTGCACGAGATCCAGGCGCGCCACGTAATGGTGGTGTCGGATTCGTGCTATTCGGGAACGCTGATCCGCCCCGCCCCGGCCAAACTCAAGACGACCACGAACTGCGGGGCCTGGGTCAAGCGGATGTTCGGCAAG
>JAYZAW010000135.1:0-30573 GCA_036339495.1 Pseudomonadota bacterium | reverse complement strand
ACAAAGTGCTGGAAGCGGCGAGTTACGCCGGACTTCGAATCAAATACAGCAAGGATGCGATCCTGCCCAATATTGCGCCGGAAATCGGTAATGGCATCCTCGACCGTCGGCTGTCGAAAGCGCTCGAGGAACGGGTGGCGCGGCCGTTTCACATGGATACCTGGAGCGACGAGCGAAACGTCAAAATCCGGGTCCAACTGCGCGATGGAATCCTCGACGTGGTGGTGTCGCGTGAAAGGCTGTTCAGCTCGACCACCTATATCTTCGTGATGTGGATGGTCGGCACATCGATGGTGATGTTCGCCATCGCCAGCATGTTCATGCGCAATCAGGTGCGGCCGATCCGCCGCCTCGCCATGGCCGCCGAAAGCTTCGGCAAGGGGCGCGACAGCCCGGACATCAAACCGGAAGGCGCGACCGAAATCCGCGTCGCGGCGACTGCTTTCAATCTAATGCGGGAACGGATCCAGCGTTCGATTTCCCAGCGTACCGAGATGCTGGCCGGCGTATCGCATGATCTGCGCACGCCTTTAACCCGCATGAAGCTGGAGCTCGCCATGCTGGGGGACGACAAGGAAGTCGACGACCTCAAATCCGATGTCGCCCAGATGGAAACCATGGTCGAGGAATATCTCGCCTTCGCGCGCGGCGAAAGCACCGAGGCCGTGGTGCCGGGGGATATCGCCGCAATCCTGATCGATGTCGCGGCCGGCGCGCGGCGCGAGGGCGCGGATATCACATTGTCTCAAAACGACGATCTGAAAATGCCGATCCGGCCCGATGCATTCCGCCGCTGCATTACCAATCTGGTGGGCAACGCGATGCGCTATGCCAACCACATTGTCATCCAATCGCGGCGCGATAACGACGTGATCGAAATCCTGGTCGATGACGATGGTCCGGGCATCCCGCCCGAGGAACGCGAGGAAGTTTTTCAGCCGTTCTACCGGCTCGACAGTTCGCGCAATCTGGAAACCGGCGGCACCGGGCTGGGGCTGACCATCGCCAAGGACGTGATCAGAAGTCATGGCGGAGAACTCCGTTTGGAGGAATCGCCCGAGGGCGGCGTCCGCGCCCGGCTGCGGCTGCCGGTCTGAAATAACAAAAGACCGCCGCCCCGAGGGACAACGGTCTGAACTAATACTACAGAGCTTACTGAAACTACGCGGTACTTCCGATAGGGAGGCGCACCGGCCGGATGCGCCCGCGGATCAGATTATTTCGCGGCCTTGGTTGCCGTCGGCGCTTCATCGGCGGCGACGAACCCGGCGATTTCGGAAAGGCTCTCGGTCATCCGGTCGGCCATGACGCGCACCGATTGATCGACCGTTTGACGCACCATGCCGGTAATTTCGCGCGCATTGGCGACACCGGCCTGGAAGGCTTCGCTGGACAACTCGGCCTGGTGCGACAATCCCTCGCCCGGCGAAACCGGCGCGGCAAAGGATTTCGCGGTCTGCGCGCCATTCTCATAGGCATCGCGGAATAATTCGGCGTTGCGTTGGGCAATGGCCTGGAAACCCTCAACCGCCATGCGATGGGCGGTGACGAAAGCCTCGAAATTACGCTGCTGCACCGAAGCAATCTCTTCGAATTTTATTTCCGGCATATTCGGGACATTGAAATCCCCAAATATCTTCGAAAAATGCCAATTTTCAAACCCTTGAGCGCGTTTAGCCATGACTTAACACCTATGCTGCAGTGCACAATCACAGGATATATAGCAGGTTTGGATCGAATTTCAAGGGAGTTTATTGCAGTGCAGCAATTTTATTCGAGGTCTGGATTGACCCTCCTGGCGAGCCCCAATGTCATGGCGAGCCGTTCCGCCCGGGTCAGGGCGCGGTCGAGATGGGCCAGGGTCGGCCCGAGGTCATCGCTGTCGTCGCGCAGCCAGACACAAAGCGTCGAGAGATAAATCGCCACGAGCCCGTTGGTTCGGATACGGCCCCGAAGTCCGGAAGAACCGATCCCCGCCGCCTCCAGGCTCCACGCCATCGACCGCAGAAGACGTGGTCCGCCGTACAAAGCCGCCGCCGGGTCTGTTACGGTGTCACGGAGTATCGACCCCATGGCGGGTTTATAGTCCTGCAACGCCTCAAGCCGCCGTACCAGAACATCGAGTAACCGGTCGTTTATGGGTTCATCGTGCGAATCGTCATCGTTTCCGTCGAGCACTACCGCGTCGATCTTGTCCCTGAACGCCCGGAGAATGGCGCCTTTCGAGGAGAATACCGCGTGCAGCTGCGCCAGACTGACATTCGCTTCGGCGGCGATATCGGCGAGTGAAATTGCGCACCAGCGACCCTCGGCGGCCAACGCCATCGCCGCGTTGATCAGCCTGTCTGGATTGGGTTTGCGCGCCGCCGCCATATCGAGCCTCACATGTCGCCCGATCCGATTTTACGCCGGTTGAGCCGCCAATCCAATAGGGTGGATAGCTAACCGGCAAGCTCCCGCGATCGCCTTGTCGCGGCGTCCAGCGCGCGGGTCATCAGCTGCTGCAAACCGTCTTTATCCTCCATCAGCACGCCGAGGGCTGCTTCGGTGGTGCCGCCCGGGCTGGTGACGTTGCGCCGCAGCTGGTCGGCGGGTTCAATCGATTGACGCGCTAGCTCGCCCGACCCGGCCACCGTGGCCCGCGCCAACCGCGCCGCGATATCGGCCGGCAGCCCGGCTGCGACGCCGGCTTCGGCCATGCACTCGATCATCAGAAACACATAGGCCGGACCGCTGCCGGACAACGCCGTCACCGGATCGATCAGCGCCTCGTCCTCGACCCAGACCACCTCGCCAACCGCTTCCAAAAGCGCCTGGCACAAAGCGCGCTGAGCGTCGGAAACCGGGCCGTTGGCGCAGGCCGCTGTGATGCCGCGCCGCACGGCCGCCGGCGTATTGGGCATGCAGCGCACGATCGCCGCCGCGTCTCCCAAAGCCTGTTCGAAAAATCCGATCGGCTTGCCCGCCGCGATCGACATGAACACCGTCCCCGCGCCGGCGAATCGGCGGTAGAGCGGCGCGATTTCGTCGAGCCCTTGCGGCTTGACGGCGAAGATCACGATTTCCGGGTTGTAATCGTCGGCCAATTCGGACCCATCGCCGACGGCCTTGACGCCAAACCGGCCGCGCGCCTGTTCGGCGGCCTCTTGCATGGGCTCCACGATGGTGATGGCGGCCGGATCGGAGCCACGCTCGATCCAGCCCTGGAGCATCGCCCCACCCATCTTGCCGCACCCGACGAGTAGAGTTTCCCGCGTCATGACCGGTCTCCGTATCTAGAGTCAGGCTTCTCCGGCGGTTTCCAAAATGGCCGCCTCGATCGCCTCCTCGGGGGTTTTACCAGCCCAGATGACGAATTGGAACGCGGGATAAAACCGTTCGCACTCGGTCAGCGCGATATCCAGCAGATCCTCGAGCTGTTCGACGCTGGCCCCGGGGCTGCCGCGCAGCAGATTGGCGTGGCGAAACACGGGCATGCCTTCCTCGGACCACAAATCGAAATGCCCGACCAGCATTTTTTCGTTGATCAAGCTCTGCAGCATGGTGACCTCGGTCCGCTTGCGCGCCGGCACTTTCATGTCGAAGGCGCAGGCGAAGAGCAGCGCCCCCACGTCAAAATGCCACGAGAAAAACATGCGGTAGTCGCACCAGTGGCCGAGAACCTCGAGCGACAAATCCTCATCCGTCGACCGGTCGAAGGACCAGCCATGGCCGCTGGCGATCTGTTCCATGAGATCGAGGGGGTTGCCGAAACTTTCATCCGAGGTATCGAGCGCCAAGGTCATGGCCGTTCCCCTATATCTTCGCGAGCCTTTCGCGATTGGGCAAATATAGTAGGGATCGACTATCCAACTACCATGGAAAGTAGGGTGACAGATGGATAGCTGTTGCGCAAGAGAGGACTAACTATATCTTGTGGATATCCACGGATTATCCACAAGGATTCGGCGGACAGCCGCCAAACCGGAGGCTCATCCTTTCGCGGTCGCCGCCGATGATTTCGCGCGCGCTCGGGTTTTGGCTTTTGGCGCAGCCTTCCCGGCGGCTGTTTCCAACCCGTCAAGCCGCGCCGACAATTTTTCGTTTTCCTCGCGCGCGGCGACCGCCATCGCCCGGACGGTTTCGAACTCGTCCCGCGTGACCAGGTCCATCCTGGTCAGCAACCGTTCGAATTGCTGCTGGACGAGCGCCTCGACCTCCCGCCTGACGCTTTCCATGGCGCCCAGCGCACCGCCGGCAAGCTTCGCCGCGTCTTCGAACATCCTGTTATTGGACTGCATGTTGTGGCCCTCCTGACTTGAATATGGGCCGCCGAGGCGCGGGGCGCAACATCGCGGGCGATGGGGTGCATCGGCATGGTTTCGCGTCGACCCCTGGCGGCGCGCGGAGACGACCGAAACGGCGGCGAGAGACTATTCGGAGACCTTGACAAACAATGGCCCATTACGGAAGTAGGCATACAGCGTGATAATGGATTGGGTCGCTTGTGATCAGATTCGGACCCTGAAATTAGATAAACTCATCCGTCACCCACCCATATAATCTCATCCGACGGCTGCTCTAACCCATCCGAACAATTCAGATGATGGGTCCGAAATACAATAATGCCGATATTGAATGAATCCGAATCCCGACACGCCCGAGAAATCGACGGAGCGTCGGCCACTGCCGCCCTTCTCTTAAGGAAAGATATTCGCCAGTCTAAATTATATAGGCTATAAAGGAGTGTCCGATGGCATGCGACTTGGAGAAAAGCATGAATTCGACCATTCGGTTGCGCTACGGAAACCTTGTCTGGCGCATATTGTCTGGATTTTTCTGTTCATTGCTTTCTGTGCGCCATCTATTGCCCAAACCGGCGAGACGAAACAACCACGTGACATTACACTGGGCACGCCAGGTGAATTCCCACCTTACTTTTTACGAGACGAAAAGGGTCGCCTGAGTGGCTTTGTGGTCGATCTTATGGATCGAATTGCCGAGCAAAGCGGCTTTAACATGAATTACATCGTTTTCAAGTCTGGAAAAGAAGCCCAGGCCAAGCTCCTGCAAGGTGATGTCGATATAATCGGATTGGGCATCACAAATAATCGCGGCATCGACGATCTTGCCGGGCGTAAAGTGGGGGTAGTATAAGCAATCGTAGGGAACATGAATTTTAATAAGTACCACTAATTGGCGGTACCGTCGAGATCGAACTGACTGCCGATGATGAAACATGGAACGTGATGGCCGATCCGGGCCAGGTCGAAAACGCCTTGCTGAACCTCTCCATCAATGCCAGCCACGCCATGCCGAGGGGAGAAGCGATTGCAATCAATATCGAAAACGCGGTGATAAGCAGCGAAGAATGGGCCAGACGCTGGGAAGGCCGATCCGACGAGTATGTTGCGCTCAGCGTTACCGACACCGGAACGGGAATGTCGACGCATGTTCTTGAGCATGTTTTCGAACCGTTCTTTACCACCAAGGGAGTGGGCCAGGGCAGTGGCCTGGGGCTAAGCATGGTGCATGGCTTTGCGCAGCGATCCGGCGGCTTTGTCGCGATTGAGAGCGAAGAAAAAAAGGGCACGACGGTTGCCATTTACCTCCCTAAGGCCCGGGACGGCCAGACCAACACGGAAGAGTAAATCACGAACGGTGAAATGCAGAAGGGCCGTGGCGAGACCATATTGCTGGTCGAGGACGAGGCTGCGGTCCGCGATACGACCAAAAAGGTATTGGACCGATTAGGGTACAGGGTCTTGGTCGCGGAAGACGGACCCGCCGCGCTTGCTATCCTATCAAGTGCTAAACGGGTCGATCTTCTGCTCTCGGACATAATTTTGCCGGGCGGCGTCAACGGAATTGATATCTTCAATCGCAGCCAAGAACTAAGACCAAGCCTGAAATGCCTGTTAATGACCGGCTATGCCTCCCCGCCTGATCAGCAATTGCCGGAGGAGGTGGAAATTCTTTCCAAACCGGTTTCCATAAATGATCTTGCCACCAAGGCGCGACAAGTCCTCGGCGCCTGATTGAGTGAGATGGTTTCGCAGTGGAGGTAGGCCGGTAGTTCAAAATTCATTCGATCATCATTCCTTAAGGCGAGGATATCCTGTAAGGCGATTGGCTTGTGCAACATGACCCCACCGCTTGCCGCCGTATCGCCTGGGCCCTATAACGTTCCAAGCACACACAACGGGCATGGCGGCGGCTTAACAACATGATCGTGGTAACCGGCGGGGCCGGGTTCATCGGCTCGAATTTACTTGCCGGGCTGGAAGCGCGCGGCGCCCGCGGCATCGTTGTTTGCGACCAGCTGGGCCGGGACGACAAGTGGCGCAACATCGCCAAGCGCGATATCGCGGCAATCGTCGCGCCCGGAAACCTGCTGGAATTCCTGTCCGACAGCGCGGCCCATGTGGAGGCTGTCTTTCACATGGGGGCGGTTTCCGCAACCACGGAAACCGACGTGGATTTCATCCTGCAAAACAATTTCCATTTTTCCGCCGACCTTTGGGCGTGGTGCGCCCAGGCCGGAGTGCGGCTGATCTATGCGTCCTCGGCCGCAACCTACGGCGACGGCGCGCAAGGCTTCGATGACGCCTTCAGCCCGGCCGCGCTGGCCCGGCTGCGCCCGCTGAACCCCTATGGCTGGAGCAAGAATCTGTTCGATCAGGCGGTCGCGCGCACCGTCGCCGCCGGGTCGACCACGCCGCCGCAATGGGCCGGATTGCGGTTTTTCAATGTCTACGGCCCGAACGAATATCACAAGCAGGGCCAGATCAGCGTGGCGCTGAAAACCTGGCGCGAGATCGATGCCGGCGGGCCGGCGGTTCTGTTCAAGTCGCACCATCCGGATTACGAAGATGGCGGTCAGCTGCGCGATTTCGTCTGGGTCGGCGATTGTGTCGACGTGATGATCTGGTTTTTGGACAACCCTGATGTCAGCGGGTTGTTCAATGTCGGCGCCGGCAAGGCGCGCAGCTTCGCCGATTTGGCCGCCGCGGTCTGCAAGGCGTCCGGCAGCGCGCCCGACATTACTTATATCGACACGCCGCCCAATATCCGGAAACAATATCAGTATTTCACAGAGGCGCTGATGGACCGATTGCGCGACGCCGGCTACATTGAGCCATTCACGACGCTGGAAAAGGGCGTCACAAAATATGTCCGCGACTATCTCGCGACCGATGATCCCTATGAGTGAGGGCTGAGTTCGTGCTGGCGCTGACGTTCCCCTTGATCGATCCCATCGCGGTGCAGATCGGCCCGGTGTCGATCCGCTGGTATTCGCTGGCCTATGTGACCGGCATTCTGCTCGGCTGGCGCTATGTGCTCACTCTCATCAAGCGGCCGCCGCATTCCCTGACGCGGCGCGACGTGGACGATTTCATCGTCTGGGCCACGCTGGGCGTTATCCTTGGCGGGCGGCTCGGCTATGTGCTGTTTTACCGGCCGGAATTTTATTTCGAACATCCGCTGAATATTCTGATCCTCTGGCAAGGTGGCATGTCGTCCCATGGCGGCATGCTCGGCATGGTCGCGGCGGCCGCCATCTTCGCGCGGCGGCGCGACACGAATTGGCTCGCGGTCGGCGATTTGATGGTCTGCGCGGTGCCGATCGGGCTGTTTTTCGGACGGATCGCGAATTTCATCAACGGCGAGCTCTTTGGCCGGGTCAGCGACGTTTCCTGGGCCATGGCGTTTCCCCATGGCGGCCCCTTGCCGCGCCACCCCAGCCAGCTCTACGAAGCGGCGCTGGAAGGTCTGGTGCTGTTCGTCATTCTGGCATGGATGGCGATGGGGACGCGGGCACTGCAACGCCGCGGATTGCTGAGCGGCGTGTTCTTCACGGGGTACGGCATCGCGCGCATCATCGTCGAGCTGTTCCGCGAACCGGATGCTCATCTCGGATTTCTGGCCGTCGGCGCAACCATGGGCCAGATATTGTCGCTGCCCGTGCTGTTCGGCGGCCTCTGGCTGATATATTACGCTAGGCGATGACGCCGCTGGAAAGACGAATCCGGGACCGGATCGCCGCGCAGGGGCCCCTGCCCGTTTCCGAATATATGGCGATGGCGCTGGGCGACCCGGATTATGGCTATTACGCGACCCGCGACCCGTTCGGCTCGGCGGGGGATTTTATTACCGCGCCGGAAATCAGCCAGGTGTTCGGCGAGTTGATTGGATTGTGGTGCGCCGTCGCCTGGGAACAGGTCGGAGCGCCGGTCCGCGCGGTTCTGGTCGAGCTTGGTCCGGGGCGTGGAACGCTGATGTCGGATGCCTTGCGGGCGGGCGGCATATCGCAGGATTTTGCGGCGGCGATCGAACTGCATCTGGTGGAAACCAGTCCGAAGCTGCGCGAATTCCAGCGCGCCGCTTTGGGCGGGAGAGACGTCACATGGCATGACCGGTTCGACGATGTCCCGCCGGGACCGCTGTTCCTGATCGCCAACGAGTTTTTCGATGCCCTGCCGATTGATCAATTTATACGGACCGATACAGGCTGGCGGCAGCGTTGCGTCGCGGTGGACCCGGATACCGACTCGTTCCGTTTTGTCGTTGCGGACAACCCGGTCCATGACCTGATGGAATCGTTTCAAAACACGGCGATCGGCGCAATCCGAGAAACCAGCCCGTCCTCGATGGCGCTGGCGGGCGCGATCGGGCGGCGTTTGGCTGAATATGGCGGCGCGGCGCTGATTATTGATTACGGTCCGTCGGCAAGCGCGGCGGGCGATTCCCTGCAGGCGGTGTCGCGCCAAAAATATCACGATGTGCTAGCAACCCCCGGCGACGCCGACATCACCGCTCACGTGGATTTTCAGGAACTGGCCCGGGCCGCAAGCGCGGCGGGCGCGATCTCCCATGGTCCAATTCCCCAGGCCGCTCTCCTGTCCAGATTGGGGATCGGACCTCGCACGGAAAATCTGTTAAAATCGGCTAGTGCCGAACAGGCCGCAACTTTACGGGCGTCAACGAAGCGGCTGATCGATCCGGCAGCCATGGGAACGCTGTTCAAGGCGCTCTCTCTGACCGGTGCGAACGCACCGGCGCCGGCCGGGTTTGAAGAGGAAACCTGACATGTTGAAGGACCCGGAGCTCGACCGGATTTCCCATATCGATCACGGCTTTTTCACTCGCAACGGGGGGGCCAGCAACGGAATTTATAATTCGCTGAATGTTGGTTTCGGGTCCGATGACGATGCCGACGCAGTCGCCACGAACCGAAAACGCGCCATGGCGCGGCTCGGGCTCGGCGCGGACGCCCTGGTGACGGTCTATCAGGTTCATGGTTCGAATGTGCATGTTGTCGGGAAAGATAAAACCGCGGAAGAGCCGATCCGCGCCGACGGCGTGGTCACCCGCGCCACGGGGATCGCGCTCGGCATTCTGACGGCGGATTGCGCACCGGTGCTGTTCGCCGACAGGGAAAATGAGGTGATCGGCGCGGCCCATGCCGGGTGGCGCGGCGCGCGGGACGGCGTGCTGGAAGCCACCGTCGCGGCCATGGAATCACTCGGCGCCGAGCGCGGCTCCGTGGTTGCCGCCATCGGCCCCTGTATCGGCGGCGCGTCCTACGAGGTCGGTCCCGAATTCCCGGCGCCGTTTTTGGCCGAAAACCCGGATCACGACTGTTTCTTCGGCCCGTCCGAGCGGGACGGTCATTTCATGTTCGACTTGGAAGCCTATGTCGGAGACCGGTTGTCGCGCGCCGGGATCGACACCATAAACGCGCTGGGGTGCGACACCTGCGCCGAAGAAGACCGGTTTTTCAGCTACCGGCGCGCGACCCACAAGGGTGAGCCCGATTATGGCCGGCTGTTATCGGCCATTTCAATCGCGGAATAAATCCAATGCCCCATCTGATCATTTTCATTGCTCTACTGTTCCTGGGATTGCTGGCAACCTGTGTTTTATGACTTGCGCAAATTCTTGGTATCCGCGGCAGCGCTGTTGCTGGCCGCCTGTCAACCCGTGCCACAGCCGTTCGCGCCCACCGTGGCGGACCGTGGCAGTCCATTGCTTTTGCTCCCGGATCGCGCCGGCGTGGTGGTGCTCGAAATCGAGGGCGCGCCGGCGGACGCCGCCGGTCGCTTTCCTCCCGCCATGATCGAGGCGCTTCTGGAGCGAAACATTCCGGCCTGGGCGACCAGCGGCAATCGCGCCAGCTATTTTCTTCAGGGTGATGCGAACACCGAGCCCCTCGGCGACGGTTGGATCCGGATCATGATGGATTGGGATCTGGTGGACCCCAAGGGCGCGCGGATCGGCACACATAGAGTGTCGCGAAAGGCGCGATGGCGGGATTGGCGCATCGGGTCGAAGGACTTGATAACGGGATTGGCGACGGAAGCGGCCATCGGGATCGCCCCCTTTATGCAGGAGGCGGCGCCGGAGACGCCCGCCGCGCTCACCAAGCGTATTCCGCTCTACGTAACGCCGGTCGTGGGCGCGCCGGGGGATGGCGGAAAATCCCTGCGCCTTGCGATGATGGCGGCGCTGCGCCGGGCGAAGCTCCAACTCGTTCAACGCAAACACGGCAAAACCATGGAAATCTCCGGGCGGGTCCGGATCGCGCCGGCCCGCAACCGACGCCAGGATATCGAAATCATTTGGTCGGTTCGCGGCCCGGACGGGTCGGAAATCGGACACCTGAAGCAGCGGAATGCGGTTCCGGCGGGGTCGCTGGATAAATCGTGGGGAGAGCTCGCCTTTATCGTCGCCGACGCCGCAGTCGGCGGGGTGATCAATTTGTTGAAAATTCCGGCCGGAAAATGATGAAAATCGACGTTGTGGCGCTCGCGATCGTTTACAGAAATCGGGCGCGCTGATACATTCCCGCACGCGCTAACGATGCGTTGTCGTTGTTCCAGCTAAGGGCAAGGAAAGGGCGGAACCCCGCCATGAAAATCATTGCGGCGAACAGTAACCGGCCCCTCTCGGAAGCCATCGCGGCCTATTTGAATCTTCCCGTTACCGAGGCCACCATCCGCCGGTTTTCCGACATGGAATGTTTCGTGGAAATCCACGAAAACGTCCGCGGCGAAGACGTCTTCGTGATCCAGTCGACCTCCTATCCGGCGAACGACAATCTGATGGAATTGCTGGTCGCGATGGATGCGCTGAAGCGCGGCTCGGCGCGGCGCATTACCGCCGTTCTGCCTTATTTCGGCTATGCCCGCCAGGACCGCAAATCGGGCCCGCGCACGCCGATCTCGGCCAAGCTTGTCGCCAATCTGATCACCGTCGCCGGCGCCGACCGGGTCCTGACCATGGATCTCCACGCCGGGCAGATTCAGGGTTTCTTCGATATTCCGGTGGATAATTTATTGGCCGAACCGGTTTTCGTGCGCAATATCAGGGAAAATTACGACAATGGCAGCCTGACCATGGTGTCGCCCGATGTCGGCGGTGTGTTCCGCGCCCGCGCCTTCGCCAAGCGGCTTGATGCGGACCTCGCCATTATCGACAAACGGCGCGAACGCGCCGGTGTTTCCGAGGTCATGCACGTGATCGGCGATGTCGATGGGCGGGATTGCATATTGGTCGACGATATCGTGGATTCCGGCGGCACATTGTGCAACGCCGCCGTGGCGCTGATGGAAAACGGCGCAAATTCGGTCGCGGCCTATGCGACCCATGGCGTGTTGTCGGGCGGCGCGGTATCCCGGATATCGTCATCGCCGTTCAAGAAACTGGTCACCACCGACAGCATCCAGCAGACCGAGGCGATGCGGGTTTCCAGTACGCTCGAACAAATCACCATCGCCCCCCTGATCGGCGAAGCGATGCAGCGGATCAGCGAGGAAAAATCGGTTTCCAGCCTGTTTGACTAATCCGCCGTGAACGTATAAATACTCACGCCCGGAATGACCTCGGGGACATGACGTCGGGCACCCTTGGAGGCCGGCGTCTTTTGAATGACATAATGGAGATCCAAAATGGCTGACGTTACCACATTGGCCGGGTCGCCCCGTGATCTGGCAGGGAAGGGGCCCGCCAGAGCCGCACGCAGGGCCGGCGCCGTTCCTGGAGTTATCTACGGCAATAAACTTGATCCGGTGACCCTCACCGTCCAACGCAAGGCGTTGGAGCAGTTGCTGCAGATACCGGGATTTTTCACCCGCTTGCTGGACGTCCAGATCGACGGCGAGGACCACCGCGTTCTGCCCCGCGACGTGCAGTTTCATCCGGTCTCGGATTTGCCGTTGCATGTTGATTTTCTGCGTTTTAACGCGGATCGGCGGATTACGGTTTCGGTGCCGGCGAATTTCATCGACGAAGAGGAATCCCCCGGCCTGACGCGCGGCGGCGTTTTGAATATCGTCCGCCATCAACTCGAGGTTCAGTGCACGGCCGACAATATTCCGGAAACCTTTTCAATCTCGCTGGAAGGTTTCGATATCGGCGATTCGATCCACGCCAGCGTCGTCAATCTGCCGGAAGGCGTCGAATTCGTCATTTCGGACCGTGACTTCACCATCGCCACGGTTGCGGCCCCGACGGTCGTTGCCGAGGAAGCCGCGGCAGAGGCGGCGGAGGCCGAAGAAGGCGAAGAAGGTCTCGAGGGCGAAGAAGGCGTCGAGGGCGAAACCGCCGAAGGCGATAGCGACGCCGAAGCGAAACCCGAGGAGTAGGGCTGAGCCTGACGGCGAGCCCAACACGGAGCATGCTGATCCTGGTCGGTCTTGGAAATCCCGGGCCGAAACATGCCAAAAACCGGCACAATTTCGGCTTTATGGCGGCCGAGGAAATTGCGCGACGCTACGGCTTTTCAGCCGCGCGCTCGCGCTTTCAGAGCTATGTGTCGAGCGGCGTGATCGGCGGAGAAAAGACGCTGCTGCTGCGGCCCAAGACATTCATGAATTTGTCGGGCCGGGCCGTGGGCAGCGCCGTGCGGTTTCACAAGATCAGGGCGCGCAATGTGATCGTCATGCATGACGAACTCGATCTGGTGCTGGGCAAGGTACGGGTCAAGCATGGCGGCGGCGGCGGCGGGCATAACGGGCTGCGCAGCCTGGATTCCAATATCGGCAAGGATTATGGGCGGATCAGGTTGGGCATCGGCCATCCGGGCGAGAAACACAAGGTCGAGCGCTATGTGCTGTCGGATTTTCACAAATCCGAAATCGACGATGTGCGGGGCGTGGTCGACGCCATCGCCGAGGCTTTGCCGATTCTAGTCGAGGGAGACGAGGCCGGGTTCATGACGCGGGTCGCCTTGAACCACCCTCCTCCCAAGCCCAAGGTTAAATCAAACACTGAGACGGAAAAAGACTGATGGGGTTTCAATGCGGCATCGTCGGACTGCCCAATATCGGCAAGTCGACGCTTTTCAACGCGCTGACCGCAACCGCGGCGGCGGAAGCGGCAAATTACCCGTTTTGCACCATCGAGCCCAATATCGGCCGCGTGTCGGTGCCGGAACCCCGGCTCGAAGCCCTGTGCGCGCTCAATAAATCGGCGAAAATTACCCCGGCCCAGCTCGATTTCGTCGATATCGCGGGGCTGGTCGCAGGCGCCAGCACGGGCGAAGGGCTGGGCAATCAGTTCCTGGCCAAAATCCGCGAAGTCGACGCCATCGCCCATGTGCTGCGCTGTTTCGAGGACAGCGAGGTCGCCCATGAAGGTCCGCTCGACCCCATTTCGGATGCGGAAATCGTCGAAACCGAATTGATGCTGGCCGATCTGGAAAGCCTTGAACGCCGCGTAAGGCCGCTGGAAAAGAAGGCCAAGGGTGGCGACGCGGAAGCCATCGAGATGAAGGACATGATCGAACGCTGCATTCCGGTGCTGCGCGACGGCAGGCCGGCCCGCGAAGTGAAGCGCGCGGCAGACGAAGAACATATCTTCCGGCAGATGCAACTACTGACCGCGAAACCGATGATGTATGTCTGCAATGTGGATGAGGAGTCGGCGGCGAACGGAAACCAATATTCCGAACGGATTACGGAATGGGCCGCCGGGCGCAACGCGGCCACGGTAGTGATATCCGCCGCCATCGAAGCCGAGATAGCGCTTCTGGATGACCAAGACGAAAAGGCCGAATTCCTCGACTCCCTGGGCCTCGCGGAAACCGGTTTGGCGCGCGTGATTCATGCCGGGTACGGCTTGCTGAACCTGATAACCTATTTTACCGCCGGCCCCACCGAATCTCGCGCCTGGACCATTCCCAACAACACCCGCGCCCAGGATGCCGCCGGCATCATCCATACCGACTTTGCGCGCGGTTTCATCAGCGCCGAAACCACGGCTTACGACGAGTACGTCGCCTGCGGTGGTGAACAGGCTGCAAAGGAAGCCGCCAAGATGCGCAAGGAAGGCCGCGATTACATCGTCCATGACGGCGACGTAATCCTTTTTCGCTTCAACGTTTAGCGCTAGACTTACTTCGGGGTAGTGGTCCGAAATCGGGCCGTCTCATTTAATGTGAAAAGGGGGACTAAGAGAATGGGAACGCAAATCAGTCTGACGGCCAGTGACGGACACACGCTCGGCGCCTATGTCGGCGAGCCTTCCAGCGCGCCCAAGGGCGGCCTGGTGGTGATCCAGGAAATATTCGGCGTCAACAGCCATGTCCGCACGCTGGTCGATGAATTCGCGGCCGCGGGCTATCTCGCCGTCGCGCCGGCTCTGTTCGACCGGGTCGAGGCGGGCATGGAGCTCGGCTATACGGAAACCGATTTCGCGGCGGCGCGCGAGACCCGCGGCAAGCTGAACGACGAAGGCATCATGGCGGATGTGGACGCGGCGGCCAAGCATGCGGCATCGGCCGGCAAGGTCGGGCTCATCGGCTATTGCTTCGGCGGATACGTGGCCTGGATTTCGGGCTGCAATCTCGACAGCCTCGCCGCCTCGGTCAGCTGCTATGGCGGCGGCGTCGCGGCGCGCGCGGCCAATGACAGCCCGAAAATGCCAATCCAGATGCATTTCGGCGACAAGGACCACGCGATCCCCATGGGCGACGTCCAGACGATCCGCGACGCCCATCCGGACGTGCCGTCCTTCGTCTATGACGATTCCGCGCACGGCTTCTGCTGTGAGGAACGCGACGTGCACAACGCCGGCGCCCGGGCGCGCTGCCATGAAAGGGCGATGGCGTTCATCGACGCACAGCTGTAATCGTCGGTTCATGATCGACATTTGAGTTCCCTCTCCCCTTGCGGGAGAGGGATAGGGTGAGGGGTAAGCACGTCTGCGCGTCAAAATACTTTCATGCCGCCTGCCGGCGGCATCCCCTCACCCGGCGCGCTACGCACGCCACCCTCTCCCACAAGGGGCGAGGGTTTCACTCATCGATTTCCTTGCTTTACCGAAGCGCCGCCGCGATGTTGCCGCCGTCGACGGTGAGGACCGCACCGGTGGTTTTTTCCGCCAAGGCGAGATCGACGAAGGCTCTGGCCACGTCTTCCGCCGTGACCTCGCGCCCCAGCAGGTTGCCCGACATATAATCTTCCTCGCTGAGCCCGCGCGCCGCCGAGCGTTCGGAAATCATGTCGTCGTTCAAAAGCCCGGTGCGAATCCGGTCGGCATTGACCGCGTTGGACCTGATGCCGTCGGCGCCGTGATCGAGCGCATATTGCCGCATCAAGAATAGTGTCGCCGCCTTGGGCAGACCGTAGGGTCCGAAATCCGGGCCCGGATTGACCGCCTGTTTCGAGGTATTGAACAGCAGCGCGCCGCCGGTGCCTTGGGCGCGCATGATGCGGACCGCGGCTTGCGCGACCCGCTGGTGGCCATAAAAATTTAGCTCGAAGCTTTCGCGCAAGACCACTTCCGATACCTCGCCGATACGCCCGCTCCACGCCGCGCCGGCATTTGACACCACGATATCGACGCCGCCGAACATCTCCGCGATACGATCGAACGCGCCATTGACCGACTCCACATCGGTCACATCGCATTGCAGCGACACGCATCCCGGGTCCGTCACCGCATCCCGGTCGAGAATGACCAATTCGGCGCCCTGGGCCTGGAACGCGCGCACGGTTGCCAGGCCAATGCCCGACGCGCCGCCGGTAACCGCGACCACCTGGCGGGCCAGAGGTTTTTCCACGCCCTTGCCGAGCTTGGCCTGTTCCAGCGACCAATATTCCACATCGAACACATCGGCCTCGGGAATGCTTTCGAACCGGCCAAGATTTTCGGACTGCGCCACGACCCGCGCGGTGGTTTCCGCCAGATCGGCGGCGATCGCGGCCGCCTTGGAAGATGCGCCGAGGCCGATCAGCCCGACCCCGGGAATCAGGATCACGCGCGGAATCGGATCGAGCGCAATCCTGGGCGCTGTCTGGTTGGCGTTATTTCGTTCGAAATATGCGTCGTAGGCGGTTTCATAATCGTCAAGCGCCGCCTCGACGTCGACGCGAAATTCGTCAAGCGCGCCGGGCCGCGGCGTCGGGACAATCAGCGGCCAGGGCTTGGTGCGGATCACGTGATCCGGCGTCACCGGCCCGGCCCGGGCGTAGCGCGCGACCTCATCGCCATTGACGAACGCCATCGCCGCATCGGAATTCCGGTGGTTCAGGATCAACCGTTTGGGCGCATCGGTTGCGCCGGCGACAAGCCCGCGCAGGATCGGCAGAAAATCCGCCGGAGCCGCGATATCGCTCCCATCCCAGGCGGAGGCGAATGATCTTGGTGACGATGCCAAGCGCGCTTCCGCCAGACTGACCATTTCGATCATGCGCTCATAGGCTTCCCGCGCCGTCCCGCCGAAGGTAAAGATGCCGTGTTTCAGCAGGATCAATCCTTTGACATCCGGGTTGGCCGCAAAGATTTCGCCGCAGCTCTTGGCCAGCGCGAATCCGGGCATGATATAGGGCACCAGCGCCATGCGGTCGCCGTAGACTTCGCCGCAGATATGATCGCCGTCGGGCTGATCGGTCAGCGCCAGCACCGCGTCGGCATGGGTATGATCGACGAATTTGTGCGGCAGGAAAGCATGCAGCAGGGTTTCGACCGACGGGTTGGGCGCGGTCGAATCGAGCAGATTGGAGCGCTGCACATTGACCATGTCTTCATCCGACAGCGCATCAAGCGCCGACAGCGCCCGGATCGGGTGCAGGCGGACCGCCGGTAGCCCGGGCGGTTCGATATCGCCGAGGTCCCAGCCCGATCCCTTCACGCACAGCACGTCGAGCTCATCGCCCGAAATATCGCGCATTGTGGTCTTGACCGACGTGTTGCCGCCGCCATGCAGAACCAGACGCGGATCGCCGCCCAGCAGCCGCGAGCTGTATACCCGCAGCGCCAGGTCCTCGCCCACTCCGTCATATTCAGCGACCATGGCCTGGGCGTCTGTTTCGGACCAAAGGCTTTGCATGTTTAATCCCTCCGTTCCGGATAAAGGCCCAGCAGCCCGTCGCGACTGGCCGGCGCCACGCCCCGTTCGGTGATCAGCCCGGTCACCAGGCGCGCCGGCGTTACGTCGAAGGCGTAATTGGCCGCATTGCTTGCTTCGGGGGTCAGCGCGACCGTGCGCATCCTGCCGTCGCCGGAAAGCCCGGAAATTTCGGTGACTTCGGACGCATCGCGCTGCTCGATGGGAATATCGCGCCCGTCGGACAGTGTCCAGTCGATGGTCGGGCCGGGCAGCCCGACATAGAACGGCACCCCGTTATCGTGGGCCGCCAGCGCTTTAAGATAGGTGCCGATTTTGTTGCACACATCGCCCACCGCCGTGGTCCGGTCGGTGCCGGTGATCAGAAGATCGACCTCGCCCTTTTGCATCAGATGACCGCCAGCATTATCGACGATCACCGTATGGTCGACGCCATGCTGGCCCAGCTCCCACGCCGTCAGCGCGGCGCCCTGGTTGCGCGGCCGTGTTTCATCGACCCAGACATGTACGGGAATGCCGTCGTCATAGGCCATGTAGATGGGCGCGGTCGCGGTGCCCCAATCGACGGTGGCGAGCCATCCGGCATTGCAATGGGTCAGCAGGTTCACGGTCTTGCCGGTGCGTTGCCAGACATCCTGGATCAATCCCAGCCCGTTCTTGCCGATCGCCCGGTTGATCGCAACATCTTGATCGCAAATTTCGGCGGCGCGCCGATAGGCCGCATCGCGCCGCGGGCCGGGATCCAAGGGTGTCAGGACGCCGCGCATGTCATCGAGCGCCCAGCGCAGATTGACTGCCGTCGGCCGGGTTCCCGCAAGAATTTCGCAAGCATGGTCCAGCGCGTCGTCGGATGTATTCGCGGCCATCGCGAGCGCCACGCCATATGCAGCCGTGGCCCCGATCAGGGGCGCGCCGCGCACTTCCATGTCGCGGATGGCGCGGGCGGCATGATCGAGGGTTTCGAGCCGAAGGATCACAAACGCATGCGGCAACCGGGTCTGGTCGATGATCTCGACCGTCTCGCCGTCATCGGCAAGCCAGATGGTGCGAAACGGCGCGCCGTCGACATTCATTTTCCCAACACTCTTCCCGCCACCGCATCAAGCTTTGCCGCAATAGCGGGGTTCCAACCCTCTGGCGGCGTGATCAAGGCATTGTCGAGCGCCGTATGGCAGCCGGCGTGGCAAGATACGGCGCGATCGGCGAGCCCGGGCGCGGCGGCGCGCAGCAACGCCCGCGCGTGGTCGGCGTTCTCCAGCAGCACCGCGATCACCGATTTCACGGTCACGTCGTCATGGTCGTCATGCCAGCAATCATAATCGGTCACCATGGCGACGGTCGCGTAGCACATCTCGGCCTCGCGGGCGAGCTTGGCTTCCGGCATGTTGGTCATGCCGATCACGGAACATCCCCAGCTTCGATAGAGTTCGGATTCGGCGCGGGTGGAAAATTGTGGGCCTTCCATGACCATGTAAGTCCCGCCGCGCACCACATCGAGCCCGAGCGCGCGGGCCGAATGTTCCAGCGCGTCGCCGAGCCGGGGACAGACCGGGTCCGCCATGGAGACATGGGCGACCAGGCCGGTCTCGAAAAACGATTTATTCCGGGCGAAGGTCCGGTCGATGAACTGATCGATTATCACGAACGTACCCGGCGCAAGCTCTTCCTTCAGGCTGCCAACCGCGCTGACCGAAATGATCTCGGTCACGCCGGCGCGCTTCAGGACGTCGATATTGGCGCGGAAGTTCAATTCCGTCGGCGGCACTTTATGGCCCCTACCATGGCGTGGCAGAAAAACCAGTTTTTGGCCATCCAGTTCGCCGGTTAGCAGTTCGTCGGACGGCTCGCCGAACGGCGAGGCGACCCGCATCCAGCCGGTATTTTCCAGCCCGTCGATTTCATAGACGCCGCTGCCGCCGATAATTCCGATAACCGGAGGCGTGCCAAGCACGGTCATATATAAAATACTCCCCTAAAAAAACCGCCGATGCAATGAAACATCGGCGGTGTTGTCGGTTATTCCCAGGCGTTAATCACGCGCGCGCCGGAAATCAATTAATGGATATCCGCCCAGATCTTTCGTTTCAGGGCATAAAGCATGCCGGTCAGCACCAGCAGGAACAGGATGACCTTGATGCCCAGGCGTTTGCGTTCTTCCATTTCGGGCTCGGCGGTCCAGGCCAGGAAGGTGGTGACGTCGCGCGACATCTGATCCACCGTGGCTTTGGTGCCGTCGGCATATTCGACGCCATCCTCGCTGATCGGCGACGGCATGGCGATCTGATTGCCCGGAAAATACACGTTGTAGGCCATGCCTTCGCTGAGCTCAAAGCCCTCGGGCGCGTCCCGGTATCCGGTCATCAAGGCATGCAGATAATTCGCGCCATCAATCCGCGCCTTGACCATCAATGTGAGATCCGGCGGCAGGGCGCCGTTATTGGACGCCCGCGCCGCGTTCGCGTTCGGGAACGGCGATTTAAACCTGTCGCTCGGCCGGCCCGGACGTTCGAACATTTCGCCTTCGTCATCGGGGCCGTCCTCGACCTCCACCGCGGCGGCGATTTCCTTGACCTGTTCTTCCTTGAACCCGATATCGGACAGGTTGCGATAGGACATCAGCCGCAGCGAATGGCAGCCCGCGCAAACCTCGGTATAGACCTGGAAGCCGCGCTGCAGCGCGCCCCTATCGAAGGTCCCAAACAACCCCTTGAACGACCAGTCGGTGGCCGGGGCATGCGCCGCATCGCCCGAAGCGAGGGCGGGTGCGGCGAGGGAAATTCCGGCCATGACCGCGCCGGCGGCGATAAGCGCGCGCATCAGCTTTTCTCCATCGGTTTTGAAGCCGCGCCCGACGGTTCCGGTCCGCCGCCCTTGAGCACCGGTTCACTGATACTTGTCGGCACCGGTCTTGGCGTTTCGAACACCGAGAGAAGCGGCAATACGATCAGGAAATGGCCGAAGTAATAAGCCGAGGCGATGCGGCCGATTATGATGTACATGCCTTCGGGAGGATTGGCGCCGATCCAGCCCAACACCACGCAATCGATCAGGAAAACCCAGAAGAACTGCCGGAACAGCGGCCGGTAGCGCGCGCTCTTGACCGATGAGCGGTCGAGCCACGGCAGCAGCAGCAGGATCAGCGTCGAGCCGAACATGGCGATCACGCCGGCCAGCTTGGCGTCGATCAGGATGAAGCCCATCCAGCTTGTCACCCAACCGCCGATGAAATTGTCCGGCACGGCCCGCAAAATCGCGTAGGACGGCAGGAAATACCATTCGGGGACAATATGGGGCGGCGTCAGCATGGGATTGGCCGGGATGTAGTTATCCGGTTCACCCAGGGAATTCGGGGCGAAAAACACGATGGCCGCGAAGATCACGAAGAACACGCCGAGCCCGTACAAATCCTTGTATGTGTAATAGGGATGGAACGGTATTTTGTCCTGCTTACCGGTAAGATCGATGCCCACCGGGTTGTTGGACCCGTGCCGATGCAGCGCCACCAGATGCAGCCCGACGATCCCGACCAGCACGAAGGGCAACAGATAATGCAGGCTGAAGAACCGGTTCAGGGTGGGATTGTCGACCGCGTAACCGCCCCATAGCAGGGTTACAATCCAATCGCCGACCAATGGGATGGCGGAGAACAGATTGGTGATCACGGTGGCGCCCCAGAAACTCATCTGACCCCAGGGCAGCACATAACCCATGAAGGAAATCGCCATCATGGTCAGGAGAATAACCACGCCGATAATCCACAACAATTCGCGCGGCGCCTTGTAGGACCCGTAATACATCCCGCGGAAAATATGGATATAGACGATCACGAAGAAGGCCGACGCGCCGTTCATGTGGATATAGCGAAGCAGCCAGCCGTAATTCACATCGCGCATGATGCGCTCCACGCTGTCGAAAGCGTGATTGACATGCGGCGTATAATGCATCGCCAGCACAATGCCGGTGACGATCAAGATCACCAGAACAATGCCGGCGAGCGATCCGAAATTCCACCAGTAATTCAAATTGCGCGGGGTCGGATACTCATAAAGTTCCTTATCCAGGAACTCGACCATCGGAAGGCGATGATCAATCCAGTCGACCAGCTTGTTCTTCATCCAGGGTTGGGGCATGTGTGTGGGCGCTCCTAACCGATGCGGATTAATGTGTCGGAGACGAATTTGTACTCCGGAATGGGAAGGTTTGTCGGTGCGGGACCCTTTCGGATCCGCCCGGACGTGTCGTAATGCGACCCGTGACAGGGGCAGAACCAGCCGCCAAAATCGCCTTTGCGTTCGCCGGTGCGCTGTCCCTTGGGGATGCAGCCGAGATGGGTGCAAATGCCGATCACGACCAGCCATTCGGGCTTTTGAGCGCGTTCTTTATCTGCCTCGGGATCGGGCAAAACGCTCAGATCAACCTTGCCGGCATCGGCAATTTCCGCCTTGGTGCGCCGCCGGATAAAGACCGGCTTGCCGCGCCACACCACGGTAATGCTCTGCCCCTCTTCGATCGGCTCGATGTTCACTTCAGTAGTCGAGGCGGCCAGCGTATCGGCCGCCGGATTCATCTGGCTGATAAACGGCCAGGCGACAAAGCCGGCGCCTACCGCGCCGAATGCGCCGGTTGCGTATAACAGGAAATCGCGCCTGGTTTCGCCGTCACCGGCGCCGGCGCTTCCGGCCGTATCTTCCGCATTCGACATCTTTTACCCCTTGGCGGACTTCAGAATGCTTGGATTGATTTCCTTCATGAAATTTCAATTTCCCAATGTAGCGCCGCGCCACAAAGAGAGTTGAAAGCATGATGGTCCCTAACCCGGCGACGGGTATAATCGAAAACATTCTTTAATCAAGTGTTATACGCGACAAAATTCCGAATCAGGGCCAAAACGAGGGAGAAAACCACTGGCAATGCGGATCGCGCTATTTGAACCCGATATCCCGCAGAACACCGGCGCGGTGCTGCGTCTCGCCGCCTGCATGGGGGTCGCGGTCGATATCATCGAACCCTGCGGCTTTTTGCTGGGCGACCAGCGGATGCGGCGCGCGGTCATGGATTATCTCGACCATGTGGAGATGGTGCGGCACAACTCATGGCGCGATTTCGCAAGTCAAAACACCTCATCCCGGCGCGTCTTGCTGACAACCAAGGCCGATTTGACTTATGACGGGTTTGAATTCCGTGGCGACGATACGCTATTGATTGGACGCGAAAGCGCGGGCGCGCCGGATGAAGTTCACGAAGCAGCCGATGCGCGGCTCTTAATTCCCATGGCGCCCGGGCTGCGTTCGCTCAATTTGGCGCTGGCCACGGCGATGGTTTTGGGCGAGGCATTGCGCCAGACCGGCGCCCTGCCCCATTTAATAACGTCGGAGAGCACTTGACATGACCATCGAAGATCAAAAAAGCCGGGCAACGGCTTGGTTCCAGGAACTGCGCGACATGATCTGCGCCGCGTTCGAAAGACTCGAGGACGAGGTCGGCGCACCCAACAATGAAGGTGCGCCGGGACGGTTCGAGCGCACCAGCTGGCAAAGGCCGCCAAGCGACGGAGAAGACGCGGGTGGAGATGTGGGCGAAGGGGGCGGCGGCGTGATGTCGGTCATGCGCGGACGGGTATTCGAAAAAGTCGGCGTCAATGTGTCGACCGTCCATGGCGAATTCTCACCCGAATTCCGCAAACAGATGCCCGGCGCCGAGGAAAATCCGGAATTCTGGGCCAGCGGGATTTCCCTGGTCGCCCATCTGCGGTCGCCTTTGGTGCCGGCGGTCCATATGAACACACGCTTTATCGTGACTTCGAAACACTGGTTCGGCGGAGGCGGCGATCTCACGCCGATGGTGCCCGACGACAGGGACACGGCGGATTTTCACGCCGCCTACAAGGCGGCCTGCGACAAGCACAACCCGGCTTATTACCCGGATTTCAAAAAGCGCTGCGACGAATATTTCTTTTTGCCGCACCGCAACGAGGCGCGCGGCGTCGGCGGCATATTTTATGATAATCACAATACCAGAGACTGGGAGGCCGATTTCGCCCTGACTCAGGATGTCGGCCGCGCGTTTCTCGATGCCTATCCCAAGATCGTGGCGCGGCATATGAACGACGCCTGGACTGCCGAACAGCGCGAACACCAGCTGGTCCGGCGCGGGCGTTATGTGGAATTCAACCTGCTGCACGACCGGGGCACCCAGTTCGGCCTCAAGACCGGCGGCAATACCGAAGCGATCCTGATGTCCATGCCGCCGGAGGTAAAATGGCCCTAGGCCGACAATGATCACATGCTAGCATGTGAACCGACATAACGGGACGAGGCGATATGAAGACAATGATGAAACGGGCGGTTTCGATGGCGGCTGTGTTTTTCGCCCTGACCGCGCCGAACCCGATACGGGCCGCCGACCTGCCGGTGTCGGCATTTTTTGGAACCTATTCCGGCGGCGGCGTGGCGGAAAATGAAGACAGCATCTATTTCGCCGTGACCGCGCGGGACATGGATGTGGTGATCCGCCCCGCCGGCGCCGGATTCAAGGTCACCTGGACCAGCGTGATCCGGCGCGGCGGCGACCCGGCCAGGCCTAGGGTCAAGCGTAAATCGACGACCCGCGCATTCGCGCCCACCAACCGGCCCGGCATATTCCGCGCCGCCGCCAGCGCCGACCCGATTTCGGGCAAGGAGATGTGCTGGGCCCGCATCGACGGCCAGTCGATGATCGTCTATCAGATGGTGATCGGCGATAACGGCGCTTACCAGTTGCAGCGCTATGAACGCACGCTGTCGGGGCTCGGCATGCAACTAACCTTTACCCGGCTCAAGGACGGCGAACGCGTACGCACGGTCAAGGGCCGGCTGGTCAAGACCGCAAATTAGTAAACGCCGGATTTCAATCACTTATCAATAAATCCCGCCATAGATTGGGGCGGATCCGATCCAATAGGGACGAAACAATGGCCAAACAGAAGACGGGCGGCAAACCCAAAACCCGGGCGAAAGCGAAACCAGCATCGGCGAAACGCGCCGCCGGCGTGAAAAGCACGGCGTCGAAAAAAAACGGCCAAGACGAAACCGATCACGCCGCCGGCATCCAACGGCCCCGACATGCGCAGCTGGATGCGCGACCTGGAAATGGCCGGGCTGTTGCGCCGCGTCAAGGCGGAGGTCGATTGGGACGAGGAAATCGGCGCGCTGGCGAGGGCCAATCTGGCGCACAAGGGACCTGGATTGCTGCTTGAAAACATCAAGGATTATCAGGATACGATCTGCACGCAAATGCTGACCTACGCCGTCGGCGCCCGTGACCAGATTCTGCGACTTGCGCGGCTGCCCCGCGACGCCACCGACAAGGAACTGGTCCGTCATTTCAAGAATGTGTACCGCAAACCGGTCGCGCCGATGACGGTCGAAAACGGGCCGGTAAAATCAAATATCCTGACCGGAGCCGAAATCGATCTGAACCAATTCCCCGCCGCCAAGTGGCATTACAGCGATGGCGGGAAATATATCAATACGTTCTGTGGCGTGGTCACCCGCGATCCAGAGACCGGTCACACCAATATCGGGCTCTATCGCGGCCAGGTCCTCGACGGAAACCGGATCGGCACGTTGCTCATGCCGACCCAGGGTTGGGGCGGCCATTTCGGCAAATACGCCAACCTGCCAAAGGGCAAGGAAGGACACATGCCCGTGGCCGTGGTTCAGGGTTGGCACGACGTCCTGCCGTTCTGCGCCGGAAGCCCATTCCCGAAACATATTTGCGAATGGGACATGATGGGCGCGATCCTCGGTCGCCCGGTGGAACTGGTGAAATGCGAAACCGTCGATCTGGAGGTCCCGGCCAGCGCCGAGATCGTGTTCGAGGGCTATATCAACCCGGACCCGGCATCCTACGAAATGGAAGGGCCGTTCACGGATTACCCCGGACACCTCGGCGGCAAACCATCCCGCAAACCGGTCATGGAAATTACCGCCATTACCCATCGCGACGATCCCATCATGCGGGGCGCGCTGGAAGGCGCCCGACCGGGATTCCCAAGCGAGGATTCGCCGCTCTGCGCCTATTCCTGGTCGGCAATCGCGTGGAACATGCTGGAGGATGCCGGCGTCGACAACGTCACCGATGTCTGGATCCCGCCGGTCACCACGGGCTGCAATATCGTGGTGCAAATTCACAAGCGCTATCGCGGCCACACCCAGCAGGTCGCCAACGCTTTGTGGGGCACCAGCGCCGGGCAGTGGTTCTTCAAGAATGTCATGGTGGTCGAGGAAGACATCGACATCCGCAACCGGGAGGCGCTCGACTGGGCCATGGGGTTCCGCGTCAACGCGGGCGAAGGGCAGCTGCAGACTTTTGGCGGAACCTTCGGGTCGGTTTTGGATCCGTCGGTGGCGCACAACACCATCGATGTTCCCAGATACGGCACCGGAAGCTGGACCCGGGTGCTGATCGACGCGCCCCGCAATTGGAACATCGAACCCAATCCGGATTGGGACGGCCGCCGCATGGTCCCGATCAACGTCATCCCGCCCGAGACGGAACAGAAGATTCGCGATCGCTGGTCGGAATACGGCATCGGCGTGCCCTATCTCGACGACGACCAGCGCGAAATGCTGACCCTGGAACAGATGTGCAAGATTCTGCCGGACGTTTAGCTGACAAGCTTTTTTAACTGCGCCAGGCATGCGTCCCGGTCCGGGCGGAAGTTTTCCGCGATCCACCAGTTTTCAACGGCGGTCAGATACCTGCCGGTTTCCGGGCCCTTCGGGACGCCGAGAGCGAGCACGTCCACGCCCTTGAGCGGAAAGCTGACAGGCGACCAGTCGTCCGCCGTTCGCCACAGTTCGGACCGGTCGTCGCCGTCGTCCGACCCATCGATCAGGACGAAATCGCGGAATAAATCGGCGCCGATCCGGTAGATCATGGCCCGTTGATCGCGGATCCCCATCCAGGGGTTGGTTTGGCCCCGATAGGCAAGAATGTCGCCAAGGCGACCGGATTCCTTGCGCGACAGGCGCAGCGTCCCACCCAGCTCGATCGCCGTTGCGCGATCACCCTCGAGGATCGCGGCAAGCCTTCGGATCGCGTCGGCGGGGTGATCGAACTCATTTTCCAGCCGCACCAGGGTCGCCAGCCGGGCCGGCGCGGTCGCCCGCGGCAACAGGTGATCCAGCACGCCCTTTTCGGCCATCATTTCGACCACCGGCGCCGGGTCGGGCGCGAGCAGTATGCGCGATGTTTCGGCCCAGACCCGTTCGGCCGACAAATCCGGCAGGCTCGGCGCGAACTCGGCGCAGGCGGCAAGGGCGCTTTCATCCGGCGGCCCGCTGCCATACCAGGCGAAAAAGCGAAAAAACCGCAACAGCCGCAGAACATCTTCCTGGATGCGCACGCGCGCATTGCCGACGAACCGGACCCTGCCGGAGCGCAGATCATCCAGCCCGCCGGCCGGGTCATAAAGCGTTCCATCGGCATCGCAGAACATGGCGTTCATGGTGAAGTCGCGCCGGTCGGCATCGGCGCGCCAATCATCGGTAAAGGCGACCCGCGCGTGCCGGCCGAATGTTTCCACGTCATGCCGCAAAGTGGTGATCTCGAAATGGGACGCGCCGGCGACCGCCGTCACCGTGCCATGCGCGATGCCCGTGGGTATCGCGTGCAGCCCCGCGCGCGCGAGTAGCTCAACCACGGTGTCGGGCCTCTCGGTGGTCGCGATGTCGACATCCTTGACCGGGCGCCCCAGCACCGCATCGCGCACGCAGCCGCCAACAAAGCGCGCGACCGCGCCGTCGGCCGACAGCGCCGCCATCACCGCCAACGTGTCCGGCGACGACATCCAGTCCTGGGGCGCGATTTTTTCCGCGCTGTCCATTCCCGTTCCTTCAGCTATCCAAGGCTTCCGCAAGATTGACCAGAAGTCGCGCCGTCAGCCCCCAGATGTAATAATCCTTATATGGGAGCACATAAAATTGTTGCTCGATCCCGCCCCGGACGCGGGTCTCAAATTTATGGTTGGCCGGGTCAAGCGCAAAATCCAACGGCAACTCGAACACCTCGGCGACTTCGCCGGGATCCGGCGTCAGCTCGAACGGCGGCAAAATCAAACCGACCACCGGCACCACATGGTAGCCGGTGCCGGTTTTGCGTTCGTTCAACCGTCCGACCAGTTCGACCCGGGCGCGCGGCAGGCCGATTTCCTCCTCGGTCTCGCGCAGCGCCGTGTCCTCGGGCGTCAGGTCGCTGTCTTCCACCCGTCCGCCGGGAAACGAAATCTGCCCGGCATGGGATTTGAGATGGGCGGTGCGCTGGGTCAGCAATACGGTCATGCCGTCCGTCCGGTCGACCAATGGGATCAGCACCGCCGCGGGCACGATATTGTTTTCGCTGTGCGCCCGGCCATTGCCGCGCACCCAGGGTGCGTCATTATCGTCGGGATGCCGGGAACGACCGGGTCCATCAAAGGAGTTTAAAATTCGGGTACGCAATGGCTCTCCGTCGTTCCTGGCTGAGATTAATTTTCTTCCAACCGTCCAAGGGGGAAAAACACACCACTGCTCCACACCCCGAAAACGGTTTCTCCGTTGATCGTCCGTTCCTCGCCCAGCTCGACCAAATCATAAAAGACCGCGCGGGCGATCAAGGCCTCCAATCCGTCACGCACCCATACATAGGGTGACGGCTCGTTGGTTTCCATATCGGTGTCGACTCGTATGGGATGATTCGCGTCGACGGTCACAAATTCGTCAACATTGGTGCGAAATCCGATGATCCGTTCCCCGGCCGCTTGGGAGGTTTCCATTTGGACCGCCAAAAAGGCCGCGTCATCGACCTGAATTCCGCATTTTTCCGCCGGTGTCTCCAACCAGTACTTGCCGTCGCCATCGCGATGCAGGACACTCGCGAACAGCTTGACCAGCGGTTTGCGGCCAATCGGCGATCCGTGATAAAACCAAGTGCCGTCGCGGCTGATGCGCATGTCGATATCGCCGCACAGCTGAGGTCCGCCGGGCCCGGCTTCCGCGGAGGTTTCGCCCTCGCCCAAGGCTCTTTCGAGATTGCCAAGGTTGAAATTGCCAAGTGAAGGGTCCGGCAAGATGCGATACTCCATAATGGTGAGGCGCCCGTGACTGATCCCGTAACCAACCCGGAACCACCCGCTCCCGTCGACGAATCCGACGCGGCCCAGGATGCACAATCATCCTCCAGTGGGGCGTCACCCGGGCTGGCCGCGGAAATCGAAGCTCTCGGCCACCGATTGGAAATGGCGCGGGACCGAATTGGCCGGATCATTTTCGGCCAAAAAAGCGTTATCGATGAAACTCTTATCACGCTGCTGGCCGGCGGTCACGCGCTGTTGATCGGGTTTCCGGGCCTTGGCAAGACGCGCTTGGTGGAGACGCTCGGCGCGGTGCTGGGGCTGGATGACAAGCGGGTGCAGTTTACCCCGGATTTGATGCCGGCCGACATTCTCGGTTCCGAGGTGTTGGAGGAAAGCGACAGCGGCGCGCGGTCGTTCCGCTTCATTCATGGCCCGGTGTTCTGCCAGCTTCTGATGGCCGATGAAATCAATCGCGCCAGCCCGCGCACCCAGTCGGCGCTGCTGCAATCCATGCAGGAACACCGCGTGACAGTGGCCGGGCAGTATCACCCGCTGCCCGCGCCGTTCCATGTTCTGGCGACTCAGAACCCGCTGGAACAGGAGGGCACTTATCCCCTGCCGGAAGCGCAGCTCGACCGGTTCCTGCTGCAGATCGATATTGGCTATCCCGACGATGCGGCGGAACGCGACATGCTGCTGGCCACGACGGGAACCGCCAACGAAATGCCGGAACAGGTCATGACCGGCGAGGAACTTCTGGCGGCGCAAAATCTTGTGCGCCGGGTGCCGGTCGGCGACGCGGTGGTATTGGCGATCTTGGATCTGGTCCGCAACGGCCGGCCGGAATCGTCCGAGTTCCCGGAAATCCAGAACCATGTCGCCTGGGGACCGGGCCCGCGCGCCTCGCAGGCGCTGATGCTGGCCACGCGAGCGCGCGCGCTTCTGGACGGAAGGCTGTCGCCGTCGATCGACGACGTGATCGCGTTGGCGCCGCCGATCCTGCGGCATCGCATGGCGCTGACATTCGCCGCCCGGGCCGACGGGGTCACGATCGGCGACATCATCGACCGGCTGTGCGCGCACCTGGCCTGAAAATCCTTTCGCGCAACAACGCCGCCGCCAATGCGGCGACGGTGCGCCGCGACGCCGAACGCGCGGCGGGCAAATTGCCGCCGATAATGGTTCAGGCCGATCGGGTTGCAACCACTGTTGCCCAAGGCGTTCATGGCCGCCGGCGGGTCGGTCAGGGCTATACGTTCTGGCAATTCCGCCGCACACAACCGGGCGATCCAGTTCACAGCGTCGACTGGCGTCAATCGGCCAAGTCGCGCTTTACATTTGTCCGCGAGAATGAGTGGGACGCGGCGCAAAGCGTCTGGATCTGGCGCGACACATCGGCGTCCATGAACTATCGATCGACGGCCGATCTGCCGAAGAAACAGCAACGGGTCGACGTGCTGACGCTGGCGCTGGCGTCGTTGCTGGTGCGCGGCGGCGAACAGGTTGCGCTGCTGGGCGCGGGCGCGCCGCCGTCAAGTGGCCGCGCGTTGATCAACCGGCTGGCCGACAATATCGCACAGGAGAGCGAGCCGGGACCCAGCCTTCCCGATCTGGAACCGCTGCCGCGATACGGCCGGCTGGTCCTGTTCGGCGACATGCTGTCGCCGGTTGAGGACATCGCAACCATCGTCCGGGGGTTCGCCACGCGCGGCGTGGCCGGGCATATCGTGCAGGTACTCGACCCCGCGGAAGAAACCCTGCCGTTCCGGGGCCGCGTCCGGTTTGAGGGCATGGAAGGCGAAGGCGATGCGCTGATCGGCCGCGTCGAGATGGTGCGCGACGACTACGCCGCCCTGATGCAGGCGCATAGAACCGCCCTGTCCGATCTTGCGCGGTCCCATGGCTGGTCGTTCGCGACCCACCATACCGATCATCCGCCGGAAGCGGCGCTGCTTGCTTTGCATCAATATTTGTCCGAATTGGTAAATTAGCCATGCTGGAATTTGGGGCATTCGCTTTTGCCGCGCCGTGGATGCTGGTGGCCGGCGCGGCCCTGCCTCTGCTGTGGTGGCTGCTGCGGGTCACCCCGCCGACGCCCCGGCTACGGGAATTCCCCGCGATCCGCCTGCTGCTGGCGCTGAAGCCG